>NZ_JAMOKJ010000001.1:0-312326 GCF_023656595.1 Coprococcus intestinalis | reverse complement strand
AGATTATTACACTGAAAGGTGTGTTACATGTTAAGTTGATTGAACCGCCGTGTACCGAACGGTACGCACGGTGGTGTGAGAGGTCGAAAATTCCTCATCAAGAGGAATTTTCTCCTACTCGATTGTTGTAACGTGGCGATTTGTATTGTAAATGTTGCACACGGATGATATAATTTTGAACATAGGAGGGCTTTGAAATGAACAAGACAATTTCTATGAGTATTAGGGTTAGTGAAGAAGAACTGGATAAGTTGAAACAAGCTGCAAGACTTGAGGCGTATGCTTCATATAGTGAGTTTATAAGAAGAACTGCCTTGAAAGAGGCTGATAAGGTTATTGCTGCTTCAAACGAAAGGAAAACGGGGGAACGTAAGTTATGATAAATAAAGAAAATTTAAAAAAGGTTTTGGATTTTTTAGAATTTACACATAGAAAAGAAATTTATACATATAAAAATACAATTCTTGGATATACGATAGTGGTTGACTTTGCGGGAAAAGGGAAAATAACATATCCAGATGGCGTAATAGTAAATGATGAAACTACAAGTAATTTAACAAAAAATGAGAATTTTGTTGTTTTGGAATGTGTGTATAGATTGTTAAAACTGGGATATAAACCAGAGTGCATTGAATTGGAACCTAAATGGGAGGCACCACATGATATAGGAGGTGGTGGTAAGGCTGATGTGTTAGTTAAGGATAATGCAGGTGAATCTTTTTTGCTTATTGAATGCAAAACATGGGGAAAAGAGTTTGATAATTATTGGAAAAAAACAGAACAAGATGGAGATCAGTTGTTTTTTTATGCGGTTCAAAAAAGGTCAACCAAATATTTATGTATGTATGCATCAAATTGGGACAATGATGAACTGGTTAGAAAAAGTAACATTATCTCATTAAAAGACAATACTGCAACACTCGAATCATTTGATGAACCTATTTCTTTTGAAAAAGCGAATGACAAATCATCGTTATTTGCAGCTTGGAATATAACATATGGAAAGTATTCGTTTAAAAATGGAATATTTGAGGATACATGCATTCCATATTTAATTGAAGAAAAAGGAAGAGATATTTCCAATATTACAGAAATAGGTCATGATGATATACAAAAAAAATATCATGAATTTACTACTATATTAAGGCAACATAATGTATCAGGAAGGGAAAATGCTTTTGATAAGTTGGTAAATTTGTTTTTGGCAAAAATAGTTGATGAAATACGAAATTCAGATAAACTTCAGTTTTACTGGGGGGGACCACAATATGATGATTATTATAAATTGCAAGATAGATTGCAGGTTTTATACAAAGAAGGAATGGAACAATTTCTTGGAGAAGAAGTTTCATATATTGATGAGTCAACTATTGAAGAAACATTCAAGCTTTTTTTGAATGATCCGGATGCAACCAAAGATACTATACTTAAGTACTTTAGACAATTAAAGTTTTACACAAATAATGATTTTTCTTTCATTGATGTTTATAATGAAAAGTTGTTTTATAAAAATGCACAAGTATTAGTTCAAATGGTAAAAATGCTGCAAGATGTCAAACTTGTAACGGAAAAACCTAATCAGTTTCTTGGGGATTTGTTTGAAGGATTTCTGGATGATGGTATTAAGCAGAGTGAGGGACAGTTTTTCACACCAACACCAATTGTTAGATTCTTAGTGTCAACATTACCATTAGAGGAAATGATAAAATCAAAGGGTAATCATACATTAAAAATGTTGGATTATGCATGTGGAGCTGGTCATTTTTTAAATGAGTATGCTCGTAGAGTAAAAGAATATCTTCCGGATGATAGAATAACAGAGTATTATGGAAGTATATTAGGAATTGAAAAAGAATATCGTTTATCTAAAGTGGCCAAAGTATCAGCATTTATGTATGGTCAAAAAGATATTAATATTGTGTATGATGATGCTTTATCTGAAAATGAAAATATTAAGGAAGGTTATTACGATTTACTTATTACAAACCCACCATATAGTGTAAAGGGGTTTCTAGAGACTTTATCAGAGAGAGAGCGAAATAAATATTCACTTTATGAGTTTATTGGGAAGAATAGCATTTCGACAAATGATGTCATTGAAGCATTTTTTGTGGAGAGGGCATATCAATTATTAGCGCCAGGAGGAATAGCTATTATTGTTCTGCCAATTTCATTGCTTAACAATCCAGATATGGTATCGGTTAAGGCAAGGGAATTAATACTTAAATATTTTGACATATATGCAATAGTTGAGTTTGGAACGAAGACTTTTGGAAAAACGGGAACTAATACTGCTACATTATTTATGAAGAAGAGAGAAGAAAATCCACCTGAAAGTAATCATTATAAAAATAGAGTCGATTCATGGTTTCAGAATGATCGGACAAAGGATATGCTATTTGAAGATGATAATTTGTTAAAAGATTACTGTGAAATGAGGGGAATTGATTATAATCAATATATTGAGTTTATAGGTAATGATGAAAAAAGTGTTGTATGGTCAACCGATGTGTTTGTAGAATATTTAGAACTATACAAGAAAACGGCGGAGTGGACTAATAGAATACAAAAAGAAACTTTTCAAAAACTTTCAGAAGAAGAACAACAAAAGGAGTTACATGATAGATTTTATGATTATGTAGTTGCTTTAGAAAAAGAAAAAGTATATTTTTATGTACTTGCAAAGAGTAATCATTCACCGGTTGTAGTTGTAAAATCGCCAACATCTGCTACTGAATTGAAAAAATTTCTCGGTTATGGGTGGAGTGATACAAAAGGAGATGAAGGAATAAAGTATGTAGGACAGAAAGATTCAAAGCATGGAATTGATAAAATAAAGACACCATTATTTAATCCGCAGGATTTAAATGACGAGAATAAAATTAATATGATGATACGTAACAATTTCTTGAGAAAGGAAATAGTAAAACAACCGCATACAATTATATGTGGTATGCCAGATTTGCTGGATTTCTCAGCACCAATATTTGATAAGACAATTGATACATCATTGTTGAATCGGATTCAAATAGAAAGTGATTATGAATTAAAAAAATTCTCTAAACTAATTAGTTTAGAATATGGTAAAAATCTTCCAGAAGAAAATCGTATACCAGGTGAATATCCGGTTATGGGTTCTAATGGACAAGTGGGAACCCATAATAGCTATTTGGTAGAAGGCCCAAGTGTTATTGTTGGTAGAAAAGGAAGTGCAGGACAAATTGTATGGGAAGAAAAAAATTGCAATCCTATTGATACAACATTTTATGTTAATTTATTAGATGATACGTATAATATAAAATTTGTATATTACATGTTGTTGGCTATTGATGTTAGACAAATTCCTAAACAAAAAAGAAGTACGGGTGTTCCGGGATTAAGTCGAAAAGATGTGTATCAATTAATGTTACCTATTATTCCTTCACAAATACAAGAGGAACTGATAAAAAAATGTGACATAATAAAAAATAAATATGAGACAACTAGGATGACAGTAGATGAATATTATCTGAAAATAAGAGAGGTATTTTTGAAGAAAAATATATTTAGAATTGTTGAAAATGAAGATTAAGATTGGTAAGTAGGGGGATGCCAAATCTCTACGTTCTTCCATCCGGAAGACCGATGCCCCCTCAAATTGCAAAGGGGGTATTGTTTTTTGTCGGATATTTGCCGGAGAGACTTGTTTTTAAAGGATATGGGGAGATATTTGTGCGCAAATAATATGGTGTTCTGTGTAAAAATATTTCAGAATTGACTTGCTTTATTATTCATTTAGAGTGATATATGTACATACCAAAAAGAAAGGTGGTATGTGCAATGATTACAGAGATTGATTTTAATGTTAAAGGAGAGGAACGAAAGAAGCTGGCTTATGCCATAGGTGAATTGCTTGGAATGCCGGTGAAGTATACCAGAACACCCAAGTTTGATTATCTGATTGGAGATTGCATTCTGGATAAGAACGGAGTGTTTCATGCATCCGGGGATTTGTCAGAAAGTAAATTGGAATTGATTTTAGAACGGTTTTACAAAGGTGAGCGCATACAACAATTAGAGCTGCCAGAGGATGAAACTGTGAAAGCAGATGTATTAAGCGTATCAGTTCCAAGAAACATGTTTACAGATGACAAGCTGGTAAATTTGCAGAAGTTGATAGAAGGGAAGCAAACGCTTTTTAAACACGCATTCCGAGTGGAGCAGTTGGAGGTTGCTATTACCGAGAATCAGGTTTCATTTCCCTGGTTTCCACTTGCGTCCGAGCCGGATGCTGTGAGTGCATATACAGAATTTATTTCCAAGTTATGCGAATTAGCAATAAAACTAAAACGAGTAGCGCTGAAGGATAAAGAAGTTGAGAATGAAAAATATGCATTCCGATGTTTCCTTTTACGTTTGGGATTCATCGGAGATGACAGCAAAGTTGCTCGCCGGATTCTGCTTCAAAATCTTTCTGGAAATTTAGCGTTTCGCAAAGTATAAAATAATACGATTCTTTGGTGCAGGGTGTCGCAAAGATGCCCTGTATTATTTTATTGCAAGAAGCTGAACAGCTTCTGGGCGGATGAGCTTACCATCGATACGTTCATAAGCAGCATAGCCAGTCAAATTCTCGCGAGAATACAGTTCAGTTAAGATCTTTACGGAAAGTGGCTGTCGTTCTAATATCCAGAAATAGGACAAATCGCCAAATGCAACAGGAATACTGCCGGCTGCTATATCAGGCATATATGGCGAGATAACTATTGGACTGCTTAAGATCGTGTCATCTGACTGACGCCACAGATAATTACCATTCTTGTCTTTTAACGTTCTAAGGGTTAATGCTGTATTGTCATTCATTAACCAGACACCATTTTTCCTGAAGTCAGGCTTTGTTGCAAAATACAATGCAATAATATCATCATAAGATAAACTCTCGGCAGTATCGCTGCAACGTCCTGTCTCGGCGGTCATCAAAAGGCCGGATGGCTCGTTTATACCGGTTCCGTTGATGAAAACCTGTTCTTCGGTTCTGCCAAATCTACGAGCAAATTCATTGGTTAGATACTTTTCTACATTGAAGTGCATATCCTCAATGAAGCGGTTATTTAACTTTGATACAGCGGCGATTTTGTATGAAGAAAAAGATGCTTTGTCAAAAGAATCGTTATCTTCTGGAAAGGCAGTAGCTTCATTTACAATGGCTGCATTAGCAGTAGAAAATACTGTCTGGATAAGACCTTCTCTGGTGGGAGCATGAAGAACGGTTCCAAGCCTGCGGAATAAGTTTTCTTTTATAACGGCATCTGAAAAGTTATTGAAGTTTCCGGAAGGAAACATATAGCTGTCAGAAGATTTGTCATATCCTTCAGATAAAATTTCCTCATTTCTTCTTTTGTTTCTGATTACATTGCTGAATTCATAATTATAATTGCTTGATGTTAACATATTACATACCTCCTTCGATATTGGCCAGTCTTGGATCGCATTGACTACAGATTAGCGTGTTATGGTTAATTGCTTCAAGTTCATGCTGGCAATGGTGCGGACAGATAATCTGCAGGTGTTTGGCAGCAGGAATCTTTTTTTGCGATAAGCCTTCAAGATGGAATAGACCGCTGTGGGACTCTGAAATACCAAATTCGTAGCTACCATCTTTCATAAGAGAATGCTGACTGAATTTTCCAAAATAATTGTGATACTTTCCGTCAGTTGTTGACGTTTGTAATGGGAAAATAAATTTACTCATGTTTTCTACCTCCTCTGAAATTTGTGAATTGATGTTTGCAACAATAATTTTCTACATCTGTCCTGCTTGCAAAAAATACAGTGGAAAATCCACATAAGACACACCAGCTATATTCTGATGGTGCGTTACTTCTCATAACAGCAACCGGATGACCATTTGGTGTTGCCATGAGCGATATCACATCGTATTGTGCTGTACCTAAATTACTTGGAACGAAGCAGGACGCATAACATGGTTGAGACATTATATTAATCCTCCAATCTTTTCTTAAAATGTTTAAAGTAAAATTTCTGTAATTCTTCATAGGTGTCAAAATAGTGACCAGTACCACAGTATTCCAGACACCAGGGGGTATCTATGGTGTTACGGCTTTTCATAACAATGGCTGCAAAATTTGTGGTTTGGGGTATGATTTTGATTACTTCATAACGATCATAATCTAATCCTGACCACAGATACCTCTTTAAGTTTTCATCAATCAAATGGTTTCCTCCTTCCTTATAGGGTGCATCCAATCTTGGTGTGTCACTCTATGACGGTCAATTACATAACTTTTTATATACAATAAATTTTTCTCTTATAAGAAAAGTTGTATATAAGAGTGTCACCGACTGACACCACCTATGAAATGGATGTTATGCTGCAAAAATAGATTTCAAACGAAGTCCTTTTACATACCTTCCGGATTTATCACGTTTACGCTCAAAACCGGCATGTTCAATTGCGGCATAAAAGTCTGCTGTTCCCCTGATATATTCTCCTGTACTCATGCAGTGACCGCGGTAAGAAGAATACAGCTCACCGGATTTCTCTTTATAGCTGTCATCGATTTCACAACATTCACCTAAGAAATCATCAAGCCAGTCATTTTCTTCACGATATGATTTGATTGCATTCTGTACACATTCCGGTGGATCAATCTGGAAGTTATTCTGATATACCATTTGGGCACCTTCAATAATCTAGGTGAGAGCTGCACCTCCGGCATTTTCAAAAAGATAGTCAGCATAATTCTTAATATCAGATTTGCCTTCAATCTTTGCGTTAAAAGGAATGACAATCAACCTACGCCAAGTACTTGGATCAGTAGCACCAACCTTTGGAAGATGATTGGTATAAAGAACAGTAAGATGACTTGGTGTGAAACTAAATGGATCTTTATATTTTTTTTCACCATAAATCTGGTCGGTAGAGCATAGCTGCTTGATTGTGGCTGTATTAAGACGCGACCCTTCTTCTAACTCGGATGCAATAAGAATACGCTTTCCTTTGATTTCAGCAAGTTCTGGTTTTACATTTCTACGACATCCAACGGTAAGTGCGTCAGCGGATATGTTACCGCTGTATGTTCCCAGGACTTTTGCTATGGTATTCCAGAAAGTCGATTTACCATTTCTGCCTTCTTCTGCCTGCGCCATATGCGATAATCAAGGTGATTTAAGAAGGATAGCGACAGTTATTCGTGCATACAAAAATGGCTACAAAATCTTTGCGAAGGACTGCAAGGATAAGGTGGAATTTGTAGCGGAGGGGGCTGCAATTCCGGTATATGAAAGTGCCGGAGATTTCAATGAAAAAATGATTGAAAGCTATAAGCTGGCATCTATCGTTACATTGGATGAGGATTTTGTAAATGACGCAGGATTCGATATTGAAAAGTATCTGATACAAAAGCTTGGAAAGTCATTTGGAAAAGCAGAGGATAACGCATTTATTAATGGAACCGGAGCAGATGAGCCTATTGGTATCCTTCATAATACAGATGGAGCAGAAACAGCACTGGCAGTAGAAACACTGACTTATGATGATGTGATTTCTTTATATTTTAGTGTTGATAAGGAATATAGAAGAAAGGGTATCTGGCTTATGAATGATAAGACAGCACTTGCACTCAGAAAGCAGAAGGATAATGATAGCAATTATTTGTGGAATCAGGCAAGTGATACAATTCTTGGCAAACAGGTTATTATTTCTGAGTATATGCCGGATATCGAAACAGGTACTAAGCCGATTGCATTTGGTGACTTTTCTTATTACTGGATTGTGGGAAGAAAGCCTGTGACGGTAAGAACATTGTTGGAAAAATTTGTACTGTATGATCAGATTGGATATCTTGCATTTGAGTTCCTTGACGGAAAACTTGTAAGAAATGAAGCAATCAAGGTTATCCAGATGGCAGATGCAGGAAAATAATCGTAGAATTGTTTGGTTTTATTTCTATCATCTTGAATGGGATATATGCCCCTTGTATGGTATTTAGCTGTATTGGGTGGTTAATACCCCGTTTAAATTCACAGTTTTTGTGCGTGAAGGGGCGGCACCGTTGCCATGCATAAAAGGTGACAGAGATTCAGACCGCCCCTGGGGGCAAATATCACAGAATCAGAGTAAAAATGACAAAAAAAGAAAAGTAGTACAAAGGAGTCAGCTGTGTGACCACCTTGTCGGAAGGAGAGATACTATGAATGCAGAAAGCAATGAAGCGCTTTCTGTTAGTGAGAAGTATATGCTCACCATCAAGGAGGCAGCAGCTTATTTTAATATTGGTATAAAGAAACTGAGAAGAATTGCAGAGGATAACCTTGGAACGGTGGCGGTGTACTGTGGAAACCGATTCCTCATTATCCGTCCGAAGTTCGAAGAATTTATTCTTAATTCTTCAGAAATATAGTTCCTTTTATCTGCCGAAAGTAGTTGCTATTACAGGGCATAAGAGCGAACATAGGATGACCCCGAAAACCCTTGAAAACAGCCTCTTTTGGCAGAAAGGAAGTACTTTTATGGCAAGACCGAGTTTAGCAGAAAAGGATATTTTGAATCCTTCTGAGGCAATTGAATATTTTGTTCTGAGCCGGAGAAAATTTTATGATTTATTGAATAATACGGATGGAGAAGAGTTTCTGGCATACTACGGAGAACGCAAGCTGATTCTTCGTGTAGCCTTTGAAAGGTATCTGCATAACCATCCAGAACTAAGGAGGCGGGGATAATGGCAAAGGCAGGAAGAGGACAGACAAGGCGAGATTCCAAGCGTAGAGTATTAAGACCGGGAGAGAGTGTAAGAGCAGACGGAAAATATCAATATAAATATCATATTGATGGAAAACCACACTTTGTATACAGTTGGAAACTGGAGCCTACGGATAAACTCCCAAAGGGCAAGAAACCATGCCTTTCCCTTCGAGAGTTGGAAAAACAGGTAAACACAGATTTAGATTTGCTTGTAAATATCGTGGACGGACAGATGACAGTCTGTGAACTGGTAGACCGTTATCTGAAAACCAAGACAGGAGTAAGGCAAAGCACGAAACAGGGATATGTTACAGTACAGAGATTACTTGCGAAGGAAGCATTTGGCAAAAAGACAATACGAAGTGTGAAAACATCCGATGCAAAGCTGTTTCTCATCAAGCTGCAACAGGAAGATGGAAAAAGCTACAGTTCCATTCATACCATCCGGGGAGTGCTGCGACCAGCTTTTCAGATGGCTGTGGATGATGACATTCTGGTAAAGAATCCATTCGGATTTCAGCTTGCCGGGGTATTGGTAAATGACGCAGTCACAAGAGAAGCAATTACAAAAGACCAGATGAGAAAGTTCCTGAAGTTTGTGCATGACGATGTGGTGTACTGCAAATACTATGAAGTGGTGTACATACTCTTTCATACGGGAATGCGAATATCGGAATTTTGTGGACTGACGCTGAAGGACATTGATCTTGAAAATAGAACCATAAATATCGACCATCAGTTGCAGAGAACATCAGATATGCGATACATCATAGAAACCACAAAGACGGATGCCGGAACAAGAGTATTGCCAATTACGGAGGATGTGGCACAGATGTTTCAAGCAATCATTGAGGATAGAAATGCACCGAAAGTGGAGAAAGCCATAGATGGATATAGCGGATTCCTGTTTTACGATGATAATGGAATGCCACTTGTGGCAATGCATTGGCAACATCGTTTCAATCATATGGTCGGCAGATATAATGACATCTACCGGGTGCAGTTGCCAAATATCACGCCTCATGTATGCCGACACACGTATTGTTCAAATATGGCAAAATCGGGAATGAATCCAAAGACGCTGCAGTACCTCATGGGGCATTCGGATATATCGGTTACAATGAATGTGTACACGCATATCGGATTCGATGATGCAGAGGAAGAATTGAAACGGATGGAAGAGTTTAGGAAAGCGCAGGCAGAAATAGAAAAGAAAAACGATGCAAAAGCGGTATCACAGAAAATGTTTAAGGTGGTGTAGATAGGCTGCGCAGTAGATACGCTCCGGGTTCACTGGGGCGTTTTTTCTATGGAAAAATTACGGATGTGACGATATAATAATATTAGGAATTTTGAGGAGAATGCAAATGTCGAAACAAACGATAAAGAAAAATTATTGCTATATTAATGATGCGATGGGATGGACGGACGATGCATATAAGGCGGAAGATTATAGAGCTTGTAATTCTGGAAATAAATGCATGACAAGAAGATGTGCCTCTGCAACAGTAAAGGGATTGTGTTATAGAGATGCTGATGGATGTAGTAATAGGTTGTATCGTGACTTGTTGCGAATATGGAGTAAAGATGAAATATTGAAATTGTATATAGAAGACAGCACTAAATTTAATTTGGCTAATTATAACGGGGGTAGATTCAGTTGTGATTATATTGGTCCTTCTAGAGCGTGGGCACATTATGTTGGAATTGAAGATAGAGAAATTGGAGAGTATTTATTATATGCAAGAACTATCGGAGGACATATGATTTGGCCGGTGCATCGTATTCCAACAATTAATACTGCTAGAGCAGGCGGCGGAAGTTTATTTGATAGAATAGATTTGACACTTTATGAAATTCAAAGATTCTATTTGGGAGATGTCGATAAATCTAGTTTTTCACAACCGTTATGGAATGTATTACATAATGATATAGAAAAATCTTTTTTGTTAAGTTTTAGTAATAATCAGTATGGAGAAGCTGCATTTAAAGCATTTATAGATTTCTGGTTGTTACAGGATTTTGTTATGGATGCTGAAAAAGAAGATTATAGAATTATATCATTGGCTACAAGCGAGGAAAATGAAAAAATTCCTATATCAGAAAACGAAGCTGTATTTCCAGGTAATATTTCCAACATATGGTGGAAGGATATTGTTTCCGGTAATATCAGCGAAAAAAACAAAGAAATTCTATGTGATGCTTATAGGAAATATGCGAATAATTTAATTAAACTAATCCTAAGAAGAAGTGAGAAGATTACACATAAATGGGAAGAACAATACAAAGGAGCGAATGGACATGAATAGTTTTGAATTGATTCCTACGGAAGAAAATTTGATACATACCTTGAATAAAGATTTATTGAAACGAAACAAAGATTTAGTGCGTTTTTATGATTTGATATTAGCACAAGAAGGAGCTTCTTCTATTGCTATTGATGGCAGATGGGGGAGTGGAAAGACTTTTTTTGTGAAACAATCTATGTTGCTAATAAATGCAAAAAATCCGATGAGCGATATGGATGATGAAAAGAAAGCAAGTATTGTATACGCACTTCCATTTCCGAAAAAAGCAGAAGACATGCCAGAGAATTATGATGTGGCAGTTTATTATGACGCATGGGAAAATGATAATGATACAGACCCGGTATTGTCTTTGGTGTACGAAATAATAAAGCAGTTAGGAATAAATTATGCTTTTGATGATAATAGCAATGCATTCAAGTTGGCGGGTTCTGTGTTAGAGGCACTTACTGGTAGAAATATAAACGGTATTATTGAAAACTTAAAAAGCGATAATCCGCTTACAAAGATTAAAGAAGAAAAAGATTTACACGAGAACATTAAAAATTTCTTTACGGAGTTATTAGTTGAAAGAGGAAATCGGTTAGTGGTTTTCATAGATGAATTGGATAGATGTAAGCCAAGCTATGCTGTTCAATTATTAGAAAGAATAAAACATTATTTATATGATGACAGAATTACGTTTGTTTTTTCTGTTAATTTAGGGGAGTTACAACATACAATAAAGCATTATTATGGTAATACATTTGATGCGTGCAGATATTTAGACAGATTTTTTGATATGAGAATATCCTTGCCACCAGCAGATAAAACTGCATTTTATAGGGAAATGGGGTTGGAATCTAGTTATGTCTTAGAAAAAATATGTCGAAAAGTAATAGATACATATAATATGGAGTTGCGTGAAGCCACTCGTTTTTATCGACAAGTGAAAACAGCAGCATATGAGCCTACACATGAGAGTAGAAAATTTGATTTTTCTTTTTCAGATGGAAAAGGAAGACAACTTTTATTGATGTATGTGGTTCCAATTCTTGTAGGACTAAAAATTGTTGATATATCGTTATATAACCAATTTGTATGCGGAAAAAGTTCGAAACCACTTATGGATATTTATAAAGATTCTGATAAGGGAGAATGGTTGGCTACACGATTGCTAAATAGAAATGAAGCCTTTGAAGTGGAAGAAGGTAAGAGTGTAGTTACTGTTGAACAAAAAATCCAACAGTTATACGATGCAATTTTTGTTACAGAATATACGGGAAATGTGTATCATACCATACTTGGAGAGTACGAGTTTGATGATAATTCTAAGAACTTTGTGAAGAGTGTTGAGAGTATGCTTTCAGTATATGCAGATTATAATATATAATCCTTAGTAGTAAGCTAACCCCATTTTACTACCAATTTTACTACTAACAGCCCACAACAACTTGCTCCATCTTGCCCTATTTTGCCAAGAGTGCAGCAAAAACACACATTTCACAAATCCCCGGAATCCCTCGCAAACAAGGGCATTTCGGGGCAAAACAAGGAGAAATAAAACTATGATTAAAATACTTTTCATCTGCCATGGCAATATATGTCGGTCACCGATTTCCGAATATGTTTTAAAGGACATGGTGGAGAAATGCGGTTTAACTGATGCGTTTGAGATTGCTTCAGCAGCAACCAGTACGGAAGAAATATGGAATGGTAAAGGCAACCCAATTTATCCTCCGGCTCAGGCGGAATTAAGAAGACACGGCATTGGTGAAACCGCCTATACGAATTTCAGCGGTAAGCGTGCCCGACAGGTGACAAAGCAGGATTATCAGTATTATGATTATCTGTTGTGTGCGGACAGCAATAATATCAGGAATACATTGCGGATTACCGGTCCGGATAAAGAAGGAAAAGTAAAGCTTTTGCTGGATTTTACAGACAGGCCGGGAAGGTCTATTGCGGATCCGTGGTATACAGGTGATTTTGAGGAGACATACAGGGATGTTTATGAAGGCTGCACTGCATTGCTGGAGTCTTTAGAAAAATAAGTCAGCGAATGACAAGCAAAAGAAAAGGAGAGCTGAAATGGAAGAGCCATTAATTCGTACATTAGAAGAACAAATTGCAGAGAAAATAAAAAATTACCGCAAGGGGACCGGTGTTTATGATGCGGAGCATGTGGACCGGTGGATCAGTCAGTTCCCGGAAGAAGAAAGAATGGTTGTTCTGACGGAAACAAACCGTCTGTTAGAGCAAAATTATGTAGACCAGGCAAAGCTCATGGAATGGGAAAGGTACATAGAGACGAATGCGGATATCATGGGAACAGATCCGCAGAAAACAATTTCCAAAAGCCAATTTCTGGATATACAGACGAAGGGAAATTCTCAGAAACGTCTGGTGCCAATGGTTGAGTCCTATCTTCAAGCCTGCGGGTACACAGGGGTGAATACCTGTGCACCAGGTGAGGTGCGGAACTATTTTTATCTGGATGATTGCCTGTTTACCGGAATGACGCTGCTGAAAGATGTGGGTTACTGGCTGGAGACAGAGAATCCCAACCCAGGCAGTACCTTAAAAATTATTTACATTGCCGGTTATAATGGCGCCCTTCCTTATGTGAAAAAGAGACTGGAAGAAATCTGTGCACCAAAGCACATAAAAGCGGAAATCCATTTGATGAGGGCATATAAAAATGATATGCATCAGCCGCAGCCTTATGATATACTCTGGCCGAGGCAGGTAAAAGGGGATCCTTATGTGGATCAGTATATGGTGCATCTGGAGGAGCTCAAGGCATCTTCAGGACGTTCAGGAATTGGATTTCGAAAAGGTTATTCTGACGGAGAATCTGAACTGTTCACTTCAGGATATAACCGCTATGTGTTGGAACAGGCATTGATGAAAAAAGGGGCTTATATCTGTTCACTTAGTGAGAATGGCAATGACAAGATGAAGCCAATGGGATATAAGCATGATATTTCCTTGGGATTTGGTGCTTTCTTTGCAACAGATTATAATATTTCCAATAACTGTCCGCTGGCGTTTTGGTGGGGATCAACTGAAAAGACAGGAACAGTGTTGGAACAATGGTATCCATTGCTGCCCAGAGAAGTGAATGTGAAAACAATGCCGATTGAATATATTCAGGATGCGGAAAAGGTGCCGGAGGAACTTTGTGAGAAACTGAAAGGCATGCACTATAGTTCCTTCAGCTTTGAGCAGAGACAGTGGGCGATAGAGCCTTTGATAAAAAATGGTGCCTGGAATTTTGTAGGCGTGATGCGTGTAGATGAGCAAGTGTTTTTGTGCCTTCCGAAATCAGTGAGCGTGAGAAACGGAGAGTCTCAGGAAGAGAAAGAGCAACGGCTGCTGAAATATGCCAGGTTGTTGGAACAGTATTTTCAGGAAGTAAAAAAGTGTTCGGAGGATATCAATTTTGTGCCAATCTATCCTTGGTGTGTAGACACGCTGGTTTCATGGTGTGAGATAAGGAATCCATGGAGTAGGGAACAGAAGAATGTTGGTGTGATTGCGGCAGTGAAATTTGAAAAGGTATTTGAATGGCTGATCGGATGGCTTTATAGAAATCAACTTCACCTCTCAGGAAATGATGTGCTCTATGATAGCTTTATCTTACGTAGGGAGGATCTTCATATTAACCACCCGGCGTATAATATCTATGAATGGGAGCCGGTGAGTAAGAGAAAAGAAGACAGGACACTGGAAAATCGGAGAATTGTATTTGAAGATATGGAGAAGAAAAACATACCGGATATCGTCATCGATATGTCTGAAGGTGATCAGGAACTGTGCTGTATTTTAGATGCAAAATACTCGGGGTGGAAAGACAATGGATATAAACTCCCGGGAAATATGGATATTTATAAACAGTTCTTCTATCAGGAACAGATAAAACGGATGTATGAAAATACTGTGCTCAAAAGAACAGATAAAACGGAGGTCTATAACTTCCTGGTACTTCCGGATTATATCGGAGATACGAAGGATGGAATAACCAGGTATTGTGCAAAAATAAAATTTTATTATCATGAAGACCGGGAGATGGGCGTGATTCAGGTCAATCTGGAGAATCTGATTACAGCATTCTTAGAAGAAGATGAAGGGGAGCAGGAAAGACAGAGAGGTTATTTGAAAATGTTTTGTGCAAGAATAAACCCATTCTTAGGATAAGAAAGAGGGAGAAAAAGCAACAAAAAATTTATACATAATATTCTGGAAAAGAGGTTGCAATTCTTCTCAGAGGGTGGTAACATAAAGGCAGCAAATCAATAAAGTGATTACCGGGAGATTAGAGCAAGGTAAGTAGAGCGAGACAATCGCTCTATTTCCCTTGCTTTTTATTTTCCCGTTTGGCTGTTAAGCAGAAATAGAAAGGAGATTGGGTTTATGTATGATGTAGCGATTATCGGTGCCGGTGTGACAGGAAGCGCCATCGCAAGGGAGTTATCAAGATATCAGTTAAATGTCTGTGTCATTGAACGTGAGGAGGATGTTTGCTGCGGCACATCCAAGGCCAACAGTGCCATTATTCATGCGGGTTTTGATGCTGTACCCGGCACATTAAAGGCAAAGGTTAATGTCAAAGGCAATGCCATGATGGATCAGATTGCAAAAGAGTTGGATATTCCGTTTAAGAGAAATGGTTCTATGGTTGTATGCACAAAAGACCAGGATCCGAAAGGATTGGAAGTACTGATGGAGAGAGGCAAGGCCAATGGCGTGCCGGATCTTCAGATTCTTGACCGTGAGGCACTGATCGCTATGGAACCGAATCTCAGTGATGATGTTGTATGTGCATTGTTTGCACCGACAGGCGGCATTGTATGTCCTTTCCATATGACGATGGGCTATGCTGAAAATGCATGCAGCAACGGTGTCGAATTTTTCCTGAATACACAGGTGGATGATATTAAGAAAGCAGAGTCAGGCTATGAACTGACAGTGATCCATACAGACAGCGGCGAAAAAGAGATAAAAACAGCGAAAGTTGTCATCAATGCAGCCGGTGTTTATGCAGATACACTGAATAATATGGTCAGCGAACATAAGCTGCATATTACAGCAAGAAAAGGTGAATATATGCTGCTGGACAAAGATGCAGGCAAGCATGTATCTCATACAATTTTTCAGCTGCCGTCCAAGATGGGCAAAGGTGTTCTTGTGAGCCCGACGGTTCACGGCAATCTGCTGGTTGGACCGACTGCCGTAGATGTGGAAGATAAAGAAGCGGTTAATACAACCCAGGCCGGACTGGATTCCCTCGGACGTACCGCTTCTCTCAGTGTGAAGAATGTACCCCTTCGTCAGGTGATTACATCTTTTGCAGGTCTCCGTGCCCATGAGGCCGGTGATGATTTTGTGATTGGTGAAGCAGAAGATGCCAAAGGTTTTATCAATGTGGCAGGTATTGAGTCTCCGGGACTTTCATCTGCACCGGCTATTGCAGTGATGGTGGCAGACAGGGTGAAAGAGATGCTGAATCCTGAAGTTAACGACAAGTTCAACCCGATCAGAAAAGGCATTCTTCATCCGGATACACTGACACTGGAAGAAAGAAATGAACTGATTAAGAAACAGCCTGCATACGGCAATATTATCTGCCGTTGTGAGATGATCACGGAGGGTGAGATTCTGGATGCCATTCACCGTCCGCTGGGGGCACGTTCCCTTGATGGTGTGAAACGTCGTACAAGAGCCGGTATGGGACGCTGCCAGGCAGGCTTCTGTTCACCGAGAACGATGGAAATTCTTGAACGTGAAGTGCCAATGAGCATGTTTGACATTACAAAGAACGGTGTTGGTTCCAATATCGTTATCGGTACCAACAAGGAATTATAGGAGGGCGCATGATGAAAGCATATGATTTGATTATTATTGGCGGTGGCCCTGCTGGTCTGGCAGCCGCTGTTGCTGCAAGAGACAATGGTATTGAAAGTATTCTGATTCTTGAAAGAGACAAACAGCTTGGCGGTATTCTGAACCAGTGCATCCACAACGGTTTCGGTCTTCATACATTTAAAGAAGAGCTGACAGGACCTGAATATGCAGCAAGATTTATCGAACAGGTCAAAGAGAGAAAGATTGAATATAAATTAAATACAATGGTCATGGATATTTCCCATGAAAAGGTTGTCACTGCCATGAACCGTGAGGAAGGCATGATTCTTCTTCAGGCCAAAGCCGTGATTCTGGCCATGGGATGTCGTGAACGTTCAAGAGGTGCTTTGAATATTCCGGGTTATCGTCCGGCAGGTATTTACTCCGCAGGTACCGCACAGCGTCTGGTGAACATGGAAGGCTATATGCCGGGGCGTGAAGTGGTTATCCTTGGTTCCGGTGATATCGGCCTGATCATGGCAAGACGTATGACACTGGAAGGTGCCAAAGTGAAGGTTGTGGCAGAGCTGATGCCTTATTCCGGTGGATTAAAGAGAAATATCGTTCAGTGTCTGAATGATTTCGATATTCCGCTGAAACTCAGTCATACAGTTGTTGATATTGAAGGCAAAGACCGTGTAAAGGCTGTTACAATTGCAGAGGTTGGCCCTGACCGCCGTCCGATTCCGGGCACGGAAGAACGCTATGAATGTGATACATTGCTTCTGTCCTGCGGTCTGATCCCTGAAAATGAGTTGAGCAAGAGTGCCGGTGTTGACTTAAGCCCGATTACATCCGGCCCGATTGTCAATGACAGTCTGGAAACTAATATCGACGGCGTATTTGCCTGCGGCAACGTGCTGCATGTGCATGACCTGGTGGATTATGTTTCCCAGGAAGCCGGAACAGCCGGAAAGAATGCTGCAGCTTATATTAAGGAGGGCAAGACAGCCGATGCAAAAACTGTTGAAATTTTGCCGGTAGATGGCGTTCGTTACACAGTGCCAAAATATATCCGTCCGACAGAAATGGAAGATACCCTGACAGTTCGTTTCCGTGTAGGAGATGTTTATAAAAACTGTGCCATTGCGACTTATTTTGATGATGAACTCATCAGCAAACGCAAACGTCCGGTCATGGCACCGGGAGAAATGGAGCAGGTGATTCTGCAGAAATCCAAACTGGCAGATTACCCTGATTTGAAGCATATTACAATCAAAATTGAGGAGGCATAACGAATGGAAACAAGAGAATTAACCTGTATCGGCTGTCCTTTGGGATGCGCTCTCACAGTGACAATGAATGGTAAAGAAGTTGTAGAAGTCAAAGGCAACACTTGCAAAAAGGGCGATATTTATGCCAGAAAAGAAGTCACTAATCCGACACGTATCGTCACGACAACTGTCAGAGTCAGCGGCGGCGCTGCTCCGATGATCAATGTCAAAACACAGTCCGATATTCCGAAGGATAAGATTTTTGAATGTGTAGCAGCATTAAAAGGCGTGACAATTCAGGCACCGGTGGCTATCGGTGATGTTGTCCTTGAAAATGTGGCAGGTACAGGCGTCAATATTGTGGCAGCAGGCGCAGTCGAGGCGGCATAATAGAATGAATAAAAACTGAATGGATAAAAATAGCATATTGAAATAGTAAGAAAGAGACATTTGCAGAAATGACAGGCATCCTGTGAAACATACAGGGTCGGCCAACTGCCGATGTCTCTTTTTATGTGCATAAAAATATTTTGACAGAAATGAAACATTTTCGGCATATCAGGTGTATTATGGGTGAAAGGCCTTTCAAGGAGAGTACAAGTAAGATGTTGACGAAAGAAGAATTTACCTGTCTGGCAAGGAAGTATATGGATACGGTTTTTCGAGTTGCCATGAATTATTTAAAAAATAAAACAGATGCCGATGATGTGACTCAGAACGTGTTGCTGAAATTTTATAAAAGCGATGTGGATTTTGAATCGGAGGAACATGTCAAGCACTGGCTCATCAGAGTGACCCTGAATGAATGCAAAAATTTCCTGCGTTTTCCATGGCAGAAATATGCATCCCTGGAAGATTATATGGAAACTTTGCAGATGCCGGAGCCGGAACATCGGGGAATGTTGAATGCTGTGATGGCACTGCCGACAAAATATCGCATGATTCTGTATCTGTATTATTATGAGGGGTATGCGACAGCGGAAATTGCAGAATTTTTGCAGGTACCAAACGGAACTGTCCGTACAAGACTTGCAAGAGGCAGGGAGCAATTAAAGAAAATATTGAAGGAGGCCGAATGATGAGCCGAAAAAAATTCGATGAAAAATGTTATAAAGAGACAATGGATTGTCTTCACGCCTCTGACGATGTACTTGAGGAGGTCTTGAAGATGACAGAAAATAGGAATGCTGAAGGAGATAAAATACAGGATGACGGACAGGAAACCCGCAATCGGAGTAAATACGGTAAAAATAATGATAGCCAAAACAGACATTGGCATCCGGCTCGCGTTGCAGCGGCAGCAGTGGTGTTCTGTGCAGTGGCAGGTACCATGTTTTCTACAGAGATTTCAACTTATGCCGAAGAAGCTATCCATTTTATTGAAGCAAAATTAAGTCCGGCATCAGAAAGCGATGTGGAGACATTTGCGGATGCGGCTTTGGGGGATAAGAGTATTTCAACAAAGCATGCTGAGCGTACAAATTCCAGCGGGGAAGTGTTGGATGACCCAGATTCACAGCGTGTGGCAGTTGATTCAGTGACGGCGAATGAATTATTGTCCGGCAATGTTCAGAATGTGGATGCGACAGTGGAAGTTGGTGGATATACCTTTGACTT
This sequence comes from Coprococcus intestinalis, assembly GCF_023656595.1. Lineage (NCBI taxonomy): Bacteria > Bacillati > Bacillota > Clostridia > Lachnospirales > Lachnospiraceae > Coprococcus > Coprococcus intestinalis. The sequence goes on along the minus strand of NZ_JAMOKJ010000001.1, from coordinate 292,560 downwards.
TGAGCAGTTAGTGGTGGACAAAAACGGCAATGGCATGTTGTCTTATACTATTTCGAATCCGGATGGAGTTAAGGACTGGTATGAATCCGGCTATGGTGAAATTAATTTTAATTGGTATTCAAATCCGAATGGAGGACTGGTAAACCCAACGATATACTCAGAATCCGGAGAAGAACTGGACAGCAGATTATTGTTGCGTTCAGATATCAGTACAGATACAGAACTTCATGTAGTGGCTTGTTTTACAGGCAATCTGCAGGAAAATGAAGGTATTCGTCTGGATTTGATAAAAGCAAAAGATAATGAGGATGCAGGACAATGGACGGTTCTGGATCAGAAATCCGTGTCATTTGATGTGACGGACAAACTGGATGGCGTTGCATTGACGGACGAAAACGGTGATACAGCAGAGGTGTCGCCGATTGGTCTTACTATGTCAGATACAGCAGATGAGAATATCGAGAATGTTCCTGACAACATCACATTGAAGTATACAGATGGAACTGAATATGTCATTGATGGAGAAGATGCCTATAATACAGTTCTAAGCTTAAAAGACAACGGAAAATCATGGTATGTATTTAATCGACTGGCCGACACAGGTAAAATTCAGTCGCTGGATATCAAAGGGCATTATTGCAATCTTAAAGATGAAAGTGAGGAGGAATACAACAGAATATATACGTTGGCAGAATAGGCTGCAGAAGAGGTAAATATACATAGGTACATTCAGAGTGGGATGTTTGAAGATTGCGAATGCTGCCGTATAAAATATTAGCCGGTATATATTGATTTTAGGATCAACATGTACCGGCTGTTTTATCTTTTGTAAACAGGATTCCTCTTGTTAATATTGGTTTGAGTATAACTGTTTACAATTTATTAATTTCTTCATTTGTAGGATGACCTTTCAGTCAGATTAAAGATGGAATTCTTCAAACAATTGTTCCTGATATTTGCTGTCGTTGGCGGCTTTGATGATATCGTCCATGCGATTTTGCTGGGCTAATAACATTTTCAAATTTATCCTGACAGATTACCTGTCAGCCATTACACACATTCTCATTGTGTATGTACCGCTGCTTCTGTTTGTGGCAAAGGTCAATCCAATCAAATACCTCAAGGTGGCTTTTGAAATAAGGCTACCGCAATCCCACTGGCTTTAGACGGTGGGTTAAGGTAGCCAAAAGTTAGATATTATTGTATACTTATGGCATGGGGACATGGAAATCTAAAAACAGGCACAAATACTTATTACAGTATCACATGTATCAGAAAAAATGCTTAAAAGATATATAGAAAACCAAGGTTAAGGAGGTGGCAGCAGATGTTAAAAGCATATAAATACAGAATATATCCCACTAATGAGCAGAAAGAACAGATAGCAAAGACATTTGGCTGCTGCCGTTTTGTGTATAATCGGACACTGGCGTATCGAAAAGAAGCATATGAGAAAGAGAAAAAAAACGTAAATAAAACCAACTGCAACAATTACTGTAACCAGGTTCTAAAAAAAGAATATGGATGGCTAAAAGAAGTAGATAAGTTTGCCCTTACGAATGCAATTTATAATATGGACGCTGCCTATCAAAAATTTTTTAAAGAACATACAGGGTATCCGAAGTTTAAGAGTAAACATGACGGTCATCAATCATACACAACGAATTTTACCAATGGGAATATAACGGCAGATTTTGACGGAGGAAAAGTAAAGCTGCCTAAACTAAAGGAAGTAAAAGCAAAACTGCATAGAAATTTTATCGGACAGATAAAGTCTGCAACGGTATCGCAGATGCCGAGCGGAAAATATTATGTATCAATTTTGGTGGAAACGGAACATGTGGAACTGACACATACAGATCAAAACACAGGAATAGATCTGGGCATTAAAGATTTATGTATTACTTCAAAGGGAAAGAAATACGAAAATCCAAAAACCATCAGGAAATATGAAAAGAAACTGGCAAAGCTGCAAAGACAGTTAGCACATAAAAAAAAGAGAAGCCAAAATTACAACAAGATTAAAAAAAAGATAGCATTATGCCATGAAAAAATAACAAATAGCAGAAAAGACTATCTGCACAAGATATCCCATGAGATTATCAGCGAAAACCAAGTGATAGTTTCGGAAAATCTGCAGATACAGAACATGGTGAAAGATCATCATTTAGCAAAAGCTATAAGTGATGTTTCATGGTATGAGTTGACAAGACAGTTAGAATATAAGGCAAAGTGGAATGGTAGAAAATATATAAAGATAGATACATTCTATGCCAGCAGCCAGTTATGTTCGGTTTGCGGATACCAAAATACAGAGATAAAAGATTTATCAATAAGAGAATGGTCGTGTCCAGTTTGTGGTGCAAAACATGATAGAGACATTAACGCTGCAAAAAATATACTGGCGGAGGGATTACGACAAATAGCATAAGAAGAATAACTATATAGGGCAGGGACTGCCCGAATTTACGCCTGTGGAGATAGTAGGTCACGAGGTCTGTGAAGCAGGAAGCCCATTGGCTTTAGACAATGGATAGTTCACGTTATTGGTCTTGTAACAGGTATTTACAGAATTATTGACCAGATTCATACAGCAACCAATGCAACCGGTGACCTCGTTGTGGCAGCCTGTGTGGCATCCACAGAGGGAACACTGGATCGTACAGCACCGGCTTATACGGGAGATGTAAAAAAAATAACGCTGTAGAAACCGCAGAAACAATCGCTTAATAAGTGAGAAAAAATGCGGCTGCATAAAAGAAAAGGCTGAATCCGACAGGGTTTGGCCTTTTCGTGCTGTGAAGCCTCAGCCTTTTTGGTGTTTCGTCTTGCGAAGCAGGACATTTCATTATATAATGAGCGTTAGCAAGAAGTGTGTCATCGTCATAGGGCATCATAGATTTTGATGAGGAAGGATGAGCATTGTTCTGAGACAGCATAAACAGGAATGATGACAGAATGAGGGATAGAATAATGAACAGAGAGTTCAAAGATGCGCTGGAGGATTCTCCGGTTATAGCAGCCATAAAAGATGATAATGGCCTGAAGGAATGTCTGAAAAGTGACATTCAGGTTGTTTTTATTTTATATGGAGATATCTGCAATATCGCGGATATTGTAGATACGGTGAAACAGGCAGGAAAGATGGCACTGGTTCATCTGGATTTGATCAATGGCCTTTCTGCCAAGGATGTAGCGGTTGATTTTATAAAAAAATATACAAAAGCTGACGGTATTATTTCGACAAAACCTGCATTGATCAAACATGCAGGCGAGATTGGACTTACATCGGTGCTGCGTTTATTTGTCATCGATTCCATGGCTTACGAGAATATTCAGAAGCATGTGAAGGGGGCAAGACCGGATGTCATTGAGGTACTGCCGGCACTGATGCCGAAGGTTGTGAAAAGAGTTTGTCGAATTTCGCAGATTCCGGTTATTGCAGGAGGGCTTGTGTCGGACAAGGAAGATGTGATGTCTCTTTTGCAGGCAGGCGTTGTCAGTGTGTCGTCGACAAATAAAGAAATCTGGTTTATGTAAACAACAACAGGAAGAGGAAATAGAAGATGATTGTATATTTTATACGGCATGGGGAGACAGATTTCAACAAACGCTGTCTCATACAGGGAATGAGCGACATTCCATTAAATGACAAGGGGATTCAGCAGGCTGGCATTGCGGCGGAGTGGTTTAAAAAGCAGAATATTACATTCGACAGAGTTTTTGCAAGTCCACTTGTGCGGGCAAGAAAGACGGCAGCCATCGTTTCGGGCAGAACATTTGAAGAAGTGCAGCCTGATGCAAGAATCCGTGAGATGGATTTTGGTGTAGATGAAGGCAAGCCGTATTCGCTGATTAAGGATTTATTTGATGCACCGGAGTCTTATATTCCGCCGGAAGGTGCAGAGAGTATTGAAGAACTGCAGACCCGTGCACAGAAATTCCTGGATATGCTGTCAGGAATGGCGGCATCAGATGAAAGTGTACATACTGTGCTGGCTGCTTCTCATGGGGCTGCTTTGAGAGGTATTATGAGCTGTATCAATCACTGTGAATTGAAAGACTTCTGGCGGTCAGGACTTTCAAACTGTTGTGTTTATAAAATTCATCTGGAAAATAATGTGTGGGTGGAAGACGGGCTGATGCATCCGATTGAGGAGGCAGAACAGTTTAAATCCGGCAAAACCAAGGAGGCATAGAAGCAGAATGATTAAAAAGATATTGAGTCTGGTTGATCAGAAATTATTGAGATTTATCATTGTCGGCTGTATTAACACCGTTGTCGGTACGGCCATCATGTTTGGTCTGTATAATCTGGCATCCTGCAGTTACTGGGTGTCATCTGCAGCCAATTATATTTTGACGAGTATTTTGAGCTTTTTCCTGAACAAGTATTTTACATTCCAGAATAAAGAACGTTCATGGAAGCAGGTGGCGAAATTTATCATTAACATAGCGGTATGCTATGTGCTGGCCTATGGTATTGCAAAACCGGTTGTTATGTACATATTATCCGGCGCCGGTCAGAAGATTCAGGAGAATGCAGCCATGCTTGCCGGTATGTGTCTGTTCACCGGATTTAACTATATCGGACAGCGTATGTTCGCATTCAAAGAATAATTTCTCCGGAGCGCAGCAGTCCGTCGATACGATAAAAGTCATTATTTTTGAAAAAATTTAAATTTTTTCAAAAAAAGGCTTGCATTTTTCAAAAGCATCTGGTATTATAAGTGAGCACGCAGAAGTGGCGGAATGGCAGACGCGCTAGATTCAGGTTCTAGTGAGGTAACACTCGTGTGGGTTCAACTCCCATCTTCTGCATGATTTATAAAACCTGAGTAGAGAAGGAATCCTAAGTGGATTCCTTTTTTGCTTTATGCAATATGTGATGTGGCTTATCAGGTATATTTGTGAGAAGGTCGGCATTGCAGACAGTCAGGATTCGTGGCGTTCCTATGACCGGATGAATAAGAAAATCATCGAAAGACTGGACAAAACACAGCTGTAAGCAGCACGCAAAGGCACCGGTTGAATGACAAAAATCACAATTAGACACTTTTTAAACAAGTGACCATTAATGAACAAAAAACATACAATTGATGGTTGTAAATTATGCTGTCCATTAATATAATATTTTTTATGAGAAAATCAACATGTTATCTATTAATGGAACAATTTATGAAAAAGGAGCATTTTTATGAGAAATGCATTTCGGATTTTTCGCCGGGATTTGAAGCGGATTTTGCGCAACCCGGCAGCATTACTGGTTATCATAGGTGTGTCGATCATTCCGTCGCTCTATGCATGGTTCAATATTGTTGCAAACATTGATCCTTATGCCAACACCTCCGGTATTAAGGTAGCTGTTGCCAATAATGATCAGGAGGCGTCGAGCAATGGCCTTTCGATCAATGCGGGTGACGAGATCATTACGAATCTGAAGGAAAATGATCAGCTGGGATGGACCTTTGTGTCGGAAGATGAAGCCGTTGAAGGCGTCAGATCCGGCAAGTATTATGCAGCGATTGTTATTCCGGACAATTTCAGTGAATCATTGTTAAGTGTCCTTTCAGGCAAGCTTAATACACCGGAACTGGAATACTATATCAATGAGAAAGCCAATGCCATTGCACCGAAGATCACGAGTACGGGTGCAAGTACGATCCAGTCTCAGATCAACAGTACATTCTCATCGGTTGCAGCAGAGTCTGTGTCGGATGTTGTTAAAAATTCTGTGACAGATGTAGCAGATGCTGTAGGCAATGTGAATACGGACATCAATGAGATGCTGAAGAAGGCAGATGCCAATATTCAGGCGTACGAAGATTTGTTGGACAAGTTTAACAACAGTTCTGATTCTACCAAGGATCTGATTTCAGATGCCCAGAAGGCAGCAGGTTCACTGGATGACGCAGCGGCCTCAGGCGCATCTGCTCTGGATGACGCGGATACGATCATTCAGAATACGAGAACAGCAGCCGGAGATTTTTCCGCCATCCTGTCCTGGTCACTTTCCAATGGAGAGCTACTTTTGAACCAGGCACATAGTTCTGCTTCAGAGGGGCTGACAGAGTTGGAAGCCAAGGCAGGCAAGATTAATACGACGGTTGGCGATGCACTGGATTCAGCCAATTCTGTTGTATCATTAAATGGTGAGATCCTGAATAATATGCAGGATCTTGTGAATCAAGTGAATGATGAAGTGGATGGACAGATTGCCAATGATATCATTGACAGACTGAACAGCAATATTGCCAGTCTTCAGGAGCAGAATGACAAGAATCAGAAACTGATCGACAGTCTGACTGTAGGTAATAACAGCATTTCGGATGCAATCTCCACAACATCCACAACACGTGAACAGCTGTCAGGAATTGCTTCTGACAGTATCGGCAGTATCCATGCTTTCAGGATTTCCATGGCTCAGAATGTTATTCCTGAACTGGACAAAACACTGGATACATTCTCAAGTCTGACGGGTGAGTTGTCCGGTCTGCTCAATGGCGTACCGACAGCTTCCGAGCAGTTCCAGTCGGTTTTTAATCAGCTGGATACAAGTCTTGCGGATATCAGGGACGCTTTAAGCGGTACGACCTCTGCACTGGCAAGTGTCAGTGGCAAGCTGAATGACATCCAGAGTGATGTGAATGCGCTTGTAAGTTCCGATGCATATAACAAACTGCTCAAACTGGAAGGCATTGATGCTGACCAGATTTCTGAGTTTATGGCATCACCGGTTGAACTGGATACAGAGACTTATTTTGCAGTGAAGAATTACGGTTCTTCCATGATTCCATTCTATTCCAACCTGGCAATCTGGGTGGGCGGTATTGTTCTGATCGCGATCATTAAGATGGAAGTAGACAGAGACAAATCTATGAAAAACTATACGGCATCAGAGATGTATATGGGCAGATGGCTGCTGTATGTCGTGATCGGTATCATTCAGGGGTTTGTTGTGTGTCTGGGTGATACGCTGCTTCCGGGGGCGCAAGTCGTGCATCCGGTAAGGATGGTTATTCTTGGTATGATTCTTTCTTTTGTCTATGTTAATATTATTTATGCATTGTCTATTTCATTCAAGCATATCGGCAAGGCACTGTGCGTTATCCTGGTTATTCTTCAGATTCCGGGATCATCAGGTACATACCCGATTGAAATGACACCGGCATTCTTCCAGAACCTGCACCCGTTCCTGCCGTTTGCGTATGGCGTCGGTGCTATGAGAGAATGTGTAGCAGGTGTATATGGACATGTCTATGAGAAAGATATACTGATTCTGTTATTATGCTATGTGCCGATTTCACTGCTGATCGGACTTGGTCTCAGGCCGGCCCTTGCCGGACTGAACCGCCTGTTTGACAGAAAGCTTTCAGAGACAGAGTTTATGATCTGTGAAGAACCGGATGAAACACTCAGCCGTCATGAACAGCTGAGAATGCTTTTGAAGGCATCTCTGTCTGTTGACAATCTGAGAGAAGAGACAGCTGCAAAGGCACAGGCTTTTGAAGGCAATTATAAGAAGATGGTGCGTTTCGGATTCCTGGCGATCATCATTATTCCGCTGATTTTCCTTGTTCTGATGTTCAGTCTGGAATCAAAGATCGTATTCCTTGTCCTGTGGATCCTTTCGATCATTATTATCGCTGTATGGCTGATCGTTGTTGAATTTATTCACAATAATCTGCAGGAACAGCAGAAGATTGCAGGTATGTCCTTTGATGAAATGCTTGAGAAATTCCGTGGAAAGGAGAAGGAATAATGAAGAATATTCTGCGTGTTTTTAAGAATGACTTAAACAAGATTCATAATAATGTTATTGCCATGATCGTTATCATGGGTATTCTTGTTATTCCGACTCTTTATGCATGGTTCAATATTGCAGCCAGCTGGGATCCGTATGGCAGTACGGATGGCCTGAAAATTGCCGTGGCCAGCGAGGATGCAGGGTATACAAGTGAACTGATCAACGTGGATCTGAATCTTGGTGATGATGTCATTAAGGCATTGAAGGAAAATGACAATTTCAACTGGGTCTTTACAGATGCAGATGATGCAGCCGATGGAGTTAAATCCGGCAAATATTATGCGTCCCTTGTTATTCCTGAGGATTTTACCAAGGATATGATGAGTGTTTTTACCAGTGATGTGACACATCCTCAGATTATTTATTATATTAATGAGAAGGAAAATGCCATTGCACCGAAGGTTACTGAAAAGGGTGCCAGCGCTGTACAGCAGCAGGTGAATGACACTTTCATTGAAACCGTTTCAAAAACAGCGCTGGAGGCAATTCAGCTTGTCAGCAATGCTGCTGATGATGAAGATGATCAGGAGTTGGCAGACAAACTGTCAAAAACCCTGAACCAGGTAGCTTTTGATTTGAGCAGTGCGGCCAATACAGTGCAGTCCTTTGCAAATCTGACAAAATCGGGTGCGTTGATGCTGGATTCAACCACTGAATTTCTGAAGCAGTCCGGCTCTGGTGCAGAAAACAGTGTCGAGGCTTTTGATAAAGCCGGTGAGGGCATTGATTCATTAAACAGCGCTTTGACAGGTACCACAAAGACGATTTCTGATGCATTGGCACAGAACAAGGAATTCTATACAGCTGTGTCAGATGCGGTGGGCAAAGCGCTGGATTCTTATAATACAGATGCGGAGGCCTCCGCCGATGCTTTATATGCCGTGTCAGACAGAATCCAGGATGTGATCGACCGCTATACAGAGATAGAAAATTCCCTGACAGACATCGGCAATGATTTTGATTCCCTGAAGATTTTAAACACAGCCATCAGAGATATCAATGGTTTGATCGATACGGCGATTGCAAGACAGACAGCCATTCGGGACAAGATCAATGAAGCCGCCGGCAGTCTGACAACACTGACAGGGGATGCATCGGATCTCAAGAAAGAAATAAATGATCTGATCGCACAGACAACGGATTCCGTTGAAGAAGTAAAGACAAGCTATGAAGAGAATGTCAAGAGTGGTCTGAATGATCTGGCCGGCAGTCTGTCATCCACAGATTCTTCCATTACATCTATGTTCACAGCGTTGAATGACAGTGTCCAGGATATTGCAGGTGTCACCGACAATGCATCCGGGGATCTGTCGGATGTTCAGAAAACATTGGAAGATTCGGTGAATCTGTTAAAAGATGCTTCTGACAAACTTACCACAGCATCCAGGAAAGTATCAGACAGCGGCAATATGGATGCCCTGACCGATCTTCTGGAGGAAAGTCCTGAGAGCATGGCTTCATTCATTGCTTCTCCGGTAAAACTTCATGAGAACCAGATTTATCCGATTGAGAACTATGGTTCTGCAATGGCACCGTTCTATTCAACACTGGCCATCTGGGTTGGTGCGGTTGTAATGGCGGCTATGCTGAAAGTTACTGTGTCAGAGAATGCGAAGAAGAGACTAAAGAATCCAAAGGAACATCAGCTTTATTTTGGACGAATGATCCTGATGGTTTGCCTCGGTATTCTGCAGAGTGCACTGATCTGTCTGGGAGATTTGTATTTCCTCGGTATTCAGTGTGAACATCCGTTGATGTTTATTATCACGGGCTGTTTTTCAAGTCTGATCTATGTCAATATTATTTATGCTTTGACGGTTTCCTTTGGCGATATCGGTAAGGCAGTTGCTGTTGTGCTGATGGTTATGCAGGTAGCCGGAAGCGGCGGTACATTCCCAATCGAATGTGCACCGAAGTTCTTCCAGGTTGTATATCCACTGCTGCCTTTCGTACACAGTATGAATGCGATGCGTGAGTGTATTGCCGGATTCTATGGCAATTATTACATGGTTGAGATGGCTAAGATGGCATTATATCTGATCCCATCCCTGCTTCTCGGTCTACTTCTCAGAAAGCCGATTGTCCGACTCAATGAAGTGTTTATCGAAAAACTTGAAAGTACAAAACTGATGTAACGGGAAACCGGTACAACAAGAAACAGATACAACAAGAAAAGCCCCTTTACAGAAAGGGGTTTTTTCTGTACAATGGAACTATTGAAGAATAAGATATTTTGCAGCTGCAAAGAGGTTGAAGGGCTGCAGAATGATAATGAAAGGAAGATATACAATGACAAATCCAGTTGTAACAATTACAATGACAAACGGAGATGTGATGAAGGCAGAATTATACCCTGAAATTGCTCCGAATACAGTGAATAACTTTATTTCCCTCGTTCAGAAAGGCTTTTATGATGGCCTGATTTTTCACAGAGTTATTTCCGGTTTTATGATTCAGGGCGGTGATCCGCAGGGTACAGGTATGGGCGGTCCAGGCTACAGCATTAAGGGTGAATTCGCCATGAATGGTGTGAGAAATGATCTGAAGCATACAAGAGGTGTTCTGTCTATGGCACGTTCCATGATGCCGAACTCAGCAGGTTCACAGTTCTTCATTATGCATGCCAATGCACCGCATCTGGATGGACAGTATGCAGCATTCGGCAAGGTTGTTGAAGGTCTTGATGTGGTTGATAAGATTGCATCTGTCAGAACAGGATGGCAGGATAAACCGGTTGAAGAGCAGAAGATCCAGTCTATGACAGTGGAATTGTTCGGTGAGACTTATCCGGAACCGGAGAAATGCTAATAAGCAACAGCTGAGTATGGCTGCCGCAAGATGCCGTTATCGCAGAGTGATCTGCGGCATTTTGGGCGGCCATTTTTAGAAGGGAGGGTGAGAGATGGCGATTCTTGTTGTGCGGATTGAAGATGTGTCAACCCTTTTAATGAATGAGTTTTTTGACTATAACGGAAGGTGTTATGCCCTGACACGCTCAAGGAAAGAGAATACGGATGTTTGTATCAACCTTGAGGATTTTTATGAGGGAACGGTTCAGAGCGAAAGTCTGGAGGACATACCGGTGGTCTTTGTAAAAGCACAGGATGACGGCTGGGCTGTGATCGGGTACTATAAGCGGGCAGAAGTGCGCAAGAAGATCATGCGTCCGTCTCTGTTCCTTGAAGGTAATATCCGGGCAGACGTCAGAGAAGCATGGCTGTTTTCTGAGGATGAGCGGAAGCAGATATTTGCAGCACATTTCGGAGAGCGGTATTATGAGGTTGTAGAAGATGATGATGCTCGTTATCAACCGTTGATGGCGTGTATGACAGACAACCCTGGACAAAACAGTCTGCTGCGGTATGATTGTGTGGATATCTTTCTGCAGAGTACCATCCGGAATCAGTATGAGGCGTGTCTGGCAGAATGCGAACGACTGGCTTCGGCGCTGATGTGTGAGACATGTACGGATCTGAGGGAAATCAAGCGGCTTGAAGTGTGTGGACGGCAGGCGGCTGTGCTGAATGGCAGAGAAGCAGACGGCTATTATTATGAAGCGATGGCGGATGAGCAGTTGGGCAGAGTACGACAGGGCATGAAAGCCATCGAGAAAGCCCTTCGTATCGAACCGGAGGGGGCGGATCTGATGGCGCTCAAAGGACAGCTCCTTGTGGGTATGGGAAAGGCTGATGCAGCGGCACAGTGGTTTCACAAGGCCTGGTATGAAAGTGGAGATGATGATTATCTGATGTTGGAAGGCCGGGCATGGCTTTTGGATGAAAAGCCGGATGATGCACTGGATTGTTTCAAGAAGATTAGCGACAAAGGACTTCTGGATGCGGCCGGGATCAACCTTAAAGACATGGAGCAAAGGTGGCCGCCGGTCAGCGCCAGAGGGGTTCGGGGTTAACAGAAGAAACTAGTACATCGTTTTCGAAATAACTACACCATTCACTTGCCAGCGGAATGAAAGGAGCGGATTTCATGAGTGAACAGGAAAACATTTTCAAGTTAAAAGCAATGATTGAGGCATCGGATAATATTGTATTTTTCGGTGGTGCAGGGGTATCTACAGAAAGCGGTATTCCGGATTTCAGAAGTGAGACAGGTATCTATAATACCGTTCACAAATACGGCTGTTCACCGGAACAGATTCTTTCTCATACATTTTTTATGAGAAAGCCGGAGATTTTCTATGATTTTTACAAGTCAACCATGGTTTATAGAGAGGCAGAACCTAATGAAGCCCATAAGGCACTGGCGAAACTGGAGAAGATCGGTAAGCTGAAAGCAGTTGTTACACAGAACATTGACGGACTGCATCAGAAAGCCGGTTCAGAGAAAGTCTATGAGCTCCATGGCACCATTATGAAGAATTACTGTATGAAGTGCGGTCAGTTCTATGATCTGGATTATGTGACGGCTTCCGAGGGTGTGCCGAGATGTGAGAAGTGCGGCGGTATGGTGAAACCGGATGTTGTGCTCTATGAAGAAGGTCTGGATGATACCACCATCAGCAAGAGTGTGCGGGCCATTGCGGAAGCGGATGTGCTGATTATCGGCGGTACATCACTGAATGTTTATCCGGCAGCCGGTTTTATTAATTACTACCATGGCAATAAGCTGGTACTGATCAATAAGAGTGAGACACCATACGATCATGAGGCCAACCTGCTGATCCATGACAGCATTGGCAAGGTATTGAAAGCCTGCGTGGCAGATTTGTAGAAAGTGCAGTGCAATCTGAGAAATGCTTTTGTACATTCGATGATAAATGTATATTTTTAGGCATTTTAACTAAAAATATATTGAAATAGGAGATATAAAGCGTTATAATGTCTATGTTGTAAAACATCTTTTCAGGGCAGGGTGCAAGTCCCTACCGGCGGTAAAGCCCGCGAGCGAAGAAGAATGGCATGATTATTTTTCTGATGCATGATCCGGTGAGATTCCGGGGCCGACAGTATAGTCTGGATGAGAGAGAAGAAGATTTGCATTTTATTTGAATGTTGACCTTTGTATGTATGCCCTGAATTCTTTGTGTGAGGATTCAGGGCTTTTTCTTTATGAAATATGAAAAAGAAAATTCTGACAGGATTCTTCGCCGGAATTTCCTGATGTGACTTTTGATAAAATGTAATCTCCATGAAAAGAATGCTGTACAGAGTCGCAGATGACTGACTTGCAAGAATGTATCGGAGGTATGGAAATGGAAAAGTTTTATCTTGGATTTGACGCAGGAACACAGAGTGTAAAAGTAACCGTATATAATGAGAAAATGGAATGCGTGGCATCTACATCAGCACCGACAACACTGACTTACCCTCATCCGGGATGGGTGGATATGGATGTGGATGAATATCTGGCGTTGACGATAAACGGCATGGCTGAATGCAGTCGGCAGATGCGCGAGAAAGACCTGGATCCGAAACAGATCCAGTCTATTATGGGGGATGGTATCATCTGCGGAATCGCAGGTGTGGATGAAGAGGGCAATGCCATCACACCATATATTAATTATCTGGATTCAAGAACCCAGGAGGATGAAGTGCTGATCAACAGCTGGGATTTGGATATCTGGGGCAGGGAAACAGGCAATCCTGAGGCAAAATGCATGTTTCCGGCACTGTTTGCCAGGTGGCTGCTGAAGAATAATGAAGCTTTTAAGGCCCGCGGAGCAAAGTTTATCCATAATGCGCCTTATGTACTGGCACATCTGGCGGGTCTGAAAGCAAAGGATATGTTTATCGACTGGGGCGCTATGTCCGGATGGGGCATGGGCTATAAGGTTGAAGAAAAGTGCTGGTCACCGGAGCAGTTGAAGATTCTTGGTATTGAGGCTTCCATGATGCCGAAGATTGTCAAACCATGGGATATTGTCGGACATTTGACAGAAGAAATGGCAGAGAAGACGGGACTGGCAGCAGGAACACCGATTTGCGGTGGCGCTGGCGATACGATGCAGTCCATGCTTGGCAGCGGCAATATGGGAGCAGGACAGGCTGTGGATGTGGCAGGCACCTGTTCTATGTTCTGCGTTTCCACAAAAGGCATTATTCCTGAACTCAGTAAGAAGGGGGCCGGACTGATTTTCAACAGCGGTACATTGCCGGATACCTATTTCTACTGGGGCTATATCCGTACGGGCGGCTTGGCGCTGCGCTGGTTCAAGGACTCTGTCTGCGGGCAGGAAAAAGACGGTGATTATTTTGATGTACTGAACAATGCAGCCAAAGATGTCCCGGCAGGCTCTGATGGCGTATTATTCCTGCCGTATCTGACGGGCGGTACCAATGACGTGAAAGAGGCCACAGGCTGTTTCCTTAACATGACGCTGGATACAGATCAGGCTACTCTCTGGCATGCGGTATTAGAGGCTATCGGCTATGACTATATGGAAATTACAGACCTGTACCGTGGTGCCGGTGTGGATATGAGCCGTATCACCATCACAGAAGGCGGCAGCCGCAGCGAAATCTGGAACCAGATGAAATCCGACATGCTGGGCAGCGAAGTGATCACATTGAAGAATGCCGGCGGCGCTGTGGTGACAGACTGTATCGTCGGTGCCTATGCACTGGGACATATCACGGATATGAAAGCGGCATTGACAGAAAGTCTGGAGATTAAGAAACTGTATTATACCAATGCGGAAAATCATGATTTTTACGCTAAACAGTATGCGCTGCAGAAAAAACTGGTGAAACAGGATATGAAAGAGGCGTTCCATACACTGAAAGCGCTGCACTAAAAAGGTGGGCTGCCCTTGAAAAATGATTGGCCTGCAGCTAAGAAGTATTGATAACGGGATTAAAATGAGCAGCGCGCAGACATAGAATATCGACAAAAGACTGGCAAATGAACCGTTCAACACAGGTACACTTTCGTTGACAGACACTGGCAGCAGTACATAAGGTCCTAAAAGACAGAATTTAAGTACCGGCCGTGTCTGAAACACCTGTGTTTGAATGGTTCATTTGTCAGTCTTTTTTGAAGTTTTTGGCTGTACGCTATTCATTTGAATCCCATTTTGAGGGTATTTGAGCTGCAGACAATTTGTTTTTGAGCAGTCCGCATAGATAATATTGGACTCGAAAGATTTAGATTGTTGGTGTAAAATAAAAATATCGGAATGGGAATAGAAATTAAAAAATGGATTTATTGGGGAGATGATGTGCGGATGGAAGAACCTTTGATCATTCGGCGGGATGAGATAATTTTTAAGATTGGATTTTATATATGTTTGATTGCGCTTCTGTGCCTTATCGTATCCTTTGCAGTGATATCGTATAATCAGTGGTGGCATGGTTCGGTTTATGATGAAAGTTTAATAGCCGAAATTTTTCTGTGGATATTTTCATTTTCTATTGGCGGAGTTCCGCTTGGTTTGCTGTTAATTTGGGATAGTTACAGACATGATTATAAGTTGGATGAAAATGGGATTACCATAAGATATCGCAGCAGTGTATTTCGAACGGTCAGAAGGTGGGGTGAATGTGATTGTCTGGGGGTGGAATGTCTGATTTACCCTAAAATCACCTGTTCAAGAGATATTGGCGGCTCTGTGCTGGAAATAAGTTATACGCCGGAAATATGGGACAAGATGAGTGTTTATATGGCACGGCATGGTGTTAAGGTATTGGAACCGGATTTGCAGCAGATTTGGTACAAGCAGCAAAGGAAAAATCCGAAAAGTATTTGTGCTTTGCAAGATATACAGGGTGAATTGAAAATTAGTGACCAGACGTTTTATGGGAAAAAATTAAATGGCGGGATAAAGTCGTTATCTGCGATTGTTATAGCTTTAATGCTGTTTGGTGGGTATGTTATTTTAGCGTTTGAATATGGTTCATTGCTTCGATATGCATGGTTATTATTGATTATTGCGGTAATTGCCGGATGGATTATTTATGGCGAAGATGCAGAATGGGGAAACGAATGGATAGTCAGCAGAACTGGGATACAAATTACGACACGGCGGAGTAAAAAAGTGATTTTTTATGAGTGGTCGCAAATCAATCGAGTAGGAGTGGGCAGTTGTGGTTCGGAGGCGGCATTTTTTTATATCTTTTTTACTGCAAATGGTAAATTTAAGAAAATGAGAGTACGGTTTACAGAAAAAAGATATAAAGAATTTCTTGCATTTGTGCCGGAGGGAAAAGAAACAGACCCAATGACAAGTGATTATCAGATTAGATGGCGTTCGGCGATGAGAAGCTACGGCAAAAGCCGGGATGACTTCGATGAATGGTAGAAATGAAACAGAAGAAAATGGCGTGCAGTCCAGAAAATCCATTGGAAAATCTGGATTAGCACGCCATTTTGCTGTTAAGACAAAGTTACTTGCAGCAAAGCTATTTAATTCGTTTAGCCAGTACGGCAAATCGTCCGTCCGTTGTATAGTAATCGCAGGTGGACAGTGTAATAATCTCATCTCCGAATGACGGTGCATTTTCCTCGTCATAGTACAGGGAAAGGTTTTTAATGTTGTTTAGATATTCTTCAAAATCATAGGCAGTCTCTGCGTTGATGAAATCATAGTATTTGAATTCTTCTGAATCCGGGTCATAGGCCTTGGACTGGAAGGAGGCAAATATTTTGTAAGTGCCCGGACGATACATGGTATCAAAAGTAACAACAGAGTGTTCTTTCAGATAATCATTGTCCTGGAAATCCATCAGCGGGCCGAACATGGTGCCGTTTTTCATATGATGGCCGTAAATAATGGTGTCAGTGCTGGATGGGTTGAAGGTACATCTGGAATCGACAAAAAGCATACCGCCGATATCATAATCGCCGTTGAAGTTCTTGCGCAGATAGTGCTCAGGGTCATCCGGGGTGTACATGACGGGATTGTTGATATTGGTGCCTTCAATGGAAAGCCAGCCGATGAAATCCTTATTCTCATTGTATAAATCACCGTATTTCTCCATCATGGCCTCAGATTCAGCCACAGGGTCTTCTTCATCGGAATCATCGGAATCATCGGAAGCCTCAGTGACATCAGTGTTAATTCTGTCAGCCAGTTGGTCAATGTTCTTCTGGGTTGTGTGTGCCTGCCATGCGTATTTGCCAAGGGAAAAGGCACTCCAGCCAAAGCAGATGATGGCAATGATCAATATGATTGTTCCAATTACTCTTTTCATATAGTATTCCTTCTTAAATATATTATTGTAACTGTTCAGAGCCAGCCTCCAAAATGCTACGCATTTCGTCGGTGTGGCGTATCCGCCAAATAAAATTTCAAAAACAGTTTTAAAAATGCAAGCATTTTATACCTGCTTTTTGAAATTTTGCCTGGCTCTGAACAGTTACATATTATTTTGTTATGCACTAAGTATAAGCGGGATTTTTATGACTGTCAATGAAGTAGTTTATTTTAATGTCAGAGCTTATGACCATAGGCTGGTTACCGACTATTTATCGCCATCCAACCATTTGTTGATGCAGTGGCAAACTACACCAGCCGCAACGGCGATAATAAAAGAAAGCATAAAAAATATTTTATTGAAATGATTTGCAGAAAATACCAGATTTTTTAAATTAGATATGGCGTTTTAAAAAGTAGTATGCTAGAATACATGTAGGTATGCTTTGGGTAATATGAACAGATTGATAATGATTTAACGAAATAAAATCGTGCAATTTGTACATTTAACAAAAAGCAGCAGTTACATCATTCAATTTTAAGGAGGAATTATTCCAATGAACATTTTAGTTATTAACTGTGGTAGTTCATCATTAAAGTTTCAGTTAATCGATATGACAACAGAAGCTGTACAGGCAAAAGGCCTTTGTGAAAGAATTGGCATTGACGGCAGCCGTATTGTTTACACACCAGCCGGCGGCGAGAAGATGACAATCGAATCTCCAATGCCTACCCATACAGAAGCAATCAAGCTCGTTCTTGATTGTCTGACAAACGCTGAATACGGCGTTATCAAATCTCTTAAAGAGATCAATGCAGTTGGTCACCGTGTTGTCCATGGCGGTGAGAAGTTTGCAAGCTCCACAATCATCACTGATGAAGTCATCAAAGTTATCGAAGAATGCAACGAACTTGCACCACTTCATAACCCAGCTAACTTAATCGGTATCAATGTTTGCCGTGAACTGATGCCAGGCGTACCGATGGTAGGCGTATTCGATACAGCTTTCCATCAGACAATGCCTAAGAAAGCATATTTATATGGTCTGCCGATCAAAGCTTACACAGACTACAAGATCAGAAGATACGGTTTCCACGGAACATCTCACAGCTTCGTATCCAAGAGAGTTGCTGAATTCCTTGGCAAGCCAGTTGAAGATCTTAAGACAATTGTTTGCCACCTTGGCAACGGTGCAAGTATCTGTGCAGTTGACGGCGGCAAGTCTGTAGATACAAGTATGGGCTTCACACCACTTGCAGGTCTTGTAATGGGTACACGTTCAGGTGATATCGATCCAGCTATTCTTGAGTACTATGCGAACAAAGAAGGCCTTACATTAAGCGAAGTAACAACAGTTCTGAACAAGAAATCCGGTATGGAAGGTCTTACAGGCGGCAAGAGCGACTTCCGTGATCTTGAAGAAGGTTACGAAGCAGGCGATCAGGCTTGTATCGATGCTATCGAAGTCTTCTGCTACAATGTAGCAAGATTTGTTGGTGCCTATGCAGCATCTCTTAATGGTGTTGACGTTATCGCTTTCACAGCTGGTATCGGTGAGAACAGCGGCTTCGTAAGAGGCAAGATCTGCGAATACCTTGGATACCTTGGTATTACAATCGACGCAGAGCAGAACAGCAAACGTGGTGAAGATATCATCATCTCCACACCAGATTCAAAGGTTACAGTTTGCGTAATCCCTACAAATGAAGAGCTGATGATCGCTAGAGATACAAAGGCTTTAGTAGAAGCTCAGTAATCGGATCAGATTCTATATGAATACAAAGGGACGTATGAATTTTTCATACGTCCTTTTTATGTTGAGAAAGTATAAGAGGGTGCGATATAATAACCACACAATGAGTGGTTGTTGGGGGATAAAGATGAATATTAGTAATAGGATAAAAGAAATACGTGCTATCACAGGATTGACTAGAAAGGATTTCTCGGACAAATATGGTATACCATTGAGAACTTTGGAGGAATGGGAAGCTGGACGAAGATATCAGAAAATGGCAGTTATATAGAGAATAAGAACCAAAAGCATAATTTAGATGCAAAATACGGATGGTATCGATATGATTCCAGGTTTGCAATTGCAATCTATAATAATGATAATGAAGTGGAAAGATATAACGTGTACAAAGTAAGAATGATTATACGGTGTGATGCCGATGGAAAGAAATATCTATATGATATGATTAATATAAAAAAAGAACCGAGTACCCCGCTTGGCTAGATAAAAATCTACGTACGGTAAAAAACCGGTTCCTTAAAAAGAATTTTAACACATTTGTCTTGAAAAAACAAGAGATAAAAAAATTAATACGAAAGTATATGAAGTCTCATTTCAACACCTTCAAAAATCGAAAATGAGATGGAAACATTTTTGGATATTCTTAAATCCGTACACAGTCAACAGGTATTTTCGCCGGAGGCAGAAGAAGCACGAGATTTAATTTATAAAGAAAACCGTATAGACCGGAGATGATCAAAGGTCTGTATGGTTTTCTTTTCTGTTTTTAGCCTTTAATTCTCCATTCCCCAGTCGGCAATGGCCAGCAGCACATTTGAAAGTGTTCGGCCCTTCTCGGTGAGAGAATACTCCACATGGGGCGGAATTTCATTGAATTGATGACGAAGAATAATGCCGTCTTTCTCCATATCCCTGAGACATCCGGAGAGAACCGTATTCGTAATTCCCGGAATATTCTTCGACAACTGGCTGAAACGCAGTTGCTCAGAACCAAACAGCTGGAGCACGATAAAAAGCTTCCATTTCCCGCCGATGATATCTAATGTGTGCTTGATAGGACACGTCATATTAGGATGGGCTTTCATAAAAGAAATATAATCATTTACGGACTCAAATTGACTCATAAGAACTTCTGATTCTCCTTTCTATTGTGAGAACATACCATGATTATTCATCCATAATACTTCCGAAAGAGTGTGCTGAATGCACCTGTTTTTAAACCATTCTGGTTCACAACCGTTTGAGTGGCCATGGTATGTTCCACCGTACTATGTTAGATTTATCTGCGTAATTGACACATCTTTAAACAGCATGTATCATGTACTTAGTATATAAAACATACCATAAATTGAAATGGAAAGGAAGATACAAAATGAAATTTAATAAAACAATTGCAGTAAGACAGTCCGTCAGAAAGTTTACAGAGGCCCAGATTACAGATGAACAGTTAAAGGCAATTCTTGAAGCTGCCAACGCAGCACCGGCCTGCATGGGCCAGTATGATCATCTGCATCTGACAGTTGTTCAGAAACCGGAGATTCTGGCACAGATCAATGCGGCATTCCAGAAGGCAGTGGGTGATCCGAACATGCAGGTTACATATGGTGCACCGACAGTGATTTATGTTTCATGCAAGAATGAGGATGAAGAGATTATCAAAGGATGCAATGCAGGTGTTGTCATGGAGAATATGCTGCTTGAAGCGGCAGATCTTGGTCTTGGTGCCGTTTATCTGTTTGGCGTAAGCCAGGTGCTTTTTGCCAATGAAGAAATTACAAAGCTGCTTCAGATTCCAGAAGGCTTCAGAACAGTTTCTGCTATTGCTGTTGGTACATCAGCTGATGCCCTTCAGGAAAGAACACTGGGTACAGACAAAATCAGCACAACAACGCTGTAAAACATATACCGAATTGGCACAATAATCCTGTTAATACATATATTGAATCAGGAGTATTGAGTGACAGGGAGGCCCTATGCGCCGATTTCTGATTGGATGGATTCTGATTGTCCTTTTACTGCCTTTTGCAGCAGCGTGGATTTATAGTGAATGGTCAGAGAAAAACCAGCAGATAGAACAGGAGTCATCGCAGCTTCAAATTGATGTTCAGACGGTATCGGGTGTGCAGAGAATGGGGACTTCAGATTTTCTCATCGGTGCTATTGCAGGCCAGATACCGGCGGAGTTTGAGGTGGAGACGTTGAAAGCGCAGGCAGTCATGGCAAGAAGCTGTCTATACAAACAGGCCGGAGATAGATATTATATTTCGGCTTCGGATACGGGGATGACCTGGTGCAGTGAAACAGAACGAAAAAAGATGTGGGGAACTTCCTACAAAGAGAATAATGACAGAATCCGTCAGGCGGTCCGGGAAACGGACGGGCAGATTCTGTATTCTGAAGGCGGGCAGATGATTTTGCCCGCCTGGTTTTATATAGGGAATGGAAAGACAAGAAGCGCGAAAGAGGCATGGGGAGAGGAAACGTCGTGGTTTCAGTCAGTGGAAAGCAGCTGGGATATAGAGAGTCCAGAGTATGAGACTACGACAGAAATGACAAAAAGGCAGCTGATCCGACAAATGAAACGGTATGATCCGGCATTTGATTGCCCGGCAGAGACGTTGACCTCAAATTGTGAGATTACAGCGGTGGACAGTGCAGGCTATGTGACAGAGATCCAGATCGGCAACCGGCTGATGAGTGGAGAAGATTTCCGCTATGCTCTGGAACTGCCTTCTGCCTGTTTTAAAATAGCCTTTGAAAGCAATCAGGTACAGATCAGAGTCTATGGCCGTGGACATGGTGTTGGCTTCGATCAGTATGGAGCCAATCGTCAGGCAAAAGAGGGTAAAAACTACGAACAGTTATTACAATATTATCTGACAGGGGTGAAAGTAGGGGAATAGGCTTGTTATGTCTGCTGCTTTTGTGATAAAATGAGCGTTAGCGGACAGAAGCAGAAAATCTGTTTTGGTTGAATGGCGAAAGGAGGCAGAAAGGCAAGTGGCAGGTCGGAGTAAAAAGAAGCCATTAAGTCGTCGGCAGGGGCTTGCGCGATATTTGCGGGAACTGGAAGTTGTTGATTATCGACTGATTATATCGATTGTTTTTTTGTGTGTGTTTGGCTTGATCATGATCTACAGTGCCAGTGCTGCGGAATCAGGAGTGTCTTTGGTGTTGAAGCAGTTCGGAATCGGTGCGGGCGGATTTGTTTTAATGTGGATCGTTTCATATGTAGATTATCATTTTTATGAGAAAATAGCAGGAATTATTTATATTGGGGCTGTTCTGTCCATGTTTCTGGTCAAGGTGCCGGGACTTGGTGTGACCAGAAATGGTGCCAGCCGATGGATTGATATTGGTCCCTTTTCTTTCCAGCCGTCAGAGTTTGTGAAGCCGGCAATGGTGATCCTTATGGCCTATTTGCTGACACGTATGGGACGAAAACTGTCGATATTGAAAGCGGATATTGTGCTGCTGATCCCAGGCGTGATTGCGGTAATGGTGATTCTGGTTGTGACCAAGAATCTGAGTACGGCTTTGATTGTTCTGGGTATCATTGCATTCATGTTTTTTATTGCTTATCCGACGAAGAAGATATGGCGGCTGATTGCAGTAATAGGCGTGGTGATCGTGGTTGGTTGGCTTGGCTATTATCATTTTGTCATTGTGCCGAACCATACGATGACATTGACCAACACTGTGACAGAGGCGGCCAGCAAGTCTTTCCGAGATGACCGTATTCTGGCATGGCTTTACCCGGATGATTATCCGCAGGCTTCCATGCAGTCCAGATATTCCATGTATGCCATTGGTTTTGGAGGTATCCTTGGCAGAGGTCTGGGAAGAGGAACCATGAAGTATTATCTGCCGTTTTCCACGAACGACTTTATTTTTGGTGTTATCGGTGAGGAATTGGGCCTGGTAGGATGCGGACTGGTTGTTTTCCTTTTTGTTTATCAGGTGTGGCGTATCTTTACTGTGGCGCAGCATGCCAAGGACAAATTGGGAAGTTATATGGCATTTGGTGTCGGTATTCATGTGGCGCTGCAGGTAATCCTGAATATTGGTGTTGCCACAGGCGTGCTGCCGAATACAGGTATCAGTTTGCCTTATATCAGTTACGGTGGTACAGCCCTTCTTCTACAGTTGTGTGAGATGGGAATTGTACTCAATATCAGCCGTCAGATTCCGGGCAGACGGGTTCGAATCGGTGATTCATCGCAGAAATCAGAGCACGAAGAGCACCGTCAGATACATGCGGCTTAAATCACATCAGTATTTTGATGTCTCAGCAAAGAAAATGAATTTTGCTGAGACATTTTTTTATGAAAATGTGTATACTTTCTTTGCAGTCTGGTCAGAATATGACCAGAGGTGATAAGAGTGAAAAATATAATGAATATTTTCAAAAAGAATGGGTTTTATGTCATGGCACTTGTGCTTGTGGCAGGTATTCTGGCTGTATCGGGTATTGCCGGATATGTTTCGGGACAGAAAGAACGCGGTGCGGAAAATGCAGTGGATTTCAAGGATGATGGGGCCGGAACGGCCTTGAATGAACCGGCATCTGCTGAAACGGATACACCCATCGTGGATGAGATGACGGGTTATAATGCGGATCTGGTACAGAAAATATTGTCAATGATCGAAAATGGCAGTCTGGCACTTGAAGATTTTGAAGATGAAGGGTCTATGAATGGACAGTCAGGTCAAAATGTTTCACAGGAAGCGTCTGCAGAGCTGGCTGATGATGCAGCAGGAACAGAGGCGGATGCAGCGGTTAATGCTGAGTTGGATGAATCGGATGCAGAAATGGCAGGCAGTGTGATCAATGCAGGCTATCAGTCAGGTGATCCGATGACATGGCCGGTTCGCGGAGAGATTGTGATGGATTACAGTATGGATGCAACCACATGGTACCCGACACTTCAGGAGTACAAATGCAATCCTTCGATTTTAATTCAGAGTGAAGAAGGAACGGATGTAGCGGCCGCTTTTGAAGGAACGGTCACCGATGTTTACAATGATGTCCGGTTGGGCAATGTAGTTGAGATGTCTCTCGGAAATGGTTATGAGGCTTCTTACGGGCAGCTTGAGAATGTGGATGTGGCTGTGGGTGACACAATAAGTCAGGGAGAAGTCATTGGTGAGGTCAGCCAGCCGACCCGCTACTATTCAGTTGAAGGCAGTCATTTGAATTTTATGCTGACACAGGATGGAAACCCTGTTGACCCGCTGGATTATCTGGATTAAAGACAATGGAATGATCCGGAGAAATTGTAGATGGTACCTTTTTGAAAACCGGGCATAAGATATAGAGGCGGATGAAAAAATGGTACATATTGAAAAATATGCAACCGTTTTTTTACAACAGCCCTGCACAGATATCGGCTGTTAAATAACAATTTTCATCGGCTGCTTTATCATATAAGGGCAGGTGTCAGTAAGACATCTGTCCTTTTTTTCTGTGAGGGAGTTACAGTGAAATCAGATTGTCTATTGTGTAAATTTCCTTATATGGTATAATATTGTCAGGACAAATTTGAAAACGGAATAGGAAGCAGCTGGTGCCGCGGGGAGCGGAGAATAGGGAAGCAGGTGAAAGTCCTGCGCGATCTCGTCACTGTAAGCAGGAGTCCATTGCTATTATGTCACTGAGTCATCGGGAAGGCAGCAATGGGTGTATGAACTGTGAGCCAGGAGACCTGCCAGACTGTGGTACGGGGAATATAGGTTCCGGGTCACGAGGATTGGCTGTACCGAATGTATGAACATTTTTTGTTTTTTCTCCCGACTTTTCCTTTTCGTTTATGATTTGTCACAATATTTCTATTTAGGAGGAAGAACAACATGAAGAAAATGACAACATTCGTATGTGTTGCAGCCATTACAGCCTCTCTTTTAGCAGGATGCGGCAGCAAGACAGCAGAGACAACAGCAGCATCAACAGAAGCAGCTGCAGCGACAGAGGCAGCATCAACAGAAGCAGCTGTTGAAGGTACAGATGCAGACAAGGAAGCAGCCAAGAAGGTTGCAGACCTTATTGATGCAATTTATGTACAGGAGAGAAATGACAACACAGATGAGCAGTGCAAAGAAGCAAAGGCTGCATGGGATGCCCTGACAGATGCACAGAAGGAACTGGTTGAAGGCGAGAATGCAGATCCTGATTATTTCGGCAGAGATACAGGTGATGCATCCAAGGATGACCCGCGTAATCAGGATGACATCGGCGAGAACGAGCTGCTGGTAGTCAGCTTTGGTACATCTTTCAACGACAGCCGTGTGAAGGATATCAAAGGTATCGAAGATGCTCTTCAGGAAGCCAATCCTGACTGGTCAGTCAGACGTGCCTTTACAGCACAGATTATTATTAACCACGTAGAAGCCCGCGATGGCGAATGCATTGACAATATGGATCAGGCGCTGGAACGTGCCGTTGCCAACAATGTGAAGAACCTGGTTGTTCAGCCGACACATTTGATGCATGGTGCAGAATATGATGAATTAACAGCAGCCGTTGAGAAATATCAGGACAAGTTCGAATCTGTGAAGATTGCAGAGCCATTACTGGGTGAAGTTGGTGATGATGCGTCAGTGGTTAATGATGACAAGAAAGCAGTTGCAGAAGCCATTACAGCAGAAGCAGTTAAGACAGCGAATTATGATTCACTGGAAGCAGCGAAGGAAGACGGCACAGCATTTGTATTCATGGGTCATGGTACATCTCATACAGCGAAGATTTCTTACAGCCAGATGCAGGCCCAGATGCAGGAACTTGGTTATGAAAATGTCTTTATCGGTACCGTTGAAGGTGAACCGGAAGATACAGCATGTGAAGCAGTCATTGAAGCAGTGAAGAATGCAGGTTACAAGAAAGTCGTTCTGCGTCCTCTGATGGTTGTTGCAGGTGATCATGCCAACAACGATATGGCCGGTGAAGATGATGATTCCTGGAAGAGCCAGTTTGTTGCTTCCGGCAACTTTGACAGTGTAGACTGTCAGATCGCAGGTCTTGGTGAAATTCCTGCAATTCAGGATATTTATGTAGCACATACAGCTGCAGCGACAGCGATTAAATAGATACAGCAGACTGAGTGCTGAATAGAGAGAAATAATTACGAGTAAAGGATTGGACATAAGATGAAGAAGAAAGTGATTGTATTATTATGGGCAGTTATTCTGTGCTGTACACTGGCAGTGGGCTGCGGCAAGAAGAATACATTAGCAGATGGTACATATACGGCAGATTTCAATACAGACAGCAGTATGTTTCATGTGAATGAAGCTTATGACGGAAAGGGCATATTGACAGTTGAGAATGGACAGATGACAATTCATGTTTCCATGCCGTCCAAGAATATTGTGAATCTTTATCTGGGAAGTGCCGAAGATGCACAGAAGGATGGCGCAGAGCTGATCCAGCCTGTGACAGATACAGTAACTTATTCTGACGGGACAACAGAAGAAGTGAATGGATTTGATGTGCCTGTACCTGTTATCGATGAAGAATTTGATCTGGCCTTAATCGGCAAGAAGGGTGTCTGGTACGATCACAAAGTCAGCGTATCCAATCCTGTTGCTGTTGAAGAGACAGAAAGCAAATAAAACAGTTGACAAACAACAGATAAAAGCTGACAATAATAAAGACGGGGCTGCTGCGGAATGTATAGGGCGTTTTGCAGCAGCCCTTTAGTAATAG
Organism: Coprococcus intestinalis; assembly: GCF_023656595.1. Lineage (NCBI taxonomy): Bacteria > Bacillati > Bacillota > Clostridia > Lachnospirales > Lachnospiraceae > Coprococcus > Coprococcus intestinalis. Next base: position 266,149 of record NZ_JAMOKJ010000001.1, on the reverse strand, counting down.
GAGATTTTGCAGCAGAATTTATAAAGAGTTGGTTTTAACATAGGGGGAGGATTGCGTGTATGGAAGCATCAGAAATGAATCTGGCGGACGGTGAATATACGGTTGAAGTGACCATGGAAGGCGGCAGCGGCCGGGCTTCAATACAGTCGCCAACAGAATTGACAATAGAAAACGGACAGGCACAGGCAGAAATCGTCTGGAGCAGTTCTCATTATGACTATATGATGGTGAATGGTGACAAATATCTGCCGGTGAATACAGAAGGAAATTCCACATTTGAAATTCCGGTGTCGGTTTTTGATGAACCTATGACAGTGATCGGTGATACCACAGCAATGAGTGTGCCCCATGAGGTGGAGTATACGCTGACATTTGCCTCAGAGTCTGTTGTCTCGGTACAGAGCAGCGGCGGAAACGGCATGGGCGGAGCAGGTATTGCGATTGTACTGGCGCTTGTGGTGGCAGCTGTATCATCCATGAGATTGCGCAGACGTAAAAGCAGAAGGATATAGAAGATGAAGAAAATAATTTTATTATTCATAGTGACAGGTATACTGGTCGGGATGATGACCGCTTGCGGTTCTTCCGCTGACGGTACTCAGAAGACACATGACACAGAAATCAGTCAGCAGCTGACCTTCGACCACAGTGAGACGTTGGATTATGCACAGAAGTTTTCAATCGATAGGTATCAGGATGATTATGCTTTGGTGACGATTACAGATGACAGCCGGTATCTTGTTGTTCCGGAAGGAAAAGCGGCACCGGATGATCTGGATTCTGATATTGTTGTGATTCAGCAGCCGGTACAGAATATTTATCTGGCGGCTTCGGCGGCTATGGATATGTTTGTGTCTCTGGATGCATTGGATAGTATCCGATTCAGCAGTCTGAAAGCGGATGGGTGGTATATAGATGAGGCCAAACAGGCAATGGAAACCGGAGATATTCTTTATGCTGGCAAGTATTCAACCCCGGATTATGAAAAGATCGTTGAACAGAACTGCGGTCTGGCCATTGAGAATACCATGATTCTGCATACACCGGAAGTGAAGGAACAGTTGGAGAAGTTCGGTATACATGTGTTGGTGGATTATTCCAGTTATGAGCCGGAGCCCCTTGGCCGGACAGAATGGGTGAAACTTTACGGCTTACTGACTGGGCATGAGGTGCAGGCGGATAAGGCTTTCGCAGAAGAAAAGTCTGCTTTTGAAGAAGTGAAAAACAGTGTGGCGGATGAAGCTGATCAGGAACCGAAGACTGTGGCATTTTTCTATATCACAAGCAATGGGCAGGCAAATGTCCGCAAGAGTGCAGACTATCTACCGAAAATGATCGAGCTGGCCGGCGGACGATATATTTTTGATTCCCTGGGGGATGAGGATGATGCCATGTCAACCATGTCCATGCAGATGGAAGAGTTTTATGCCGGAGCGAAAGATGCGGATTATATTATCTACAACAGTACCATTGAAGGAGAATTATCTTCAGTGGATGATCTGTTGGCAAAGAGTCCGCTCTTTGAGAAGTTCAAGGCCGTGCAGGAAGGGCATGTTTACTGTACATCAAAGAATCTGTATCAGTCAACAATGTCGCTTGGAACGATCACATCGGATATCCGCCGGATGCTGACCGGCGATGATGCGGATCTGACATATATCTACAAACTGGAGTGAAAGATGAATGAAGAGTAGACGATACGGCGCAGCTTTTGTGATATTGGCAGCCTTGCTGCTGATTTTGCTGGCAATGAATTTGTGTATTGGATCGGTGAATATACCATTGTCTGAAATTCTACATATACTGATGAAAAACAGCGGCAGTGACACCTACACGGATATTGTGATGAACATCCGTTTTCCAAGAGCACTGGCTGCGGCTGTGTTGGGCGGTGGTTTGGCACTGGCAGGCTATCTGCTCCAGACGTTTTTTCATAATCCCATTGCGGGACCTTTTACGCTGGGCATTTCTTCCGGTGCAAAACTGGTGGTTGCCCTTGTGATGGTGGCCTCTCTCGGCAATGCCCTGAGATTGAGTTCATGGGTGATGATTGCTGCGGCTTTTGTGGGGGCAATGATCTGTATGGGATTTGTGATCCTGATGTCAAGTGTGATTGAGCAGATGGCTATGCTGATCGTCAGCGGTGTGATGATCGGCTATATCTGTTCTGCAGTGACGGATTTTATCGTCACCTTTGCGGAAGATGCGGATATTGTGAATCTGCATAACTGGTCCAAGGGCAGTTTTTCCGGTATGACATGGGAGAATGTCAAAGCCATAGTGCTGGTGACGGGAATTGCCTCTATCGGTGTGTTTCTGTTGTCGAAGCCGATCAGTGCCTATGAGATGGGTGAGGCTTATGCGGCCAATATGGGACTGAATGTGAAGAGATTCAGAGTCCTTCTTGTATTGCTGTCCAGTGTGCTGGCTGCCTGCGTAACGGCATTTGCGGGTCCTGTATCCTTTGTGGGGATAGCAGTGCCGCATCTGGTGAAGTGGCTGCTGGGCACCGCGCGGCCTATTCTGCTGATCCCGGCCTGTTTTCTGGGCGGTTCCGTGTTCTGCCTGTTCTGCGATCTGCTGGCAAGAACCATGTTTTCTCCGACAGAGTTGTCCATCAGCACAGTGACAGCCGTGTTTGGCGCACCCGTTGTCATTTATATTATGATACACAGAAGAAGAGAAAAGGCGGCATAGGATAATGAGGGAAGATTACTTTTACACAGAGGGGCTGACTGTTGGTTATCAGGGTGTGCCCCTGATCAGAGAGATTGCGTTCCAGCTGAAGAAAGGTGAGATATTAACGCTGATCGGACCCAATGGTGCGGGAAAAACAACCATATTAAAGAGTCTTATCCGCCAGTTAAAGCCACTGGCCGGCGTAGTCGTTCTGGAAGGACAGAAGACCGGTGAGATGAGCGGCAGAGATTTTGCAAGAAAGTTGTCAGTGGTATTGACGGAAAGAGTTCGTCCGGAGATGATGACCTGCAAGGAAGTGGTGGCAACAGGGCGATACCCGTATACCGGTAAGTTCGGGGTTTTGTCGAAAGAAGATTGGAAAATTGTCGATGAGGCAGTCAGATTGGTACACATTGAGGATCTGGCTGAACGGGATTTTACAAAGACCAGTGACGGGCAGAAACAGCGTGTCATGCTGGCAAGGGCTTTATGTCAGCAGCCGGATATCCTTGTGCTGGATGAGCCGACATCTTTTCTGGATATCCGCTATAAACTGGAATTTCTCTCGATCATTCAGGAGATGGCAAGAAATGACAGGCTGACGGTGATATTGTCCCTGCATGAGCTGGATCTGGCGGAACGTATTTCAGATAAAGTTCTGTGTGTCAGAGGGGACAGGATTGACCGCTTCGGAACACCGGAGGAGATTTTTTGCGGAGACTATATTTCTGAACTTTATGGGATGACGGCGGGTCATTATGATGCCGGCACCGGGGAGTTGGAGCTGCAGCCTGTTTCAGGGGTACCGAAAGTATTTGTTATTGCCGGGGGCGGCAGGGGCAAGGTTGTTTTTCGCAGACTTCAGAGGCAGGGCATGCCATTTGCGACAGGAATTCTGTGGGAGAATGACCTGGATTATCCGTCAGCAAAAGCATTGGCGGTTCAGACGGTTGCGGTGCGTACATTTTCAGCTGTCGATGCAGAACATATTGAGAAGGCAAAAGAGCTGATAGATAGTTGTGAAACCGTTTTGACAGTATTTGACAGAACAGAATGGACGAAACTGCCGGAAGGGTTGAAGGAGATTCTTGCGTATGCAGAAGAAAAAAGCAAACTCACAGAATAATGAGAAGAAAAAGGTTGATGTCTGCGGAGAGAACGGTGCCGCGGAAAAGGACAGATGCTATACGTATATGGTGCGCTGCTCGGATGGTTCCCTGTATACAGGATGGACGGTGGATCTTGAGATGCGTGTAGTGGCTCACAACAGCGGAAAAGGGGCAAAATACACAAAAAGCAGACGCCCTGTGACTCTGGCTTACTATGAAGTCTTTGAGAATCGACAGGACGCCATGCGACGTGAATATGCAATTAAGCAATTGCCGAAGAAAGAGAAGGAAAGGCTGGCAGCCTACCACCATCTGTCTTCAATGGCAACGTAGTCTTTGTGGTGGCCGACATACTTGTAAGCCGGACGGATGATCTTGCCTTCATTGGCCAGTTCTTCAATACGGTGCGCACACCATCCGGAGATACGGGAAATGGCAAAAATCGGTGTGAACAATTCCATCGGAAGGCCAAGCATGGTGTAGACAAAACCGCTGTAAAAGTCCACATTGGCACAGATCGGTTTGAACAGCTGGCGATGCTGTTGCATGAGTTTGATGGCAATGCCTTCAACACGGTTGTAAAGTTCGAATTCTTTGGTCAGGCCTTTCTCGTCGGAAAGTGCCTGGGCATATTTCTTCAGAATAACGCATCGTGGATCGGATTCTGTATATACCGCATGACCGATGCCATAGATGAGGCCCTTGCCGTCAAAGGCTTCGCGGTTCAGGATCTTGGTCAGATACTCAGTAACTTCATCATCATCATCCCAGTTGGTAACATGTTCTTCGATATCTTTGAACATTTGTTGAACCTTCAGATTGGCACCGCCGTGTTTTGGCCCTTTCAGGGAGCCGAGGGAAGCAGCGATGGCTGAATAGGTATCAGTGCCTGTGGAAGTAACAACATGAGTGGTGAATGTGGAGTTATTACCGCCGCCGTGTTCTGCGTGAATGATCAGTGCAATATCAAGAACCTTGGCTTCAAGTTCGGTATACCGGCCATCCGGACGGAGCAGGCGGAGAATATTCTCTGCTGTCGAAAGTTCAGGCTTCGGACGGCGGATGACAAGACTCTTGTCTAATATGTAATGACGATAGCTGTGGTAGCCATAAACAGCGATCAGCGGGAATCGTGCGATCAGCTGAAGAGACTGACGCAGAACGTTATTGACTGAAATGTCTTCAGGATGGTCATCGTAGGAATAAAGTGTCAGAACACTCTTCTGGAGTACATTCATCATGTTGGCATTCGGTGCATTCATGATGATGTCACGGACGAAGTTGTCCGGGAGTTCACGATAATTTCCAAGAATATCAAGAAATTCCTGAAGCTGGTCCTTGTTCGGCAGTTCGCCGAAGAGAAGAAGATAGGTAATCTCCTCAAAACCAAAGCGGCTTGTCTTATTGCCTTCAACAAGATTCATGACATTATAGCCCTGATAATAGAGCTGGCCATCAATCGGAATCTTGCGTCCATGTACGGATTTGAAAGCGACGACATCGGAGATCTCTGTCAGACCGGTAAGGATACCTTTACCGTTGGAGTCACGCAGACCACGTTTGACATCGTACTCAATATACAGATCCTGGTCAAAACGCCCTGAATTCATGCAGTATTCAGCAAGCTTGTCCAGACGGTTATTAAATTCTGTCATTTCTTTAGCCATTATTGTTCAATCCTTTTCTATAAAAATTTACATAATTGCATTATAATATGAAAATACTTTATCATTATATTGGTGTTTTTGCAAGTTGTTTTTTTGATTTTATGCGTCAGTGCAGAAGAATGGATGAAAATATTGATATGCAATTATAGAAAATAAAAATGTCAAAATGTATAAAAATGAAGAAAAACCGCAAAAAAAGTAGATTTATCGAAGAAAAACCACGGATAAATACAAAAGAAACTTACGCTTTTTGAATAGATTGTAAAAATTTGTATAAAAAATGCAAGATATAAAATGCGTTTATTCAAAATGTGTAGGCTTATTCTATGCAGCAAATAAAGAAAACAGAGAAAAAGGATGAATAATATAAGACATAAATGTATAAATATGCACAAAGGCGATAAAAAAGAAAAGGAGGGTGTTGACGGTTTAAAAAAGAACTGCTAGAGTATTATAACAGATACAAGGAAATACAAGGAGTTTGGAAAGGTGAGAAAATGGAGGCATTAAAAAATAATTCCCAGGCAATTGTAAGGGCATTGACAGTAGCGGTGGCTGTTGTTTTGCAGGCGATTACAATGGTTCTGGTGGGACGGTATCTTCATGAATATGCTTCCTGGGCTTATGTCCTGTTGGAAATTATAAGCTTTTTGCTTGTGTTTGGTCTCATTAATGATCAGGAGTCCTATCGTCAGTTCTGGTGTGTCATCGTTCTTGTTTTTCCGGTGACAGGCCTGTTTCTGTATTATATGTGGGGACGGCGAAGAAGAAACAGCAAGACACATATTCTGATCAGAGAGACAGAGGCGAAGATGCGCCAGTATGTGCCGCATCAGCCGGAAGTTATGGAGGAATTGCAGGAACTGCATCCTTATAAAGTTCAGATTGCTCGTTTTTTGGGAAGTGAAGGCTTTAACATGTATCGTCACACCGATGTGAAATATTTTCCGCTGGGTGAGGAAATGCTGGATGCAATGATCGAGGATCTGAAAAAGGCAGAGAAGTGTATCTTTTTGGAGTATTTTATTATCAGTGACGGCGTGATCTGGAAGAGAGTCAAAGAAGTGCTGATCGAGAAGGCAAAAGCGGGTATAGATATCCGTTTATTGATCGATGACTTTGGCTGCCTGGGAATCAACACCGCAGAATTTCGTGATGAGCTTGTCAAGTCCGGTATTCGACTGGCGGTGTTTGCCCCTATCCATAAAAACGTCGACAGATTGTCCTTTAACTACAGAAACCATCAGAAGATTACAATTGTTGACGGCAACATCGGCTATTGCGGCGGTATTAATCTGGCGGATGAATATGCCAATATTATCCAGCGTTTTGGACACTGGAAGGATACGGCGCTTCGTCTGGAGGGTGAAGGTGTGTGGGGGTTGACGTCAATTTTTCTTGAGATGTGGGAAGTGGCAATGGGGTATGAGATTACCACGGATTATACGGTTTACATGCCGACGGTCAAAATGCCCAGTGACGGATTTGTGCAGCCGTTTTGTGATGGACCGGCAAATAATCCCAATAATCCTGCGGAGGATGTGTATACGCATCTGATCAATAAGGCCCGGGATTATGTTTATATTACAACACCGTATTTGGTTATTGACAGGAAGATGACGGAAGATTTGTGCCGAACAGCCCGAAGCGGCGTGGATGTGAAGATCATTGTGCCGCATATCTATGACAAATGGTATGTCTATATGGTGAATGTGGCCAATTACGGGCCGCTGATTGCGAACGGTGTCCATGTCTATGAATACATGCCCGGCTTTATCCATTCAAAGACGGTTGTCTGTGATGATGAGTGTGCGGTCTGCGGAACCATCAACATGGATTACAGGAGCTTTTATCTGCACTATGAATGCGGTGTGTTCACTTGTGAGTCATCGGCTGTTGCGGATATCCGGGATGATATTCATGAGACATTGAAACAATGTCAGGAAATCTATCTCGATGAGTGGCAGAGCCGTCCATGGTACGAAAAGATCGTTCAGTGGATATTGCACCTGTTTGCCCCTGTATTGTAATATCAGAAACGTGTACGGTAGCCGCAGCGACGGCACAGATTTTCATGAATATGGTGAGAACGGAAGTCTTCGATGATTCGGAGACTTTTTTCTTTGCACAGAATCGTATCCAGGGATTCTATGAAAATATTGCCCAAAGCCAGATGGCCGTTGTGGTCCAGACAACATGGAACGACCTGGCCATCTGCCAGAATCGCCAATTGATGCCGCAGGCCATGGCAGGTGCCGTTGAAACCGTAATCCGGTGCGTGTTCATCCGGCCATTCAAAAAGCTGGTCAAAATTCACATAGGTATGGGGTGCAATGGCGTTGCCGTGAACCTTGCCCACATAGGCGTCAATGGGCTGGGCCAGATGATAGGCCTGCTCAAGGGTTTCGAGAATAAACTGGTTGCGAAGGCGCTGGTCAGCTTTGGCAGTACCATCCAGATTCCAGAGTCGGAAGCTGATATAGCCCGGTGTTGTCATTGTAAAAGTCCGGGCAAAATCAATGGCATTCTCAAGATAGGAGCGGAAATCCCGGGTATGCATGGTATTGGCATCAAAGCTGTGCAGGGACAGAGAAATCTGACGGGGTGCTGTTTCGCCCAGAAGCAGCTGATGTTTTTCGGGAAGAAGCAATGCATTGGTGGTTAGATTAACTTTTAATCCGTTTTGATGGGCGATGGCCAAAATATCGCCAAGCCATGGGTGCATCAGCGGTTCGCCTTTTACATGAAGGCAAATGTAGTCTGTAAAAGGGGTTACCTGTGCAGCAATCTTCGCAAATTCATCCACAGACATCATTCTTGCCGGACGGTCACTGGTGGGACAGAAACTGCAGCTGAGATTGCAGCGGTTGATGATTTCTATATAAATTTTCTGAAAACGTTTCTTTTTCATGATAAAACCTCTTTTTATAAAGTCATAATTCAATAATATAGATTCTGTTGAAAAGTGTCAAGTTGTTGAAAATCATTAAAAGAATGGCTGAATGCGCTGCCAAGCTGGTCCTCAATTAAAAAGTAACTGAAATGCTTTTTTATAATGGTTTTAAAGAAATCTGTCAATATAGATAAAGATATGGTATACTGTGAGTAAGCAAATTCAGATTGCGATTTCATTGACGAAAGGATGTTTTTATGAAGAAAGTATTGACAATTGCCGGTTCCGACTGTAGCGGTGGTGCCGGTATTCAGGCAGATATAAAGACGATGACAGCACACAAGGTTTATGCAATGAGTGTAATTACGGCATTGACAGCACAGAACACAACAGGGGTTTATGGGGTGCTGGATGCAGGTGCTGATTTTGTGGGTCAGCAGATGGACTGTGTGTTCAAGGACATTTTTCCGGATGCTGTCAAGATTGGCATGGTTTCCAATATCGAGACGATCCAGATGATCGCAGCAAAGTTAAAGGAATACAATGCGAAGAATATCGTGGTAGATCCGGTGATGGTTTCCACAAGCGGATGCGCGCTGATGCAGCCGGATGCCATGGATACGCTGATTTCTGTCCTGCTCCCGATGGGGGATATCATTACACCGAATATCCCGGAAGCAGAGAAGCTGTGCGGTTTTGAGATTAAGAATGTAGATGACATGAAGAAAGCGGCAGAAGTCATTGGAAGAAATCTTTCAGGCAGCGTTCTGATTAAGGGCGGACATTTGACAGAGACTGCAGATGACCTTTTATACCATGACGGTGAATTTATGTGGTATCGCGGAGAACGTGTCAATAATCCGAACACCCACGGCACAGGTTGTACTTTATCATCTGCCATCGCCAGCAATCTGGCTTTGGGTTATGATATGAAGACAAGCGTACAGAATGCGAAGAATTATATCACCGGTGCTTTAAAGGATGGACTTGACCTGGGAGAGGGAAGCGGCCCGCTGAATCATTGCTTCAATTTATAGGAAATTTGAATGACAGGAGTGGGATATAACCAAATGGAGAGACTGATTATGCTGGGAACGGGCAATGCCCTTGTGACCAGATGTTATAATACTTGTTTTGCAATTCAGGATGATGATGAATATTTCCTGGTAGATGCAGGCGGCGGCAACGGCATCATGCGCCAGCTTCAGGATGCAGATATTTCCATGGCGCAGATCCATCACATTTTTCTGACCCATGAACATACAGACCATTTGCTTGGTATGATCTGGATGATCCGTATGATTGCAACAAAGATGCGCAGGGAACAGTATGAAGGGAATCTTCGGATTTATTGTCACAGTGCATTGGTAGAAACAGTACGAACCATAGCCAATCTGACATTGCCGAAGAAATTTACAAGACTTTTGGATCATCGTATCCAGTTCGTACCCCTTCATGATGGGGATACGAAGCATATCCTGGATTACGATGTGACATTTTTCGATATCTTATCTACCAAGGCTAAGCAGTACGGCTTTACAATGCGCCTTAAAAACGGACAGAAACTCACCTGTGCCGGGGATGAACCTCTTAATGAGAACTGCTTTGGTTATGCCGAAGGCAGTGATTGGCTCATGCATGAAGCCTTTTGTCTGTATTCGCAGCGGGACCAGTACGATCCATATGAGAAGCACCACAGTACCGTCCGTGAGGCCTGTGAACTGGCGGCTTATCTCAATGTACCAAATCTTATCCTGTACCATACCGAGGATGACAACATCGAACGCCGAAAAGCCCTCTATACAGCAGAAGGGCGGTTATATTACAAGGGAAATCTGTATGTTCCGGATGATCTGGAATGTATAGAACTCGATAAAGAAGAATAATTGACGTCTAAATACCATATCGTTGGCATTTCTTGACCAGTGTTGAATGATCAATGCCGAGAGCCGTGGCTGCCTTCCGTTTTGTATGGAAGGTGGCCAGGGCTTTTTCTATAATGTGCTTTTCGAGTGCAATGGTGGAAGCTTTCAGATTGTACTCATCTTCGGGATGGGCATAGGAATCTGTGTCCCGGATACCAAGCACCAGAGCTACCGTTTTCTTGTCGATAATATTATTCTGGTTGATAACAACAAGACGTTCTGTGACATTTTCTAATTCGCGGATATTGCCCGGCCAGTTGTAATTTTCCAGAAGATGCAGGGCATCACTGTAGATCTCGATGGGCTTGTTGTATTTCTTGGTATATTTTTCAAAAAAGTGATAAAAAAGCACTTCTATATCTGATTTTCGTTCTCTTAAAGGAACAAGCTGAATTGGTACAACGTTTAATCGATAGTACAAGTCTTCTCGAAATGTATGTTCCTCGATGCATTGAAGTAAGTTCTTATTTGTGGCGGCAATAATGCGGACATCTACGGGGATGGCTTTGTGACCGCCGATTTTGGTGATCTCGTGGTTCTGCAGGACACGGAGCAGCTTCGTCTGCATCTGAACTGACATTTCGCCGATTTCGTCCAGCATCAGTGTTCCGCCGTTGGCTAGCTCAAAAATACCGGTTTTGCCGGACTTGCTGGCTCCAGTGAAGGCACCGGGCTCATAACCGAACAGTTCGGATTCCATCAGAGTATCCGGAATGGCGGCACAGTTGACCTTCAGAAACGGTTTACCGAAACGTTTGCTGGCCTGATAGATCTGATTGGTAATGACTTCCTTGCCTGTACCGCTTTCACCGGTGATCAGGACGGTGGCATCTGTCGGAGCAACCGCCAGGGCAGTAGAAACAGCCTGATACATTTGATCACTTTTAAAAATCACTTCGGACTGCTGAATTTGCTGGGTACGCAGATAACTGTTCTCGTTTTCTTTCTTCTCAATGGCGCTCTTTAACTGGATCAGCTGGTCCTTGACGGTTTCAAGCTGCTGGATATCACGGTCACAGGCAACTGCGTATTTCAATTCGTGCTTATCATTAAAAATCGGGAATCCGCTGATGTGGACCGTGGTATTCGTCTTTTTCATCACACCGATAATCTCGGATCTTTTTTGATATTTCAGAATGGTGGGAAGGATACCATTGGTGTAAAGTTTCTTTTCACGATTGATCTGGTGAACATTTTCACCAATAACCTCCGCTTTCGTGATACCGCTGAGCTTGGTGTAGGTATCATTGACATAAATGGTCGTACCGTCCGGGCTTGCGACATAAATGGCATCTGGCAGATTGTCGCAAATCTCTTCAAAATCAATATATTCAGTGAAAAGATGATGCTCGAAATGCTGTATCATTTTGTCCAGTTTTGAAAAAATAGTGCGCTGTTCCTCGGATAGTCCAGAGGCTTTCAGTTTATTTATCTGTACTTTCATACGCAGGTAATCCTGTTCAAATCGACCGTGTTGGCTCATGTTATCCTCCTAAAAGCGATAAAAATATAACGATGGTGATAAAAATCACCGCATGGTGAATATAATCACTTTCTTTTGCTGAAAAGTATACACTTTTTGGTCGTATTTGTCAAATAGTTCCTCTAAAAACCATTAAAAAACTGGAAAAAACGCATAAATGTACACATAAAAGTACAAAAATGAGGTAAAAAATAAAGTTGGCACAGATGTTGCTATTATATATTGGCGTAAGGAATTATTAGAAAAATTTAATAATTAATTTAGATTTTAAAGGAGAGATTAACAATGGCAAAGAAAACTATTATCACAGCAGCAGTAACAGGCGCATGGCCAAAGAAAGAGAATAACCCTAACGTACCAATGACTCCATCAGAAATTGCTGATGACGTATATGCTTGCTGGAAAGCAGGTGCAGCCATCGCGCATCTTCATATGAGAGATGACAACGGCAACGGTACAATGGACAAGAATAAATTTGTCGAAACAGTGAACCTGATCCATGAAAGATATCCAGACTGCGATATCATCCTGAACCTGACAACATCCGGTGATATCTATGCAACAGATGATACACGTCTTGAACATGTTCAGATCCTGAAACCTGAGATGGCTTCTTATGACTGTGGTTCCATGAACTGGTTAAATGCCAGCCTCTTCATCAACAGCCCTGCATTCCTTGAGAGATGCGGTAAACTGTTCCAGGAATTGAATGTTAAACCTGAAATCGAAGCTTTCGATCCTGGTATGATCGCAAATGCAGCTTACTATCTGAAGAAAGGTGTTCTGAAAGCACCATTACACTTCCAGTTCTGCATGGGCTGCGCAAACGGTATTCCTGGTTCCGTTAAGAACCTTGTATTCATGAAGGAAACAATGGATCAGCTTTGCCCGGGTTCTACATGGTCTACATTCGGTGTTGGACATTCCGCAATGGAAATTATGTACGCAGCAGTTGCTTTAGGCGGCCACATTCGTGTTGGTATGGAAGATAATGTTATGTACTCCAAGGGTGTTCTTGCTGACAGCAATGCACAGTTCGTTGAAAGAGCTGCCCGTGTGATCAGAGAATACGGCAATGAAGTTGCTACACCGGCTGAAGCACGTGAAATCCTTGGCTTAACAAAATAATCAAGTCGGGAACTTCACAGGAGGTGTGAAATGACCTGGGGACCAATGTATATGTATTATCATTGCCCGAAATGCGGCCTGAAGTTTGAGTATGCCGTTGACATGATTCCGGATTTCGGTGAGAAATTCGGATATTGTCCGAAATGTGATGTCATGGGCATTTACGAAAAAGACGGTGCGCGTCAGCCTGATGATGCAGATTATTTAGAAGTTGAATAAATATCGGTCGGCTGTTTAGAACATGACGAAAGAACTTCAGAATTATTTTGAACAGCCGTATCAATAGAAAAATAGGAGAAACGTCATGAAAGAAGTTAAAAAGATTTTAATTTGCGGCGGCGGTATGATGGGAAGCGCCATCGCACAGGTTTTAGCAGGACTTGACGATGTCACAATCACAGTATATGATAAATTCCCTGTAGATATTGAAGCAAAGATCAGAAACAACATGAAACTGCTGGTTGAAAAAGAAATAGTGACACCAGCCGATGTTGATAAAGTAATCAGCAAGATCAGCTTCACACAGGATATCGAGAGCGAAGGCGTTAAGAACGCGGATCTTGTGGTAGAATGTGTACTGGAAGATATGCAGCTGAAACAGGATCTGTTCGCACAGCTGGAAGGCATTGTTTCCGAAGATACGATCTTCTGTACAAATACATCCGTTATGAGCCCTACAGAAATTTCTGCAAAATGCAAACATAAAGAAAGACTTGTAGGTACACATTTCTGGAATCCTGGCTTCCTTATTCCACTGGTAGAAGTTGTCAGAACAGAAGCGACAACAGATGAAGTTGTTGAAACTGTGATGGATATGCTGACAAGAGCAGGCAAGAAACCTGTTCTTTGCAAGAAGGATGTACCTGGATTCATCGCCAACAGAATGCAGCATGCATTATGGCGTGAAGCGATTTCCATCGTTGAAAGAGGTATTGCAGACGCTAAAACTGTTGATGATGCCTGCAAATACAGCTTTGGTTTAAGACTGCCATACTTACCGCCGCTGGTAAATTCTGATATGGTAGGTACTCAGTTGACTTATAACATTCATGATTATGTATTAAAAGACCTTGAAGACAGCCATGAACCATCACCACTTCTGAAGGAAATGATCGACGAAGGCAAGATGGGCTTCAGAGCCGAGACAAAAGACGGCAAGAAGACAGGTTTTATGTCCTACACTGAAGATGAAATCGCTGAGATCAACGGTGGTCTGAATGAATATCTGATCAAGATGTTATACGGGAAATAAATAATAGAATAACTGCTCGAAGACGTTTTTAACTGTCTTCGGACAGTTAAAAATTTAGTTCTCTGGGGGAGACAGAGGGTTTTAAAAGAGAGAAAGGGAGTAGATTATGAGCGAGAAGAAGAGAAAAGGAACGCCGCTTTGGCAAATCAGTAAGAAATTTAATTTTGCAGCTGAGAAAATTATTCCGGATTCATTTGTTTTCTGTGTCGTTTTAACGCTGGTGGTAGCTGTGTTATCATTGACAGTTTGTCACATTGGACCTGTAGAATTGTTAACATCCTGGTGGGATGGCTTAAGCAGCCAGTTCACACTGGCATTCCAGATGGGCCTGATGGTTGTTGTTTGTGCAACATGTGCTCGAAGCCCACAGGTTTCCAAGTTACTTGATGGCCTTGCAGGTCTTGTACACACACGTGTAGCAGCCCTGATTCTGTTAATGGCTTTTGGTTATGTATCATCTATGCTGAACTGGGCTTTCTGTACAATCGTTACACCTATCCTGGCTATGCAGCTCGCTAAACGTGTCAAAGGTCTTCATTTCCCAATGATGGTTGCCGGCGGTTACTGCTGTATGATTCTTGGCCAGTGCCTTGGACCATCCGCAACACTGTATTCAAACCTTGCGACAGAAGGCAGCAACTATGCTGAAATCGTAGGTAAGACAATGACAGTTGCTGAAACTTGCTACAACCCGGTTAACGTTGTACTTTGGGTTGTCCTCGCTGTTTGCTTTATTGTGTTAGTATTATTTACACAGCCGGGCGATGACGAGTTAGTAGAATTAAGAAGTATCGCAACACAGGCCGATGTAGCACCAAAGGATTACCAGAGCCGTGAAAAAGCTACAACACCGGCTGAAAAGATGAACACATGCAAACCAATCATGTGGGTTGTTGGTGCCGCTATCTTTATCTATATCATTTATTCAATTGCAACAAAAGGTTTCTTTGCAACATTAAATATGAACATGGTTATCTTCATGTTCGTTGGTATCAACTGCTTCCTGTTCCCGCAGCCACATTCATGGATGGAAGCACACACAGACAGCATGCATCTGGCAACAGACGTTATCCTTCAGTTCCCATTCTATGGTGCGATCATGGGTATGATGTATGTTGAAGGCGGTCTTGGTTCTGTTATCGTTAATGCAATCGTATCTGTAGCGACAGCTCAGACAATGCCGATCTTCTCATTCCTGTCAGCTTGTATTGTTAACCTGTTCATCCCGTCACAGGGTGGTCAGTTCACTGTTCAGGGTCCTCTGATCGTACAGGCTGCTCAGTCTATCCCTGGTACAAACCTTGTTAACTGCTTGAATGGTTTCGTATTTGGTGATGAGTGTACGAACCTCTTACAGCCTCTGTATGTTATCCCTGCACTGTCTGTAGTAGGTATGAAACTGAAAGATGTATGGGGCTTCATGGCTTTCATGTGCGTATTCTGGGTAGTTATCACATGCCTGGGCTTATACTTCATTCCAATGTTCATTTAAAACTTGTATTTAGAAAAGAAATAGTTTCTGAATTTGCAAAATCCTTAATTATGTATTAAAAAGTCTCTCTATCAAGATTTTAAAAACTTGATAGAGAGGCTTTTTGATTGCGACGGAAGCTGGTGGATGCGATCCGTTCGTAATTGGGATGAGTGCACTTAAAGTGCAGATCCAGTTCCAGATATGTGAAACCTTAATCTGTTAATAATGGAAAATCTTCTGCAGATTTGTTAGTGTAGAAAACAGTTTTATGATATACTGATCATAGTCTGACTTGAAGGGAGCATATAAACAATTAATGGAAGAACGTTTTTTTACACATAACAGGGGATTTTATAAAACCTTTTTTGGCATGATGCTTGTTCTGACTTTGCAGAATCTGGTAGCCTATAGTGTGAATATGGCGGATAATCTGATGTTGGGAAGCTACAGTCAGAATGCGCTGTCAGGGGCAGCCACGGTGAATCAGATATTTTTCATGGTACAGCAGTTTGCGCTGGCTTTTGGGAATGCACTTGTCGTACTTGCTTCCCAGTATTGGGGAGAGAATAGGAAGGAACCGATTCGAGTGCTGACAGGGATTGCGTTGAAGGCGGGACTATTCTGCGGAATTGTGATTGTGGTGCTTTGTACAGTGATGCCAAAACAGCTGCTTGGCCTGTTTACTAACGCACCGGAAATTATCAATCAGGGACTTGGGTATCTGAATTTGTTGAAGTGGACATTTGCGTTCTATATCATAACGAATATTTTGATGGCAGCCCTCAGGAGTGTGGAAATCGTCAATATCAGTTTTTATATATCTGTTGTTTCTCTGATTATCAATGTGGCTATTAATTACACATTGATTTTTGGACGGTTTGGCATGCCGGAGATGGGAATTATGGGTGCGGCGATTGGTACACTTGTAGCCCGGATTCTGGAACTGGTCATCGTGGTGATTTATATTATAAAAGATAAGAAAATTGAGCTGTTTAAGCAAAAACTGTTGCAATCAGACGATTCCTTACGAAAAGATTATATGAAAGCGGCGATGCCGATTATTCTGGCACAGATTCTGTGGGGTGTTTCTGTGCCAATGCAGACAGCCATCCTTGGGCATTTATCAGATGACGCCATTGCAGCGAATTCTGTGGCAACAACCTTCTATCAATATTTGAAAGTGATTGTCATTGCAATGACATCGGCATCGGCGGTTATGATGGGAAATGGCGTCGGAAGAGGCAATATGAAACGGATTCGTTCAGATGCCAGAACATTGGCAACGATCGATGTGGCTGTAGGAATTGTTCTGGGAATTATACTGTTTGCTTTGAAAAATCCATTACTTTCCATGTATCGGTTATCCGGAGAAGCACTGCGGCTGGCAGATCATCTGATTGTGATTATGAGTTTTGTCATGGTGGGGATGTCCTATCAGATGCCGGTCAGTGCCGGGATTATTCAGGGCGGCGGAGATACGAAGTTCAATATGGTGATGAGTATGATCAGTACATGGGCGATTGTCATGCCATTATCTTTTGCAGCAGCATTCTGGTGGAAGCTGCCGGTAGAACTGGTCGTCATTGTGATTCAGTCGGATCAGTTCTTTAAAGGAATTCCGGCCTTTATCCGCTTTAGAAGTTACCGTTGGGTAAAAAAATTAACGAATTGATATAAGGGACTGATGCATGGTTACGTGCGTCAGTCCCGTTTCTATACAGCTGTTGTCAAGGCTGAAAGGATATCCTTTGGATTTCGGCTTTTGACAGACAAGGTATAATGTGGTTCATTGATGTGCTCCAGATAATGGGCATCAGAATCGCTGATGATATGGCAGTGTTCCAGATAGGGATGCTGCTTTTTCAGTTCATGATACTTGGTCATATCTTTGATCTCGGCACAGGTAAACTGGCTGTCCGGCGGAATGAAGCCCAGATTGGCCAGCAGACTGTTGGCCGTTTTGTCAATATGGGCAGGTATCATGATCCCGTTGTAATCTTTTGTCAAATCAAAAACATCATCAAAAGAAATATCTGTGGCATTAATGAGCAGATTCGGTATGGTGCCGATGATTTCATCATCGGCATTATAGAGCTGTTGTTTGCCGAAAATCTTCTCGTTGTTCGGAACAGCCATCAGATGACTGTAGACATATTCATCAAAGGCCAGAGCATCCTTTAAATCAGCAAAGAGGCAGACCACATGTACTTCCTCGGAAGTGGTCAGCTCCATTCCTGGAAGGGCGGTTAGACCGTAAGCCTCTGCCATAGTCAGGACTGCGGGACAATTCCTGCATGAATTGTGGTCTGTCACAGCGATGAGATCAAGGCCTTTGATCATGGCCATACCCACAATGTTGGCCGGTGTCATATCATCATCCCCGCATGGGGAAAGACAGGAATGGATATGAAGATCATAGTTTAAATCAGGCATGGATGCGCTCGTGAACCTTCAGTGCGGCGTCAAAAATCGGCATATCCGTGCTGAGAACGGTGATATGCTGCTGGACAGCCTTGTCCCTGGCAGCATCATCCAGAGAAATACCCTCGGCGAGAACAATGCAGCCAACATCACACAGGGCAGCAACAGCCAGTGTATTGATATTCCCCATGACTGTGACCCATACGCTGTCTTCAGGTGCCTTGCTCATGGCAATGCTCAGCAGGTCACAGCAGAAAAGTCCGGAGATGTTGCGGTCTGTGTCATCTCCGACATTGATTGTCTTAAATAAGCCGCTGTCAATTAATTCTTTAATGGTCATGGTCCTGTCCCTCCTCGGATTCAGTATCTGAATTAATCAGATTGTGTGAGTCAAGCAATGCGATCTCTTCTGTCAGTTTGTCCATATAATGCATCAGAATATGGATGCATGCATTCGGGTCTTCGCCGTCTACAATAGCTTCGTGTGAGAAGCGTGAGTAGGTTTCGGAAAGCAGATGAATGTGATTGCGGAGAATGTAAACACAGTCGTTTTTCTCGGCTTTGCCCCGAACGATATCTTCTGCCAGGGCACGGCATGACGGGGCACCGCAGGAACCGCAGTCAAGTCCCGGAAATTCATTGCAGAGTTCTTCGATTTGTTTCATCTTGGTGATGCTCTCAAGCATGGTATCACCAATCCTGAAAACCGGTTCATATTCAACCGTTGTATGCCATCCAAGCTCCACTTTCTGGGGAATATCTTCGCTGTGGGTTCTGGCCACCGGAAGATATTTGTTCAGACGTTTGATCTTGGCTTTGGCAACATAAGGATTCTCTACATTGAGAACACCGCCGACACAGCCACCGCTGCAGGCATTGAGCTCAATAAACTGCAGTTTTGCAAACTTCTCATCTTCCAGGTCTTCCAGAACACGAATGACATTCTCAATGCCATCGGCAGCCAGATAGCTGTCTGTGATCATGCCGCCGGCCTCACCGCCGCTGCAGCCCCAGCCAATGCCGATTCTGCCGGAAATCGCCAGGTCCATGGGATGCTGTTCGGCAATCTTCATATGTGGCAGTAAAAGGGGATAGACATCTTTGACGGCCAGAACACCGTTTACTTCACTGCGGGTTGTTCCCAGTGGGGATTTGACATAGGTGACCTTTGATGGACATGGTGAAATAAAAATAATGCCGATTTTGTCAGCAGGCAGGCCCGTCTTGGCCATAGCTCGTTTTTTGGCAAGGGTAGCTGCCACTTCAATGGGAGGGAGAATCGGCAGTAGATGGTCAATGAGGTTCGGAAAACGGACTCTGATCAGACGAACAACAGATGGGCAGGCTGTGCTGATAAACGGCCATTGATCTTGGTGTTCATCTACATATTTCCTTGAGGCTTCCGAGACAAGTTCTGCTGCGGCACCGACTTCATAGACATCATCAAAACCAAGGTAGATGAGGGCTGTCAGCAGAATATTGACATCATCCAGGTTATTGAACTGCGCATACAGAGAAGGTGCAGGAAGAGCAACCGTGTATGCGTAGTTGTTGAGTATATCCAGAGAATCGATATGTATTTTCTTTGCATGATGGCTGCAGGTCCGGACACATTCACCGCAGTCAATACAGAACTGGCTGGTGATGCGGGCTTTGCCGTTGCGGACGCGGATGGCCTGGGTCGGACAGCGTTTGATACAATTGATACAGCCTTTGCAGAGGCTTTCGTCAAGGTATACAGAATGAAAGAATTTTTTGTTCATTCTATCACCTTCCTTTCAATTACATATTAGCAGATTCGGACAGTCATAGTTACAGTGGTGCCGACACCCAGTTCTGTTTCTATCTTCATGTCATCGGAGTATTTCTTCATATTAGGCAATCCCATGCCGGCACCGAATCCAAGGGAGCGGATATTGTCAGGAGCTGTCGAGTAGCCGGCCTGCATGGCCTTGTCAATATCAGGGATACCCGGGCCTGAATCCTTCAGGATCATGGTGACTTCTGTGGGGGAGATATAAACCGTGATAATGCCGCCATTGGCATGGATCACCATATTGATCTCACCTTCGTACATGGCAATGGATACCTTTCTGACGACATCAGGGGAAACGCCCAGCTGCTTGAGCATATTCTTGAGGTCACTGCTGGCTTCACCGGCGCGAGTGAAATCTTCGCCAGAGACCGTATATTCTAATTTTATCGTATCGTTCACCTTAAGCACCTCCGACCAGTCCGGCCTTGTAGAGTATGCCACACGCCGTAAACATCGTATGCGGTGTGGCAAGCAGGCAGATGCCACGCTCACGGGCCAGTTCGATCATCTTCTCATCCGGCCGCTTACCTCGTACAAAAACCAGACACATAATATCCATCATCTCAGCGGTGCGGATAACCTGCGGGTTGCACAGGCCTGTCAGCAGCACCGGCTGATCTTTTACAAAGGCCAAAACATCGCTCATCATATCTGAACCGCATCCGGAATGGATTTCGCGTATATCAATATCATCTGATCCGTAAATCAGTTCAGCATCCAGCAATGGGATGAGATCTCTTACAAGCATGAAAATTCCTCCTGTCTGTTTCTCCGTGCAGGCTTCCAACTGCTTTGCACAGCGGACGACAGGTGTAAACACTGTCTGGCTGTTGTATTGCGGAGAAGGGATAATATTATTCGTAAACAGTATAGCATGGGTGGTGTACGATTTCAACAAAAAGTGCTAAAATATATGTGGGTTAAATTAGCGAGAATGACGGCGTGTATTTGTATAAAAACAAAAATTTAACAAACGTTGTTAAAAACTTACTAAACTCTACGCTAAAAATAGGTTGATTATTATGAAAAATAGTGATATGCTGTCATAAGAAAGCAAATTCATGTCTTTTAGCAGGACAATCGACCTGTAATATTATGAGAAAAAAGAAGGAGGGATTCTTTTGGCTTCAAATAAGAAAACAGTACCTTTCTATGGTACAGAAGAGCAGAAAGAACAATTGCTGAAAGTCATCCAGAAACTCAGAGATGAGAAGGGATGCCTGATGCCGATCATGCAGAAAGCGCAGGAGATTTACGGGTACCTTCCGATTGAGGTTCAGAAAATCATTTCTGATGAATTGAATGTACCTCTTGAGAAGATTTATGGTGTTGCCACATTTTATTCATGGTTCAACCTGAATCCGAAGGGCAAGTATGAGATTTCCGTCTGTCTTGGTACTGCATGTTATGTTAAGGGTTCCGGAGATATTTACAATAAGCTCATGGAGAAGCTTGATATTGCAGGCGGTGAGTGTACACCGGATGGTAAGTTTTCACTGGATGCCTGTCGGTGTGTCGGTGCCTGTGGTCTTGCACCGGTTATGATGGTGAATGGTGAAGTATACGGTCGATTGACTGTAGACGATATTGATGGTGTATTGGAGAAATATAACTAGTCATGATGCCTGAGATCGCGTTGAATGTATTAGATATTGCCCAGAATTCCGTGAGAGCGGAAGCTTCACTGATACAGATTTCAGTGGATGTGGATGAAGCCGCGGATACGTTGACCATTACTATAGAAGATAATGGCTGCGGTATGACAGCAGAACAGACAGCCCGTGTGACGGATCCGTTCTTTACAACCCGCACAACCCGCAAGATCGGTCTGGGGGTTCCGTTTTTCAAAATGGCTGCCGAGAGTACGGGAGGCAGTTTTTCTATTCAGTCTGAGCCCGGTGTCGGGACGAAGGTCACAGCGGTATTCGGTTTATCCCATATTGACAGGATGCCCCTTGGTGATATGAATGGAACGATTTATACCTTGATCACATTCAACACACAGATAGATTTTTTATATACATATACGTTCAATCAGCGTTCCTTTACGCTGGATACAAGAGAATTTAAGAATATTTTGGAGGGTGTGCCGCTGAATAACCCTGAGGTATCAGAGTATATTCGTCAATTTCTTAACGAAAACAGTCATGAAGTTGACGGCGGCGCAGTTGTATAGAATGAGGAGGAGACAGCATGAAATCACTTGCAGAATTGAAAGCCATTCGTGACAGAATGCAGGGTGAGGTCAATATGAGAGAGGATGATAATTCTCATCATATTCGTGTGGTTGTCGGTATGGCAACATGTGGTATTGCCAGCGGCGCAAGACCAGTGCTTAATAAGTTAGCTGAAGATGTTCAGGCTAAGCATCTGGACAATGTTATTGTTACACAGACAGGTTGTATTGGATTATGTCAGTATGAACCGATTGTAGAAGTTTATGAACCCGGCAAAGAGAAAGTGACTTATATTAAGATGACACCGGAGAAGGCTGATGAAGTGGTAGAACAGCATCTGATCCGTGGTCAGGTTCTTGGTAAATATACATTAAGCGCAACAAATTTATAGGAGGTAGACAGCTATGTATCGTTCCCATGTATTAGTTTGCGGCGGCACCGGATGTACATCCTCCGGAAGTGAGACGCTGATCAGCCTTCTTCAGGAAGAACTGAAGAAGAACGGCTTAGAGAATGAAGTAGCCATTGTTAAGACCGGATGTCATGGTTTATGTGCACAGGGTCCTGTTATGGTTATTTATCCTGATGCAATATTTTACTCAATGGTGAAACCAGAAGATATTCCTGAGATCGTCAGTGAGCATCTGTTAAAAGGTCGTGTTGTTACACGTTTATTATATGTAGAGGACGGCGGCAAGGCCAAAGCCCTGAAAGATACAGATTTCTATCGTCTGCAGCACAGAGTTGCCCTTAGAAACTGCGGTATCATCAATCCTGAGAGTATCGATGAATACATTGGTACAGGCGGTTATGAAGCCCTTGGCCGTGTACTGACCGAGATGAGCCCGGATGATGTTATTGAGACAATTCTTGCCAGTGGTTTAAGAGGCCGTGGCGGTGCCGGATTCCCGACCGGTATGAAATGGAAATTTGCTTCAGGCAACAGAGGCAACGTTCAGAAATATGTCTGTTGTAATGCGGATGAAGGTGACCCGGGTGCATTCATGGATCGTTCCGTTCTGGAAGGTGACCCGCATGTTGTTCTGGAAGCAATGGCTATTGCAGGTTATGCAATTGGTGCTTCCCAGGGTTATATCTATGTCCGTGCTGAGTACCCGATTGCTGTTGAACGTCTGAATATTGCCATCAAACAGGCAAGAGAATATGGTCTGTTAGGCAAGAACATTTTCGATTCAGGATTTGATTTTGATATTGATCTCAGACTTGGTGCAGGTGCTTTCGTCTGTGGTGAGGAAACAGCCCTTATGACATCCATCGAAGGCAACAGAGGCGAACCAAGACCAAGACCGCCATTCCCGGCTGTTAAAGGTCTTTTCGCAAGCCCGACTATCCTGAACAATGTTGAGACTTATGCGAATATTCCACAGATCATCCTGAATGGTGCTGAATGGTTTGCTTCCATGGGTACAGAGAAGTCCAAAGGTACAAAGGTATTCGCTGTCAATGGTAAGATTAACAATACAGGTCTTGTAGAAGTTCCTATGGGTACGACACTTCGTACCATCATCGAGGATATCGGTGGCGGTATTCCAAACGGCAAGAAGTTTAAGGCTGCTCAGACAGGCGGACCTTCCGGCGGTTGTATTCCTGCAGAACATATGGATATTCCAATCGATTACGACAACCTGATCAGCATCGGTTCCATGATGGGTTCCGGCGGTCTGATCGTTATGGATGAAGATACTTGTATGGTAGATATTGCCAAGTTCTTCCTGGAGTTCACTGTAGATGAATCCTGCGGTAAGTGTACACCTTGCCGTGTCGGTACAAAACGTCTGTATGAGATGCTTGATAAGATTACAAAGGGTGAAGGTACTCTGGAAGATCTTGACAAGATGGAAGAACTCTGCTACTACATCAAAGATAATGCATTATGCGGTCTGGGCCAGACAGCACCAAACCCTGTTCTGTCCACACTTCGTTATTTCAGAGATGAGTATATTGCTCATATCGTAGACAAGAAATGTCCTGCCGGCGTTTGCAAGGCTCTGCTGTCCTACAAGATTGATGCAGATAAATGTAAAGGCTGTACATTATGTGCAAGAAATTGTCCAAATGGTGCAATTTCAGGCAAACTCAAAGAGCCTCATGTTATTGATCAGTCTAAGTGTCTGAAGTGCGGTGCTTGTATGGAAAAATGCCGCTTTGGCGCAATCTACAAAGAGTAATGGAGGAGCAGACAATGGAAAATATTACAATCAAAATCAATGGTGTTGAAGTCAGTGCACCAGCAGGCTCTACCATTTTGGAGGCTGCCAGACTGGCACATATTGACATCCCTACACTTTGCTATTTAAAAGAAATCAATGAAATCGGCGCATGCCGTATGTGTATTGTAGAAGTTAAAGGTGCAAGATCCCTTGTTGCTTCCTGTGTATATCCGATCAATCCGGGCATGGAAGTATGGACCAATACACCGAAGGTTATCGAATCCCGTAAGAAGACACTGGAACTGCTTCTTTCCAACCACAAGAAAGAATGCTTAAGCTGTGTCAGAAGCGGAAACTGTGAACTGCAGCAGTTATGTAAGGAACTGGGTGTTGAAGATGAAAACTATTACTCAGGTGAGATGACACCGGCGATGATTGATACATCCGCTGCACATATGGTTCGTGATAACAGCAAATGTATCCTTTGCCGTCGATGCAGTGCTGTCTGTGAGAAGGTTCAGGGTATCGGCGTCATCGGTCCGAATGAGCGTGGTTTTAAGAGTTATATCGGTACAGCATTCAACATGGATCTGGCTGATACAAGCTGTGTATCCTGTGGTCAGTGCATTGCTGTCTGTCCGACAGGTGCTTTACATGAGAAAGACAACACAGACGAAATCTTTGCAGCAATTGCAGATCCTGATAAATATGTTGTTGTACAGACAGCACCAAGTGTACGTGCAGGTCTTGGAGAAGAATTCGGTTATCCGATGGGTACAGATGTAGAAGGCAAGATGGTTGCAGCACTGCGTCGTCTTGGTTTCGATAAAGTTTTTGATACAGATTTTGCAGCTGACTTAACCATCATGGAAGAAGCACATGAATTCCTTGACAGAGTTCAAAATGGCGGCAAACTGCCTCTGATCACATCCTGTTCACCAGGCTGGATCAAATACTGTGAACATTATTTCCCTGATATGACAGAGAACCTTTCAAGCTGCAAGTCTCCACAGCAGATGTTCGGAGCAACATTAAAGACCTATTTTGCTGAGAAGATGGGCATTGATCCTAAGAAGATCGTCAGCGTCAGCGTGATGCCATGTACAGCGAAGAAGTTCGAAATCGGCAGAGATGATGAAGATGCAGCAGGTGTTCCTGATGTAGATATCGCAATCACAACACGTGAGTTGGCTCGTATGATCAAGAAAGTAGGCTTGATGTTCAATGAACTGCCGGATGAACAGTTTGATAATCCGATGGGTGAATCCACAGGTGCAGCTGTTATCTTCGGTGCAACAGGCGGCGTTATGGAAGCTGCTTTAAGAACTGCAGTTGAGACACTGACAGGCGAAGAACTGAAGAATGTAGAATTCCAGGAAGTTCGTGGTACAGAAGGTATCAAAGAAGCAACATACAATGTTGCAGGCATGGATATCAACGTTGCAGTTGCATCCGGACTCGGCAATGCAAGAAAGCTTCTTGATAAGGTGAAATCCGGCGAAGCAAACTACCACTTCATCGAAATCATGGGATGCCCTGGCGGTTGTGTCAACGGCGGCGGTCAGCCTCAGGTACGCGGCAGCGTTCGTAACTTTACAGATGTACGTGCAATCCGTGCAAAGGCTCTGTATGAGAACGATGCGGCTAAACCAATTCGTAAGTCTCATGAGAATCCGGCTATCCAGCAGCTCTACAAAGAGTACTTTGGCGAACCGGGAAGCCATAAGGCTCATGAAGTACTGCATACAACATATGTAAAACGAGTTATCAATAAATAATCAATAGAAAAATCGCTCATGATAGTTTTACGCCAGCATCAAACTATTGTGGGCGATTTTTTATGATAGTATTTAATAATTGGTTATGATATAATAATAAAAAGATTTTATGGAAAAGGCATTACAAGGAGGTGCGTGATGACTATATTAAGACAGAGCGCGATGCGCGAATTGGAAAGACTGCCGGAAGATAAAATAACATTTGTTCTTCAGATTATGCGGGGAATTAATGGATTAGATGAGGATGAACGTCTAGCTAAAAAGAATGCTTTCAAGAGGCTAGAACATTTGCGGAAGAAAGCAGATATAAATGAAAATGATGAATTGAAAAGGTATCGTGAGGAAAAGTATGGTAGATAAAATTTTATTGGATACAAATATTTTATTGGACTATTTACTTATGAGGGAGCCTTTTTATGATAATGCCAGTGAAATAGTTAGAAGATGTGTAGATGGCATTTATAGAGGATGTGTAGCAGCACATTCAATATCTAATATGTTTTTTATTCTTAGAAAAACTTATAATATAAAAGAACGAAGAGAAATTTTACTTAGTATATGTGAGATATTCGATATTATTGGTATTGACAAGACAAAACTAATAATTGGACTTGAAAATGAAGATTTTTCTGATTTTGAAGATTGTCTTCAAATGGAATGTGCCAGGGATTATGGGGCGAAATATATTGTAACGCGCAATATTGCTGATTATGAGAAATCAGAAATTAAGGCTATTTCACCTTCTGATTTTTTGAAAGGGGAGCTTATGCACTAATGTGCAAAGCTCCTTTTTATGATATAAGGATTTTAAGCGTAAAGCAGCCGATCACGCTGTTGTCCGAAAAGCCTTGTTACGATGCCCAGTACTGTGCCTACCAGAACTGCCGCAATGACGGTGCCGATGCCCACACTGCCGGGACTGTGAATAGTGATCAGGCAGGTGATAATGGAAATCAGGACCATGGTGCAGTCAAAACGAATCTTGACCTTGGAAAAATCCATTCCGGTAATCTGGGATACGGCCTGCATGGCACCTTCGCCTGCCAGCGGCATCAGATTAGGCGGCAGATAGAAGAAGATTCCCACAGCGATGAAAACCGTACTGATGAGCATCATAATGATTCGAATCAGAATATTTTCCGGTGTCGGCAAAAAAGATACCAGGTAGTTGCAGAAGGTCGTAAAGTAACCGAAAACCACACCGACAGCAATCTGCAGCAGGTTGATCGGTTTAAAATTTCGACGCAGAAGGATAATCTGGATCAGAACGAGAATGGTGTGAAACAAAATTGTTGCCTTGCCCATTTCAATGCCCCAGACACAGGTCATGGTATAAGGAATGGAGCTAACAGGGGATACGCCCAGGTTGGATTTGACTGAAATGGCAATACCGATGGTCATGAGAAAAAGTCCGACAAAATACATGGGTATTCTGACTTTTAAATTATTGTTTTTCTTTGCAAGGTCTTTATTCATTTGATTTATCCTCTTTTCCTTTGTAATTCAGCATCGTATTGTAAATGCGGCTGAGATATTCTATCAGCTGTTCTTTATCAGCTTTAGAAAAATTCTGAAGCGCATAAGATTCAATGGT
This sequence comes from Coprococcus intestinalis, assembly GCF_023656595.1. Classification (NCBI taxonomy): domain Bacteria; kingdom Bacillati; phylum Bacillota; class Clostridia; order Lachnospirales; family Lachnospiraceae; genus Coprococcus; species Coprococcus intestinalis. Next base: position 238,582 of record NZ_JAMOKJ010000001.1, on the reverse strand, counting down.
ATCAAATTCATTTTCAAGGCGGCCCACATAGAGGCGGCCTGTCTCAGTCAAATAAACATTATAAAAGCGGTGATTGTCGGGACAGAGTCGACGTTCAATCAGCCCTTTAGTTTCCATACCGTTTAAAATAGCAGTGAGAGAAGCCGGTTCAATATGACATCCGGCGGCAATATCTTTCTGCACAGCACCGTTATGATTCTTCAGATAATCCAGAACTTTGGGCTGCCCGGAGGTCAGACCGGTGTCTTTGACGCTGGTCACAAGTGCCTTCTGAATCATAAAATGGTTGGCCATGAGTAAATAGTGAAGAGATTCTTTCATGAAAAATGCTCCTTTTATGTAGATTAAGAATTTATAGATAGAAAACGAATGATTAGAAATCTAACTAATAATATAAGAGAAATATTGGTGGCTGTCAAGGGCAGAGGAATAATTAAAAATAATAAAAGCGCTGTTGGCAGTACAGCGCTTTTATTATTAAAAAGAGGAAAGTTTATGAAAAAGATTTATAAACGAAAACTTTGTCGTTTCCTTTTCGTTTATGTCTATACTATACCATTCGCTTGTGACCAAATTGTGTCGAAGTTCTGAATAAAAAGTGAAGAATGGACACAAATCGTTATGGAAATGTAATTGTTGAAGGTGGATGTATATTAAAGTCGATATAGATTGTATTTATAAAGAGTAATAGTAAAAAAAGTCTTGACAATTATCATATCGGAATAGTATGATATAAAAAACAAAAAGCAAGGAGAGAAAATCATGATGTGTATGTGTTGTTGTAAGATGAATATGTGTTGTATGAATAAAAGAGAAGATATGAAACCGAAATATTGTGCGAGAATGTGAGAACAGCCAGCATAGATGATTGATCTGAAATAAATGATAGATGGTGTTATTTGAATCCGTACATGTACGGATTTTTTTGTATTATTAGAAATGAAAGAATGAGCATTTGAGATTTAGCATTAAGGAGGACAACAAAATGGCAGAAAGAGATCAGAAAGCAATAATTCAGAGACTGACAGAACAGATGGACAAAGACAATCTGGATGCGCTGATTTTGACATCAGGTGATGCGGTATTTTATGCAACAGGTTATGCATCAAGAGATTTATATAAAAACGGGCAGACAGGCGGAACGGTAGCCGTTGTCACAAAAGATGGCAGGACCGGAGTTGTTGTCAGTGAATTTGCAAGAAGAACAGCGGAAATGGCCGTGGATGGTGTGGAGATCATCTCTTATCCCACATGGATCTATATCGAAGATTATGCCATTGAAGGCATGGAAAAGGAAGTTCAGCCGGATTTGAATAAAACCTATAAGCTGGCTCTTCAGTTTTTGCCTGAAAAGAAAGAGAATCTTCGAATCGGTGTGCAGCCCTCTTATCTGACACCGTATGCATGGCAGTTTCTGACAGATACCTTTAAAGAGAAAAATCTCGTTGATATCAAGAAGCTGCTCATTGAGGCCAGAGCCATCAAAACACCATGGGAGATCGAAGTGCTAAGGGAAGCGGCCCATTACAGTGAACTGACCATGAACAAAGTAGCAAAGGCCATTGTTCCGGGCATGACGGAGGCCGATGTGCTTCAGCTTTTCAATACAACTGCATTTTCATGGTCACCGGATATCATTGATGTGGCCAACGCCCATACTATTGGTGAGAACTTTACACCATCCTTTATTCCGCCGCATACAAGAATCAACAGAGGTGATATTATTCGTCTGGACGGCGGTCCGACATTAAAAGGTTACAATTCCGATTTGGCCAGAACATTTGTGGTTGGAACAGCAACGGCGAAGAGCAGAGAAGAATTATACGCACATCTCTGGGCAGGTTATGAATATGCCATCAACAATATCGGACCGGGGGTGAAAATGAGCGAAATTTTCAATGACATACACAGAGTGTTAAAGGAGAGAGGCTTCAATGGTTATGTGAGAGGCCATCAGGGTCATTCCATCGGATGCTCACTGTTCAGTGAAGAATATCCATTCATCGCACCGGGTGAAGACAGAGTCTTTGAGGAGAATATGGTGATGAATATTGAACTGCCATATTACAGCTCAAAGAATCAGACATACAATATTGAGGACACGTTCCTTGTGACAAAGACAGGTATTGAACTGTTTACAAAGGCAAGTCCGAGTCTTTACATTTAGGAGGAACCGTTACCTATGGGAAAATATAATTTTGACCAATATATAGAACGACGCGGTACCGACAGCAGCAAATGGGACGGTTTTGAGAGTAGATTTCCGGGCTATAATGCCTCCGGTGCATTGCCTATGTGGGTAGCGGATATGGACTTTACAGCACCGGATGAAGTTATTGAGGTCCTGAAGAAAAAGGCAGCCTTCGGCATCTATGGTTATCCGGCACCAAAGGGAAAAAGCTTTGACAATGCGTTTATCAGCTGGATGAAAAAGAGACATGACCTGGATGTGACGGCAGAAAGCCTTGTAATCACTCAGGGCGTGGTACCGGCCATCACCTATGCGGTACAGGCATTCACAAACGAAGGTGACGGCGTTTTGATTCAGCCGCCGGTTTATTATCCTTTCAAGGACAGGTGTATTACCTATAATAATAGAAAAGCTGTTGAGAATCCGCTGATTGAAAAGGATGGCAGCTATACCATTGATTTTGAGGATTTTGAGAGAAAGGCCAAGAATGAGAACACGAAGTTATTCATTTTGTGCAGTCCGCATAATCCAGTGGGAAGAGTATGGACAGAAGTGGAACTTCGAAGGATTGTCGAAATCTGTCAGAAACATCATGTACTGATCTTTTCAGATGAGATTCATTCTGATCTGATCATGGAAGGTTTTAAGCATACACCGACATTAAAAATTGCCGGGACGAAAAATATCATCACGGCCTATGCAGCAAGCAAGACCTTTAATCTGGCAGGTCTTCGGACATCAATCGTTGTGATACCGGATGAATCAATAAGACAAAAATATATGGCACAGATCAGAGCGGATGAGGCCGCAGGCTTGAATCTTTTCGGATTACCGGCCACGGAAGCAGCTTATACATATGGTGAGGATTACCTGCAGGAATTGCTGGCTTATATTGGTGCCAACATTCAATATGCAGCGGAGTATATCAAAGAGAATATTCCAAATGTAGCTGTCAGTCGGACAGAGGGAACGTATTTCCTTTGGATAGACTTCAGAAAGACGGGATTGACATTGGATGAGATCAATCGAAAGCTTCTGGAGCAGGCGAAGGTGGCCGGAGATCTGGGCGGATGGTTCGGCAAGGAGGGAGAAGGCTTCATCAGGCTGAATCTGGCCTGTCCGCGAAGTATTGTGGAAGAAGCATTAAAAAGAATAGAGAGCGTTTTTGGAAATTAGAGAAGATTTGGAGGATAAAAGATATGAAATTAGGAAAGTTAGCACTGGTTGGTTTAACTGTAATTCTGGCAGTTGGTGCCACAGCCTGCGGCAGCAGCACAGCAAACAGCACATCATCAACGACGGCATCATCAGCAACAGCAGAATCAGCCGCCGGATCATCGGAAGCAGCAGATACTTCCGCGGACAGTGCATCTGCAGGAGAAGTACAGAAAGTTCTGATCGGTATTCGACAGGATTTATATCCGACATCCTATATTAATGAACAGGGTGAACCGGCAGGATATGATATTGATGTTATTAAGAAAATTGATGAACTCCTTCCGGAATACGAATTTGAATATGAAGCGGTCTCTCAGGAAGCACTTCTGACAGGCCTTGATACTGGCAAATATAAGGCGGCAGTAGCCGGATTTTATTCCAATGATGACAGACGTGCAAAATATCTGTTCCCTGAGGAATGCATCGGCGGCAATATTATCGGTCTGGCGGTCAGAAAGAGCGATGAAGCGGATATCAAGACACTGGAGGATGTAGCAACAAATAAGAAGTCCGTGGTTCCGATTGCACCGACATCCGGCATGTATGGGATTGTTGTTGAATACAATAACGAACATTCGGACAACCAGGTCGATCTTGTGGATGCAGAATGGACCAATGCAGCGGATGAGTATAAATGGGTAGCTGACGGTAGATATGATGTGGCCGTTGCCTCCAAGAATGTTGTGGATGATACATTGCCTAAGATTGGCCTTGAAGATCAGATTCAGTTTAATTCATTTACAGCAATTAAAACATGGAGTCTTTTTAACCCGAAAGAAACAGAACTGGCAGCGGCTTATGATAAGGCATTGAAACAGTTAAAAGACGATGGTTTTATTTCAGAAAAATCAAAAGAGTATTTTGGTGAAGATATTCTTCCGTATATTACAGATACAGAGGAATAGAAGCGGAGGATACAGATGGAATTTTTTCTTACAACAGTTTTAAAACTGATCCCTTTTTTAAGAGTTACCATTTTAATTGCATTTACAAGTATGGCATTGGGACTGATCTTCGGTACATTGTTGGCGGCAATGAAGATGTGCCGTATCAAAATACTTAAGACGATTGCCAACCTGTTTACAACATTTATCAGGTGTACGCCGGTGATTGTACTGATCTTTCTCGCCTATTATGGTCTGCCGGTCCTTTTTGGACTGGCAGGCATTGATATCAATGGTGTCAGCAAAATTGTGTTTTCAATCATAGCGTTGACAATGTATGCATCAGGTACATTGTCTGAAATCATACGTCCGGCATATCTGTCTGTGGACAAAGGACAGATGGAGGCGGCTTTGATGTCAGCTCTGACGCCGGCGCAGGCGATACGTCTGATCATTCTGCCTCAGGTGGTCTATGTGGCACTGCCGAATTTCGGCAACATGCTCATTGCCCTGATTCAGGAGTCTTCATTGGCTTATCTGATTGGTGTTGTGGATGTGATGGGACAGGCAAAGATTATTGATAATATGAGTTACGGTGCCCATATTATTGAGGTCTATTTTGCGGTTTCGCTGCTTTACTGGTTGTTGTCTCTGGTTACGGGAAAATGTGTGGATCTGTTGTCAGGAAAAATGGGAAAGGTGCTTGGGTGATAGGCGATGAATTTTGATTTGAATTTTGCCATACAGAATCTGTGGATGGCCTTTTCAGGTGTACCAACAACATTGCTGATCACATTTGTGGCAGCAGTGATTGGTATTCCCCTTGCATTTTTTATTGCCCTTGCAAGAATAAGAAAAGTGCCGCTGCTGGATCAGTTTTTAACATTGTATCTGTCATTTATGAGAGGTACACCGACGATTGTACAGATTTATCTTGTTTATAATGGTATTCCGATTATCATTAAAATGATTGTGCAGGCGCTGAATCTGGATTTTGATGTTTATAGTATCCCGCCGATTTTATATGCGTTCATTGTTTATGGACTGAACAGTTCGGCAACTTATTCTGAAATGTGGAAAGCAGGGCTCAGTGCAGTCGGCAGAGGCCAGCTGGAAGCAGCTCAGACCTCCGGTCTTACAAATTTTCAGGCTTATGTTCATGTTATTATTCCGCAGGCGGTGGGCGTCTGCGCGCCGAGTTTTTGCTCTTCTACATTAAATATGCTGAAAAATACATCCCTTGTATTTTTGATGACGGTGCAGGATATTACAGCCAGGGCAAAAATCGCAGCAGGACAGCAGTACAAATATGTCGAAGGCTATTTGGATATCCTGATCACGTATATTATTGTATGTACGATACTTGAATTATTATTTAAACTTTGGGAAAAACGGACAACAAGATATAAAACAGAATCACAGAAGGTGACAGTAAAAGAAAGCGGTGTGACGGCATGATAGAGATTAAAGGTGTAAAGAAAAGCTTTGGAGAAAACCATATCCTCAAAGGTGTCGATCTGGATATCAAAGATGGCGAGGTAATTGTCATCCTTGGGCCCAGCGGCAGCGGCAAAACGACGTTTCTGCGATGCATCAGTTTCCTTGAAAAAGCAGATGAAGGCAAATGGATTGAAAATGGTGCCGGGATTGATCTGCACAGTGCAGATAAAAAACAGATCCAGCAGCTGAGGCGGAAATCAGGATTTGTTTTCCAGAATTACAATCTTTTTGCCAATAAAACGGTACTTGAAAATGTAACATTGGGGCTGACGGTTGGAGAAGGCGTACCGAGGGATGAAGCGGAGAAGAGAGCCATGGAGGCATTGAAAAAGGTCGGAATGGCTGATAGAGTCAATTTTTATCCCAATGCTCTTTCGGGCGGTCAGCAGCAGCGCGTAGGTATCGCAAGGGCTATAGCCAGAAATCCGGAGCTGATCCTTTTTGATGAGCCGACATCGGCCCTTGATCCGGAAATGGTGGGAGAGGTACTGAAAGTTATGAGCGAGCTGGCAAATGAGGGGGTGACCATGATCGTTGTCACCCATGAACTGGACTTCGCAAAGGAAGCAGCGACAAAAGTCGTCTTTATGGACGGCGGTAATGTTATCGAACAGGGACCGCCGGAGGAAATATTTGTTTCCCCAACCCAGGAGAGAACGCGACAGTTCCTTAGCCGTTATTTACCGGAATTTACTTATAATATTTAAAATGATATGAAATGCAAAGAAATCTATTTTGCAGTTGACAGAATATGGAAATTATATAAAAATAGAAGAAAAGGGGGATTTTATTATGGGTGAAGAAAAGAGAACGTTAAGCTGTACGGACTGTGGTGTGCTGAATTGTCATAAGCGCAATGCATCGTATCCGGAGTTCTGTTTGACAGAAAAGCTGACAGACGAAGACATCGCAGAAACGACAGCGCTCTATGAGGATGAAGAAAATCGAAAGGTATCAGTGATCTCGGCGGAGATTGAGGGCGAATTCTATGGCAAGTATACACGTGTTGATGAAATCATTGAATTTGCAAAGCGAATGGGGTACAAGAAGATTGGCATTGCAACATGTGTCGGTCTGATTGAGGAGAGCAGGATTTTTGCAAGAATTCTTCGGAAGAATGGCTTTGATGTATACAGTGCAGTCTGTAAGGTGGGTTCTTTTAATAAAACAGATATCGGTCTGGATGAGAAGTATACATGTGTGACAGGCAATGTGATGTGTAACCCGATCCTGCAGGCGAAGCTTCTGAACAAAGCAGGCACAGATCTGAATGTAGTTATTGGCCTTTGTGTAGGACATGACAGTCTGTTTTATAAGTATTCAGAAGCGCTGTCAACAACGCTGGTTACAAAGGACCGTGTGCTCGCACATAATCCGGTTGGCGCATTGTACCAGGTTAAAGCGTACTATAAGCGATTACTGGATGATTAAGGAAAACTGAGAATGAAAAAGGACGCCTCCGTCCGGCGATGTCATTAAAAGGAAGATGACATTCGCCTGGTAGGGGCGTCTTTTTTGATGAATGCAATTTGGATCAATCAGCAGTTTTTCTGGATTCTTGCGGTCATGAACTGCTCGAATTCTTCGGCTGTTCCCTTAGTGAAGCCGTTTTTGTCCATGACGACGTAGCTGTTCTCGTAGCGGAGCAGAAAGTAGTGGGACCAGGTTTCGATGCCGGTAAATTGGAAGAGGCGGTACTCGCCGTGGCTCTTGCCTGCAGACTGGTACATGACATTCTTGTAAACTTTCATTTTGCGGGGAATCAGAAGGCTTTCACTGTAGGTGTTCTGCCTGGCTTTGATCTGATTCTTCGGCATGTTTTGGTAGTAGCTGTAGAAGGAATAGATGCAGACAGCGATCAGTGCGATGGTACACAGCAGAGTCAGCATCTGATGCGTGAGAATGCCCAGACGTCCGAAATAAACAGCAGCCAGTGCAGCCAGAATACCTACCAGCAGTGTCATCACATGATACTGTTTCGCCTTCTCAGGACGCTTATAATCCTTCTCAATAATATGATGGATGACGTCTTCATCCAATTGTGTGTGATTCTCAAAAAGCAATTCCATTGCCATAATAAAAGCCTCCGTAAAAAATGTAGATTCATGCAACAATTCCGCACAGTCTGAAGTACTTGAGACTGAAAGTGTAAGGAATTGCTGACAGATTAATAATCATTATATCATGAAAATGGAAAAGGAAAAAGATATCAGCTGGCTTTTTTAGTGCAACCGGCGTCAGTCTATGATACAATGTTTTTATACGGCAAATACTGTTGGTGAAGTTGTTCATGTTGTGGCGGGAGGATTTTTATGAAGGTTATTGATTTTAAGAATGCAAGCTGTAAGCATTGCTATAAATGTGTTCGTTCGTGTTCTGTCAAGGCGATTAAGGTCAAAGATGCACAGGCAACGATTATGGATGATCATTGTGTCCTTTGCGGCACATGTCTGGAAGTCTGTCCGCAGAATGCCAAGACCTTTGTCAGTGATCTGGAGAAAGTCAGGGCATTCATTACAATGGGAGAGAAAACGATTGTGTCACTGGCACCGGCCTATCTCGGTATCTTTGATTATGACAAGCCTGGGCAGGTTGTGGATGCGCTTTTGAGGCTTGGATTTTCTGAAGTGCGGGAGACGGCAGAGGGGGCAGCCTATGTGACGGAGGCTTATACCAGGCTTCTGGCAGAGGGGCAGATGAAGAATATCATTTCCACATGCTGTCCAAGTGTGAATGAATTGGTAGAGAAGTATTATCCGGAGCTGGTGGAATATATGGCACCGGTTGTATCTCCGATGATTGCCCATGGCAAACTGATCAAATCTATGTACGGGCCGGATGTGAAGGTTGTATTTGTGGGCCCTTGTATTGCCAAGAAGCAGGAAGCAGAGGGGGATGACCGGACAACTGGTTTTGTGGATGCGGTTCTGAATTTTGAAGAGATTGAATCATGGCTGCAGGAGCGTGATATCTCCATCAGAGAATGTGAAGAGAAGCAGCCGACCAATCCGGATCCGAAGATCAACCGCCTGTATCCGGTGACCAGCGGTGTCATTTCATCTGTTCTGGCGAAGAAAAAGGTGGATTCATACAAGAAAATTTTTGTAGACGGTATTGAGGATTGCCGTGAAGTTTTTGAAGATATGAAAAAAGGGCTGATCGAGAACTGTTTTATTGAGGCCAATATGTGTGAGGGCGGCTGTGTGAAAGGACCTGCCGTGAATAAATTGCATATTTCCAAGTACAAGGCAACCATGGTGATCGAGGAACAGGTTGAGAAGCAAGATCCGGCATATCCGCAGCTGGCAGGGAACATTGATATCAACAAGCATTTCAGATCGGAGAGGATTCAGGATGAAATGCCGACAGAGGAACAGATTACACGGATTCTCAAGGCAACCGGCAAATACAATAAGACACAGGAGTTGAACTGCGGTGCCTGCGGTTATCCGACATGCCGGGACAAAGCCATTGCCGTTTTTCAGGGCAAGGCAGAACAGGAGATGTGTCTGCCGCATGTGTATGAGAAGGCGCGTTCCATGTCCAATGTGGTGCTGGAAGCTACACCTGAAATCATTTTGATCGTAGATTCGGCTTTCCAGATCATTGAGTTTAATAAGCGGGCAGAGGATGTTTTTGGTATCAACAAATCAGAGGCTGTCAATAAGATGATCTTTGAGATTATGGATGCTTCCGATTTTGAACAGGTTCTGGAGGATCACCTGTCCATCAAACGCAAGAAGATCCATCTCAGCGGTCTGGGACTTGTTCTGTTGGAGAATATTATCTATATTGAGGAAATGGATGCTATGCTGGCTATTTTCCAGGATGTTACCGATGAGGAAGCGGAAATGGAACGACAGCTTCAAATGCGGATGGATACGGTGGATATTGCGCAGCAGGTTATTGATAAGCAGATGACGGTAGCGCAGGAAATTGCCGGATTACTTGGTGAGACAACCGCTGAGACGAAGGTGATTTTGACCCAGTTGAGAGATTCTATGATGAAGGAAGCAGATCAGACTGATAGTCGTCGGAGGAAGATAGAATGGAAGTAAGTGTTGAAACATGCTGGAAAAGTCTGAATAAGATACATGAGGAACTGTGCGGCGACAAAGTGGAGATCCTTAAGACAGAAGATTCGGATGTGGTCATTCTGGCAGACGGTATGGGAAGCGGTGTAAAGGCCAACATTCTGGCAACGCTGACATCTAAGATCCTCCGCACGATGTTTCAGAAAGGAGCACCTATCGAGCAGGGGGTTGAGACGATCGCACGAACGCTGCCGATTTGCCAGGTGCGTCAGGTGGCTTATTCCACCTTCAGTATTTTGCAGATTTTTCATAATGGGGAAGCTTATCTTGTGGAATATGACAATCCGGGATGTATTTTTGTCCGGGACGGCAAATTGATGGATATCCCTTATACAGTCAGGGAGATTGAAGGCAAGAAGATTAGAGAATACCGTTTTCAGGTCAAATTGAAAGACTGTTTTGTCCTGATGAGCGACGGCGTGATCTATGCCGGTGTCGGAGAACTGCTGAATTTCGGCTGGACGTGGGAAAGCATGGCGGACTACACCGTGAAATGTACCAGGGATACACTTTCGGCCAAGCGTCTGGCAGCGATGCTGTCCCAGGCCTGCGACGACCTGTATATGCAGAAACCGGGAGACGATACAACAGTGGCGGTAGCAAGAGTCATTGAGCGAAAAGTGGTCAATATCTTTACGGGCCCGCCGAAGGATATGGATGATGATGAGCGGATCATGCTTGATTTCATTACAAGTCCGGGCAAACATATCGTATCCGGCGGAACAACAGCCAGCATTGCTTCAAGATATCTGAAGCAGCCGGTGACCAACAACTACGATGGCACACCGGAAGTACCGCCGACATCTAATATTAAAGGCATCGATCTTGTTACAGAAGGGGTTTTGACTATGAACAGAACTCTTTACCTTCTGCGTGAATTGGCCAAAGACGATGTGGATTTTGACATTTTCCTTCAGCTGGACGAAGACAATGGTGCGGCGAAACTGGCCAAGATCATATCAGAAGAATGCACAGATCTGAATTTATTTGTGGGCAAAGCCAACAACACAGCCCATGAAACTCTGCTCTTTGATGTCAGCGTCCGGCATAACCTTGTCGAGCAGCTCAAAGAAGCAGCAGAAAAGCTTGGCAAAAACGTCACCATACGGTATTATTAAAGCAGACACTAAAATGCCGCATTTACGACAGGAGGGATGCAGGTGTATACCTATTCGATGACACAATGGCTGGCATTTTTCTTCATCTATTGTTTCTTTGGGTGGTGTTTTGAATCGGTATATGTTTCAGTTCATGAACACAGATGGGTCAATCGAGGATTTATGACAGGCCCCTATATTCCATTGTACGGATCAGGCGCGGTTCTGATGCTTTTTCTCACGATACCGGTAAGAGGTAATTATCTGTTGATGTATATTGTGGGTGCCATCGGAGCAACGGTGCTTGAATACATAACAGGAACAGTGATGGAGAACCTTTTTGGGGTCCGTTATTGGGATTATACAGACAAGAAGTTCAATTTCCGCGGCAGAATCTGTCTTGAAGCGACAGTTCTGTGGGGATTTTTTACCCTTGTGATGGTGGAAGTGATTCAGCCGCCGGTGGAGCATATGGTGATGATGATCAATGACAGAGTGTTGTATTATATGACCTGGGGGATCACGGTTGTATTTACATTTGATTTTGCATCATCCTTCAGAACAGCCATCGACCTGAAAGAAGTGCTTATTCAGGCAGAGCGCGCCAAAGAAGAAGTTCAGCGTATGCAGAAACGAGTTGAAGTACTTGAAGCTGTGGTGAATGATTCACTTGAAAGTGCGAAGGATGGAATGGAAGTCCGCTGGGATGAACAGAAGCAGAGAATGGCACTTTTGACAGAAGAGAGAATGACAGAGCTTGCGAGACATATGGATGCCCTTCGTAAGCGCCTGGAGAACTCAGAGAGTATCGAAAGAATCCGTGAAGCGGTGGAAACATCGGGAGCCGGTGAGAAGCTTGAAGATATTCAGAATGAAATGCGTCAGATGCGCGGCAGAATTGAGGCGATGAGAATGCGTGTACGCACAAAGATGCATCCGAGACAGCTGCATATGATGCTTCGAAATCCTTCTGCAAGATCTTTCAAGTACCAGGAAGGCTGGCGGTATCTGAAGAATAAGATGTCCCGCGGTGAGGACAATGAAAAGAAATAAATGCGCAGGAATCTCTTTGTGCGTATTGAAAGAAAAAATAAAGTGATCGATGGAGGTTGACAAATGAAAATTGCATTATGTCAGACAACAGTTCATAAGGATTGGCATAAGAATCTCAGAAATGCAGAGCGCGTGATCGCAGATGCTGTCAAGTCCAAAGCAGATATGGTTGTTCTGCCTGAGATGTTTATCTGTCCATACAACAAGAAAGCCATTTCGGCAGCGGCCCAGCCGGAAGGCGGGGAAGCATGGCAGGCGATGTCAGAGGCGGCTGCAAAGAATCATGTTTATCTTGTGGCGGGAAGTGTACCGGAGAGCGCGGATGGACATATTTACAGTACAGCCTATACTTTTGACAGAGAAGGCAGACAGATTGGCAAGTATCGCAAGATGCATATGTTTGATATTGATGTGGAAGGTGGACAGTATTACAGTGAGTCCAGCGTCATTACGGCCGGAGATGAAGTGTGTGTTGTCGAAACAGAATTTGGTCCGATTGGTGTAGCTATCTGCTATGATGTGAGATTTCCTGAGTTGTTCCGGCTTCTTGCGAAGCGAGGGGCAAAGGCGGTTGTTATGCCGGCATCCTTCAACAGAACAACAGGACCGGCACATTGGGAGCTGCTGATGCGGGCACGTGCCCTTGATCAGGAGATGTATGTTCTTGGATGTGCGGCAGCAGGTGACCTGGCCGGTTCTTATAACGGATGGGGACATTCCATTGCGGTGGATCCATGGGGATCGATCATGGAGGAACTGGGCGAGGGTCCGAACATGCTGATGGCTGCAGTAGACTTCGCAAAGGCGGATGCAGTACGCAGTCAGATCCCTGTTTTGCAGCAGTTAAGGACCGATATTTATGAAGTTTGTGAAAAGACTGTCGGATAAACAGAAAAAGCCTTGACAAAAGGGCCAGAAACGTATATAAATAGATTTGTTAACATTGAAGCGTATGGCCGAAAGAGCGGTAAATGCAAGGGTTTCCGCCGGTTTCATTTGCAGAAGATGACTGCGTACGCTTATGATAATTGAGGAGGAATTATAATGAATAAAGCAGAATTAGTTGCAGCAATGGCTGAGAAAACAGGCATGAAGAAGAATGATGCTGAAAAAGCTTTAAAGGCATTTGTAGATGTTGTTACAGACGAACTTGTAAAAGGTGAGAAGATTCAGCTTGTAGGCTTTGGTACATTTGAAGTGTCTGAAAGACCTGAAAGAGAAGGAAGAAATCCTAGAACAGGTGAGACAATGAAGATCGCTGCTTCTAAAGCGCCTAAATTCAAAGCAGGTAAGGCATTAAAGGATATGATCAACGCCTAATCGAAGATAACACAAGAAGGATTCCCGCTCAGCATTTATCTGGTGAAAGGGAATCCTTTTCTTTTTGTAAAGGAGAAATAAAATGAGACTTGATAAATATTTAAAGGTTTCCAGACTGATCAAGAGAAGGACGGTAGCTAATGAAGCCTGCGATGCCGGTCGTGTGATGATTAACGGAAAAACAGCGAAGGCAGGTACAGATGTGAAAGTCGGCGATGTGATTGAAATCGGATTTGGTACAAGAAATGTCAAGGTAGAAGTATTGGATGTACAGGAAACAACCCGAAAAGAGGATGCGAAAGAGCTGTTCCGTTATTTATAAAAAAGGTCATGAAACGGCAGGATGTCTCATATACTAGGAGCAATAGCAGATGCTGGCGGTGAAGTCTATGTATATGGAAGAACAGCCTGTGGTGAAGCCTCACAGACTGACAATGCAGAACCGGTCGACGATTCAGGTGACGGGGGTTTCGAATGTGATCGCCTATGATCCCGGAGAGATCATTCTTGAGACATCAGCGGGCCTTTTGCTGATCAAAGGGGCGGAACTTCACATGAATCATTTGTCCCTTGAAAAAGGAGAGACCGGGGTAGACGGCAGAGTGGATAGTTTGACATATTCCGAAGCCAATGGCGGTGCAAGGCAGGCCGGAAGCTTTTTCGGGCGGCTTTTTAAATAACCATGAGTCAGGATGTGGTGTTTCAGGCAAGGCTTTTTGGAATGGCTGTCCTGTGGGGTACGGGATTGATGCTGGCTTATGATTGCCTGCGGATGCTCAGAATGATGATCAGGCAGCGTAAAGGCATACAGGCGGCAGAAGAAGCTGTATTCTGGCTGCTGGCGGCCGGCTGTCTTTTTGGGTTGCTTTACCGTTTTAATAACGGTGCAGTACGCAATTATATTGTATGCGGAATGGGGACAGGCATGGTGCTCTACAGATGGCTGCTGTCATCCATGGTTGTTCGTTGGATGCTGGCGGTATTGCGCCCGATAAGACAAATAGTTCGAATTTTTAAAACTTTTGTGAAGAATGCAGGAAATACATTGCAATCTGCCGCTGCAAAGCGTACAATTAAAGGTAGAAAGTTACAACAAAGACAGGGGGAGCATGATGACAGCTAACAGGCGGTCTGTCAGAAAACGCAGATCGAAGCATAAAGGCAGTATGAAGATCATTACGTTGATCGTGCTGGTGTTATGCGGAGTGTTTGGCGTTTTTACATGGCAGAATACACAGAAGAGTGAACAGTATGCTTTAGTACAGGAGAATCTGCAGCAGCAGATTGACGATGAAGAAGAGAACCAGAAAGCGATTGAAGAGCAGGCTGAATACCAGAAGACAGATGCTTATATTGAGGATCTGGCCAGGGAGAAGCTGGGATTGGTTCATGAAGATGAGATTATCTTCAAGAAGAAGTAATAGAGAATAGAACGACAGAGGAATCAAAATGGCTGATTTATTATATTATGTTGTAGAGAAAATGGCCGGGATTCATGATGTGCTTATGACGTTGAATGATTCTTATGAGACGATGTTTTCTGATAAGGAATTGCATTTTATTGTCATTGGTGTGCTGGGAATGGCATTGCTTTTTGTCATTTTTCCGCTGTTCAAAGCGCTCAGCAGGCATCATGTTCTGGTGATTGCATGGATTTATGTATTTATGGTCATGATCGTTGTGACCTTTGCAATAGAGATCGGTCAGGGCATCACGAATACCGGGAAGATGGAAATGGAAGATATCGTAAGCGGTCTGGCTGGATTTATGTTCCTGTTTATCATATTTGCGGTGCTGAGGGCGATTGTTCTTGGCATTGTGCATCTGGTCAGAGGTATTATGGGCCGGGATGATGACGACGATGACGATGATGATGAATAGAAAACAGACGGATAGGAGATGAGACTCTTATCCGTCTGTTTTTGTGTTATAGGTATGAAATATCAGCAATGCGCCGATTGCTGTGGGGTTATTTAGATTTCTGTGCTGAAACGGGTATAATCAGCTTCCGTCTGAGGCATGACGCTGCCGCCGTAAGGGATGATGTAAACATCTTTGCCTTTGATATCAACATCAGCCATGATATCTTCCATGCGGTCATATTTTCTGATGCCCATATCGTTGACAATTCGGGCATCCAGCTTAGGACCGGCCAGCAGAAGAATATTGGCCTTGCGGATATTTTCACAGGCAGCATAGAAAATATAGCCGGCGATCGTAAAGGCTTCACGAAGACTCTGATCAAGATGGCCCTCTCTCAGCGGTGTCAGCCAGTCAAAGAAATCTTTGGCACCGGCGCCTTCGCTGCATTCAGCCAGCATGACGAGTGTTCCGCCGGGTTTGACGGCACGAACGGCATTAAAGAGACTCTTGGAACCCTGATAGAAGTTCAGATCCTTTGGAAAGCCGCCGCAGCTGACAAAGACAACATCTGCCTGATCTTTGATCGGAAGACCGTAACATTGCTGGACATACTTGCAGCTTTCCCGCCATGCAGCATCGAAGTCACCGCAAAAAAGACCGCTGTGTCTGGAGGCGGAGTTGACAACAATATTGATGCCGAAGACCGGATGAAGCAGTGCACCTGCTTCGCGCATGTCTTCATTGATCGGGTTATTGTTGAATTTGCCGGGACCGACTCTCGGATCACTTTGCTCGCAGTGAGGATCCAGGGCCATGGCATGGTTGTGCCGGATAGTTTCACGGCCGGCAATACCGGGAACGATGCTCTTTCTGCCGCCGCCGTAACCGGCCATCAGATGATGAACAGTGCCGCCGATGCAGATGACCTTGCGGCCGATGGACAGCGGATTGATCAGGACTCTGGTTCCATAAGAGGTTGTGCCGATATCGACAAGATCCGGGGCATCACAGTCGTGGTCCACAACAGCGGCAACATGGTCATAGACATAAGCACCTGTCAGAACCTTCTGGTCGGCAGGTGTATTTTTGTGATGGGTACCGAGGCCGATCAGGACGACTATGTGTTCAAAAGGAATACCGATGACTTCATTCAGATAACGAACCAGTTCCTCACAGATGATATCCTGGCGCATCCAGAAGCGGGTCATATCGCTGATCACAATGGTGATTTGGTCTTCAGGGTTCACCAGCTGATCAAGTGCCGGTGATTCGATGACATCTGTGCTGACTGCTTTGAGAAAAGCTGCATGAATGTCTTCAATTGTGTTCATAGGGTTCTCTGTCAGCGTCTGAATGCTGCGGGCACCATCAAGAACAAAAGATACTTCGCTTTTACCATACTTTAAAGAAAAATTTTTCATCATTTAATCTACTTTCTTAAATCACTGTCTTTGTTAATAGCGGATTTTCTTAATGCAGATTTGCCGTTTCCATCGAAGCGGCGGCTACATCGTTATGAATAGTTACATACTAACACTTTAAAGCTGCATAGTCAATGACGGACATGAGGACCTTAAAAAACCCTCGAAAAAACATTTGAAGGGAGGTCTTGTCATCCGATTGGAATCGTAAGTGTCTCGTTTTTCCATATAATGCATGTAACAGATCCATGAAGCGGCAAAATGCGGATCTGTACAAAATTCAGGAGGCATGTGCATGAGAAAGCTTGGCATGAAAGATTTATTGGTGATCGTCCTTGGTGCGTTCATCAATCTGTTTGTCTGGCACGACAGAAACCCGGTGGGTGTTGCGTTTTTCTGCGCGGCATACGCCCTGATCCCGGGGAAAATGCTGTTGGCGATGGCTGCCCTGTTCGGGATGGCCTATGCACTACCGATGACTTCTTTTATAAGATATACAGGATTGATAACGACGGTGATGGCTATGGCAGCTGTTTTGAAAAAATGGCGGCCGGCCGGGCTGACACCGGTGGTTATGTGTGGTCTGATGGTGTTGACGATGGTGACAGCCGGCGTAGGTTATGGCCTGGCTTACGGGGAAGGCTGGCAGCAGCATATGTTGGACACACTGCCGGAATCGGCATTAGAACTGGCAGCGGCATTTGTGTGTTACTGGCTGTTTGCAGGAATGATCGCCTGGATGAAGGGCTGGCGTCCTGTAGGAAGGAGGAATATGCCGATGAAAGAAGAAGCGATGATCACCAAAAATCAGCTGCATGCTTTTTCGGAATCTTTCAGAAAATTATCCCAGTCCTTTGAGGTAGATGTCAGTCCCCGCGGCGCTTTAAATGATCAGGAGATGCAGGATATTTTTAATGCCGTAACAGAGCAGGTATGCAAAGACTGCAGCCGGTGCAGTTATTGTTGGGAAAATGTATTTGAGGACAGCTGTGAATCGGCCTATGAGATTTTGAAATTGTGCAGTGAGCGCGTGAATATGAAGAAAAAGGATCTGCCGGAACGCTTCAGGCAGCGATGTGTCCGATCAGATAATTTCCTGGCGGAAGCCCGAAGAATGATGGGGCTGGCGCAGACGAATCTGTCCTGGCAGAACCGCCTGGCAGAAAGCAGATTGGCACTGGCGGGCCAGTTCGGGGAAGTGGCAGATGTCATAGGGGATTTTTCAAAACAGATCAGTGATGAACCTGTCAGAAAAGGGGCACCGGAAAAACAGGCGGTGCACCGGCTGGCGGCTCAGAAAATCAATGTGCGCAGAATCGCAGCGTCTGACCGTTCAAATGGTCGCAAATGCGTTTATATAGAGGCAAAGACACCAAAAAATATTGAAAAAACAGCGCAGGAGGCGGCAGATATCATCGGAAGGGTCTATGGGCGGCGGTATCTGCCGCGACCGGGAACGGCATCGGTTATCGGACATCGATGGGAAATGCTGTCTTTTGAGGAAGATGTCCGCTATCGGACCATTATCGGTGATGCCAGGATGGTCCGGATGGGGGAAGCTGTTTCAGGGGACAGTTTTACGGTGATGCATATGGAAAGCGGACAGACTGTGCTGTCCTTATCCGATGGTATGGGAAGCGGTGAGAAGGCAGAAAAGGAGAGCAACCGCATTATTGGGCTTTTGGAACAGCTGCTGTCTACCGGATTTAACCGTCAGTCTGCTATCAGACTGATTCATTCAGTGGTGTTATCCGGCAGTGAACCGCACACCTATTCAACGCTGGATCTGGCTACCCTGGATTTATTTAATGGAAAATGTGAACTGATCAAGATGGGGGCGGCGGCCTCCTTTATTAAAAATGGTCCGGATGTGAAAAAAATCACCTCGGAGGCGCTGCCTCCGGGGGTGCTTCCGGAACCGGAAAATGAAGTCAAGACGGCGGAAATGGTCCACGGCGATATGCTTGTTATGATGAGTGACGGTGTATTGATGGGACTTGGACAGGATGATGACCGGAATGAAGAAAAGATGGCAGAGTTTTTGAAATCCTGTCAGGCGGTGAATCCGCAGGAACTGGCCAATGCCATTTTGAATCATGCGATGGCAGCCTGTCATTATGAGGCAGAGGATGATATGACGGTACTTGTCTGTGGTCTTTACCGCAAACCGAAGTTGTAATATGAGGCATGTGTTTTGAGCAATGTGTATGAAATGTGTTGAATGCAGTGTGGGTGGCGGATTGAAATGGAGGGGGTTGACGGAATATGTTATACTCAAAATACAGAGTATTCGGACTTTGTAAGGGCTATATGCAGCAATCAGGTAAAGACTGAAAGTATAAGTTGATGAGCTGCCGGAATGGAGTAAAATGAAAGAAAAGGAAACGGGTGATGAAAGTGGACAAACTGGTCAAAAATGTATATGAGACAATCATGGCATCAGAGATGATCTGTCAGGGAGATTCGGTGGTGGTCGGCGTTTCAGGCGGGGCGGATTCTGTCTGCCTGCTGTCTGTGTTGAAAAACCTGCAGATGTCCATGGCACTTCAATTGACGGCTGTCCATATTCATCATGGCCTGCGGGGAGAGGCAGCGGATCGTGACAGGGATTTTGTAACGGCACTTTGCGAAGATATGCAGATTCCGTGTGTATGTTTTCAGGCAGATATTCGGGCAATGGCGAGGGAGCAGCATTTATCGGAGGAAGAGGCCGGAAGAAAATTCCGCTATGACTGTTTTGAAGAAGTCAGACAGGAAAGGCAGGCATCTAAAATCGCAGTGGCTCATCACAGGGATGATCTGGCAGAGACAGTGCTGCTGAATCTTTTCAGGGGAAGTGGCCTGAAAGGATTATCCGGTATTCCGATGATGCGCGGCTGTATTGTTCGGCCTCTGCTTGGTGTCGGACGGGCGGATATAGAAGCGTATCTCGGACGGCAGGGAATGTCTTACCGGAATGATGCCACCAATTTTGAGACAGAATATACCAGAAACAGAATTCGACTGGATATTCTGCCCTATGTCACAGAGCATATTAATCAGGCAGCGGTTTCGCATATTGCGGAGACAGCGGCCATTGCATCTGATATCTGTCGTTATGTGGAGAATCAGGCAGCAGCCATTGGAAAATCGATCATTCAGTGGAACGGGGAGGCGGAATGTCTGACGGCGGAGATTGATGCAGCTGCATTTGTAGGACAGGATATTGCGATTCAGCGCGAATTATTGCGGCAAGTGCTGGAACGGACGGCCGGTCAGCTGAAAGATATCCGGTCTGTTCATATTGGGACGCTCAGGGCACTGTTTTACGGGCATGCAGGAAAAAAGGCAGATCTGCCTTACGGCCTTCGTGCGGAACGCACCTATCGGACAGTGAGCGTCTCACAGAAAAAGACACATAAAAGTGCAGATGCTCTGCATGGGGATGACGCGGAGATCAGACTGAGTGCACCCGGAAAATATGTTTTGGATGGTGGGAAAAGAGAGGTTTGCCTTAAAATTTTTCCTGTGGAGAAAAATCTGCAAATTCCTAAAAAAATGTATACGAAATGGTTTGATTATGATAAAATAAAAAATGGACTGGTTCTGCGGCAGCGCCGTCCTGGTGATTTTATGATGATCGGCGGCGGACACAAGAAGGCAATTCGACGTATTTTGATGGATGATAAGGTGCCGCAGTCGAACCGAGAGACATTGAACATGTTGACAGATGGCGGTCATGTCCTGTGGATACCGGATATTGACCGTATGAGCGAATATTATAAGATTACCGGAGAGACAAGGCTGATTTTATCAGCGGAACTGAAGGAGATTGAAGAATGAAAGAAAAGATTAAGGTTTTATTGCCGGAAGCAGAAGTTGACAAGAAGATTCAGGAACTGGGGGAACAGATCAGCAAGGATTATGAAGGCAAGAACATTCATATGATCTGTGTATTAAAGGGCGGCGTGTTCTTCACATGCGAACTGGCCAAGAGAATCAGCGTACCTGTATCCCTTGACTTTATGTCCGTTTCCAGTTATGGCAATGGTACGACATCATCAGGTGCCGTTCGTATTGTCAAGGATCTGGATGAGCCGCTGGAAGGCAAGGATGTTCTGATTGTTGAAGATATTATTGACTCAGGCAATACGCTGCATTATCTTGTTGAGATTCTTTATAAGAGAAGACCAAACAGCATCAAGATCTGTACACTGCTGGACAAACCGGAACGCCGGACAGCAGATGTTAAGGTAGACTATTCCGGATTCAACATTCCTGATGAATTTGTTGTAGGCTATGGTCTTGACTATGCGCAGAAATACAGAAATCTTCCGTTTATCGGAGTTGTTGAATTTACAGAATAACAGAAGATAAGTCGAACAGAAGCTGAAGGGGGTTGCTGCGCGTTTATGAGCAGCATCCCTTTTTCATCCTATTCATCCTATTTTTTGAGGAGAATTATCAATAAAGACAAAAGAGAAGTCATGAAGTGACAGGAGGAGTGTAACATTGAATAATAAGAAAAGAGGAATTGGCCTCTGGGTCGTTGTTCTTGTCTGTGTATTCATTGGGATTATTGTCAGTGAGGGATGGAACCTGCTGACAACCAGTGATTACTCGTACAGCGATTTCCAGCAGGATATACAGACTAAGGCAGAACAGATTGAAGATGTTGTCATCTCACCGAATAAGGAGACACCGACAGGTATGATCTCTGTAGAGTGGAAGAACAGCAGCAAAGAGGAAAGTTTTTATGTCACAGATGTCAATCAGGTCAAGGAATGGCTTGAATCTGTGAATTATACAGACTACAAAGAGACAGATGTCATTAACCGAGAAGGCTGGTTTTATAATAACGGTGCTCTGTTAGTGCTTGGCGGCATTTTTCTGTGGTTCCTGTTCTCCTTTATCAACAGTCAGCAAAGCGGCGGCGGAAATAAAATGACGGATTTCGGCAAGAGCCATGCGAAGATGACAAAGGACGGCAGTCACAATGTAACATTTCGTGATGTGGCAGGTCTTCAGGAAGAGAAAGAAGATCTCCAGGAGATCGTTGATTTCCTGAAGTCCCCTGAGAAGTATACAAAAGTCGGCGCACGTATTCCGAAGGGGGTTATCCTTGTGGGACCTCCGGGAACAGGTAAGACATTGCTGGCCAAGGCGGTAGCCGGAGAAGCCGGTGTACCTTTCTTCAGTATCTCCGGTTCGGACTTTGTGGAAATGTTTGTAGGTGTCGGTGCATCCAGAGTGCGTGATCTTTTTGAAAATGCCAAGAAGAACGCACCGTGTATTGTTTTTATTGATGAGATCGATGCGGTAGCAAGAAAACGTGGAACAGGTCTCGGCGGCGGCCACGATGAACGTGAGCAGACACTGAATCAGCTGCTTGTAGAGATGGATGGTTTTGGTGTCAATGAGGGCATCATTGTTATGGCAGCTACAAACCGTGTGGATATTCTTGATCCGGCAATCCTTCGTCCGGGCCGTTTCGACCGTAAGGTTGGCGTTGGCCGTCCGGATATTCAGGGACGTCGTGAAATCCTTGAAGTGCATGCCAAGGGCAAGCCGCTGGGGGATGATGTGGATCTGGATCAGATTGCCCGTACAACAGCAGGTTTTACAGGTGCAGATCTTGAGAATCTGATGAATGAAGCAGCCATTTATGCGGCAAAACAGAGTCGTGCATATATTGTGCAGGATGATATTCGCCGGGCGTTTGTCAAAGTCGGCATCGGTGCAGAAAAGAAGAGCCGTGTTATTTCCGACAAGGAGAAGAAGATTACGGCTTATCATGAATCCGGACATGCGTTATTATTCCATCTGCTTCCGGATGTAGGACCGGTTTATTCCGTATCTATTATTCCGACAGGTATTGGTGCAGCAGGTTATACAATGCCGCTGCCTGAAAGAGACAATATGTTCAATACCAAGGGCAAGATGATGCAGGATATTGTTGTATCTCTGGGCGGACGTGTCGCGGAAGAATTGATCTTTGATGATATTACAACGGGTGCCTCCCAGGATATTAAGACGGCAACAGAGACAGCACGTGCCATGGTTACAGAGTACGGTATGTCTGATGCAGTTGGTCTGATTAATTATACAAGCGGCAGTGATGAGGTGTTCATCGGCAGAGATATCGGCCATTCCAAGCCATATGGTGAGGGCATTGCAGCTGTGATCGACCAGGAAGTGAAACGTATCGTTGATGGCTGCCATCAGGAAGCCAGACGTATCATTACAGAGCATCTGGATGAGCTGCATGCATGCGCGAATCTGCTCATTGATAAAGAAAAGATAACAAGAGAAGAATTTGAGGCAATTTTTCCAGAGAAAACAGAAAATGAAAAATTGCGCTTTATGTAACTTGCATAAAAAGGTTTGGTGAATAAATAAAACTTTGTGAACACTTTTAAGTGGGGGCATGGTATTATAATAGACGTAAACCCCCCAATACATTATAAAGTTTTTGTTTCACCCCATAAACAAAAATACCTTCTCCAAAAGGACAGCAACGGAAGCTGTCCTTTTTTCTTTGTCCCCCAAAATTAGAAAAAATAATAGATGAAATGCGGCTCAAGAGTATTTCGAAGCTTTTTTCCGAAGCATTTTTGAGCTGCATTTTATCTATTTTCAGATAAAATTTTAGAATTAAAGGATACATATTTTCATAGTTTGTGTGTATACAATGTAGTAGAAGGTTGAAAAACCATTTAATTTACTATACAATAGAAATAATTTTGCGGCTGTTTAAAGATAAGTGAGGTAGTATGAAATTGTTGATAAATATGAGGCAATATGGATATTATATTTGAACGGTTGCTATCAATATCTGCGAAATTCTCAGTATTCTTGGATGAAACAATAGGATGGGCAAATTCATGGAAGGTGCTTCCGATGCGACCAGTACTTAGGCACTGTTTTTTAGTGCCTTATGTACTGCTGTCAGCGTCGGGCAACGCGAGTGTGCCTGCCATGAATTTGCCCATCCTATTGTTTCTCGAAAATAAGGATGAGTTTCGCTCCAATTTTTTTGACAGGAGCAAGGGAATGAATAAAATTTTGAACAGACAGGCGTTCTTTGCGGATGGGACTCCTTTTTATCGGTTATATACATCTGACGGCACCGGTTATGGTGTCAGGCTGCGCTTTCGGACGGCGAAGGATAATGCAGAACTGGTAACGGTTGTGACGGACAGCATGAAAGCAGATATGCATAAATGTTTTACGGAAGGTCGGTTTGATTATTATGAAGTGATGCTTCATTATCCGGAGTGCGGCACGAATTATTATTTTACGGTTACCGGAGCGGAAACTGACGAAGGCAAAAGGACAGCTGTGTACAATAAACGCGGTGTGATGGACGGTGTGCAGGATTATTATAACTTCAATTTCTATCCGGAGTTCAAGACGCCAGACTGGGCGAAAGGTGCCGTTTTTTATCAGATTTTTACAGATCGGTTCTGTAACGGAGATCCGACAAATGATGTGCTGGATCGGGAGTATAGCTATGTGAAGCTGCATTCAGAGCAGGAGAAGGACTGGCAGGCTTATCCGCATGACATGGATGTCTGTCACTTCTATGGCGGCGATCTTCAGGGAATTATGCACAAGCTGGATTATCTGCAGGATCTGGGGATTGAAGTTCTTTACCTGAATCCGATTTTTGTTTCACCATCCAATCATAAATATGACATTCAGGATTATGATTATATTGATCCACATTTTGGCAGAATTGTTGATGATGCAGGAGAAGTACTGGAGAAAAGCGATATGGACAATTGTCATGCCAGCCGCTATATCCGTCGTGTAACCAATAAGAAGAATCTGGAAGCCAGCAACGAACTTTTTGTTCAGTTTGTAGAGGAAGTACATCGCAGAGGCATGAAAGTGATTCTGGACGGTGTGTTCAATCACTGCGGTTCTTTCAATAAATGGATGGACAGAGAGCGGATTTATGAAGGACAGGAGGGCTATGCGCCGGGGGCATATGTGGATGAGAAGAGCCCTTATCGCAGCTTTTTCAAATTTCATTCAGAAAAATGGCCGTATAATAAGGATTATGATGGCTGGTGGGGGCATGATACACTGCCGAAGCTGAATTATGAAGAATCTGAAAGTTTGTGTGAATATATTCTGAGAATCGGACAGAAGTGGGTGTCACCGCCTTACAATGTGGATGGCTGGCGTTTGGATGTGGCGGCGGATCTCGGTTATTCTCCGGAGTATAATCATTTATTCTGGAAACGTTTCCGAAAAGCAGTCAAAGAAGCAAATCCGAATGCCTTGATTCTGGCTGAAAATTATACAGATCCGGCTTCATGGCTTGAAGGGGATGAATGGGATACCGTGATGAACTATGAGGCATTTATGGAGCCGATCACATGGTTCCTGACCGGTGTGGAAAAACACAGTGATGAGAGAAGAGATGATCTGCTGTGTAATCCGGAGACATTTGAAGGTGCTATGAGTCATCATATGTCACGCTTTGAGTATGATTCTCTCTATGTGGCCATGAATGAGTTGTCCAATCACGATCATTCAAGATTCCTTACAAGAACCAATGGACAGGTTGGAAGAATTCAGAGCAAAGGGGCAAAGGCAGCTGAAGAAGGCATCCATGATGCTGTTATGCGGGAGGCTGTGATCATGCAGATGACGTGGCCGGGAGCACCGACTGTTTATTATGGGGATGAGGCCGGTGTCTGCGGATGGACGGATCCGGACAATAGAAGAACTTATCCGTGGGGTCATGAAGATAAGCAGATGCTGCAATTCCACAAAGAAGCCATTCGAATTCACAAAAGCAGCACGGCACTGTGTACCGGTTCCTACAAAATGCTTTATACAGCATGGGGAATATTGGGCTATGGCCGTTTTGATAAGAATGAGCGGTATGCAGTCATTGTCAATAATACACAGGAGACAGTGAATGTGGCAGTGCCGGTTTGGCAGATTGGTGTGGCAGATGGAAGCCGCATGGAGCAGCAGTTGATGAGTGTGGCAGAGTCGTTTACAAAGGTGCCGGATATTTATGTTGTAACAGATGGCTATTTGATGGTAGCGATGCCGAGGACATCGGCTGTTATCCTGAAGGATATCGGATAACGGATAAGCAATATGTCGGATGGAAGGATAGTTGCATAGCTATTTTGACGCGGTACGGATATACGGTGAAATTTTAGGGGTTGAATTTTAAAATTAAATATGATATCATGGATAGCGGTCAGAAATGACTTATGGATGGATTCCCGAGTGGCCAAAGGGGACAGACTGTAAATCTGCTGCGACACGCTTCGGTGGTTCGAATCCACCTCCATCCATGATTTTATAGACGCCATGTAT
Organism: Coprococcus intestinalis; assembly: GCF_023656595.1. NCBI lineage: Bacteria > Bacillati > Bacillota > Clostridia > Lachnospirales > Lachnospiraceae > Coprococcus > Coprococcus intestinalis. The sequence goes on along the minus strand of NZ_JAMOKJ010000001.1, from coordinate 212,614 downwards.
TTGAGTCATCAGGTACGTGGCGTTTTTGTTTTTCGGGAAATACTTGCATCTGCCTATTGATTATTTTTGGGATAAAAGATATACTGGTATTTAATAATACGCATGCGAACTATTTAAAGAAGAATCAGGAGGACACATCATGCAATATGAAGGAACTGTTTACAGACCACCGAGTGAGGCACGCAGTCTGATTGTGCAGGTAACTGTGGGCTGCGCCCACAACACCTGTACATTCTGCACGATGTATAAAGACAAGAAATTTAAGATCAGACCCCTTGCAGATATACTGGCGGATTTTGATGAGGCTGCGATGCTGTATGGCGGCCATATTCGCAGGATTTTTCTGGCAGACGGTGACGCATTGATTGTGAAAACGGAAATGCTGATACAGATTCTGACGTATATCTGGGAGAAATTCCCGAATCTGGAGCGAGTGACTGCTTACGGAACGACGCAGGATATTCTTCATAAGTCTGAGAAAGAACTGATGCAGTTGAAAGCTGCAGGCCTTGATATGGTTTATATGGGAATTGAGTCCGGTGATCCGCAGGTCTTAAAAGATGTCAAAAAGGGTGTGACAAGGGAAGAGATGATCGAAGCGGGCAGGAAGCTGAAAAGATGCGGTATTCTCTGTTCGGCCACATTGATTTCCGGCCTTGGCGGACGGCAGCGGCTGAGAGAACACGCCATTGCATCGGCTTCCCTGATCAGCGCGATCAAGCCGGATTATGTTGGATTCCTGACATTGATGATCGATCCACAGGCACCGGTTTATTCGAAGATTGTTTCCGGGGAGCTGGAACTTCTCAATCCGGAGGATGTGGTGGAAGAGATGAAATTGTTTCTTCAGAATGTGGATTCCGAGGGTACGGTTTTCAGGTCCAATCATGCATCGAATTATGTTATCCTGAAAGGAACATTGAATGAGGATATTCCGTCTATGATGGCGTATCTGCGACAGGTAGAAGAGCAGGGCAAATACAGAGAAGAACGTTGGAGAAGATTTTAGAATAAAGGCGCTTACTCGGATGCTGGAAGATTTTGCTGCCGGTGTCTGAATAAGTGCCTTTTGGTATCAGCATGGTGGTACTGAAAAAATCAGAAAATTAAAATATTTACACAAAATATATTGACAAATGCAAAAATGATGCTATAATTAAAGCATAAAAAGAAAACAACAGAAGAAATTAACAAATAACTCACGAGAGTAGAAAGGACTGATTCCAAAATTCTAAGTAGCTTTATACCAAGTGTCTAAAAGTGAAGAAGGAGGTACGGACCACCAGAAAGTTTATTTTAATTTTTTAAACCGAAACTGAAGAAAGGAGTATAGTCCAATGTACTGTACAGAAGAACACCAGTGAAGGGTCATCTGATGATTATATATAACGTCGGATGGCTCTTTTTTTGCGTTTCCAGGGGTGGCGGTGAACAGTTTTCACTTTTTAGTATTGCGCATTTGCTTCGGGTAATATATACTGAACCAATGAAGAGAGGTTTTAGTTATGTCAAAAAGATGTGCTTTTTCGGGTCACAGGCCTTTTTATTTTCCATGGAAAGAGAATGAGTCTGATCCGGCCTGTATACATTTGAAAGCGGCCCTGGAAGCTGAAATCAACAAGGCTGTAGCGGACGGATTCTTTTATTTTATTGTCGGCGGCGCTGATGGTGTTGACACATGGGCCGCTGAGATTGTATTGGAGAAAAAGAAAACGAATCCGGAGATTAACTTGGAGCTTGCGAAGCCCTTTGCGGATTATAACAAACATTTGCAGAATGATTATGGTCGGAGACTTCGGGCCATTGAGGAAGCCGCGGATCGTGTGACGGCTGTATCAGATGGTGCGGATGAGGCAGCGGATTATATTTTGCGGGACTGCTATATGGTGGATGCCAGTGAGCGGATGATCATTGTCTATGACGATGACAGCAAAGGACCAAGCGGTACGAAGGATGCGCTGCTTTATGCGAGATCCAGCGGTGTGGAGATCCGTCAGATCCAATGGATGCATTTATAAGAAAGAAGAGGTAATTTGTTGAAAGAAGAATTTAAAAAATATCTGGCAATGATACTGGCCGTATTCTGTACAGCGGCATTGAGTATTCTGTTCTTCTTTATATTATTCAGAATGGATGCACTGCGAAGTCTGATCGGCAAGATATTGAATATACTGATGCCGTTTATATATGGTGCAGGCATTGCCTATGTTCTGAAGCCGCTGTGTAATACCTACGAGCGTTTTTTGAACAAACACTGGCATCCGAAGCGGCAGAAGCTGATCGGTACAGTGAGTGTGATCGGAAGTATTGTGACAGGTCTGGTGGTCATCTATGCAGTCCTGGCTATGCTGCTTCCGCAGTTGGCACTGAGTGTGGCAAGGATCGCACGGTCACTGCCGGAGATGATCGAGAGTATCAGTCATATGGTGGATCATCTGTTTGAAGGCAATGAAGTGATCCGGAATTATATTATGCAGTTGTCAGATGCAGGCACAGAGTCCCTTTCAGGATGGTTAAAGGAGAGTATTCTTCCGTATATGAATATGATCCTCACCGGTTTATCTGACAGTATGATCAATATGGCAGGAATTTTTATGGATCTGTTCATTGGTCTGGTGGTGGCTATTTATCTTTTGTATGGACGCAGAAAATTCAAAAAACAGGGCAAACTGTTGTTGTACAGTCTGTTTAAGGAGCGTTGGGCGGATAAGATTATTGAAGAGATACGTTTTGCGGACAGAGTCTTTTCGGGATTTATTGGCGGTAAGCTGCTGGATTCAGCTATTATCGGCGGTATCTGTTATATTGGAATGATGATCATGGGGCTGCCTTATGCGATCCTCATCAGTGTCATTGTCGGTGTGACGAATATCATTCCGTTTTTTGGACCATACATCGGCGCTATTCCATCGGCGATCATTTTGCTGACGGTTAGTCCAATGTCCTGTCTGATGTTTGTTATTTTTATTGTGATTTTGCAGCAGGTGGACGGCAATATCATCGGGCCGAAGATTCTTGGAAGCAGTACGGGATTATCTGGTATCTGGGTGCTTTTCTCTATTCTGCTTTTCGGTGGATTATTCGGTTTTGTCGGTATGATCATTGGCGTGCCTGTTTTTGCGGTTATTTATGATTTGATCAGGCAGCTGATCATCAGGGGCCTGGAGCTTCGAAGCAAGTCAAAGATGTTTGATGATTATCAGCAGGAATATCCGCGCAAAGAATAAAAGCAAAATATTGAGGAGTGATAAATGTGTTGAAGAACTGGAAAGTACAGGAGATTGGCGGTGCAGTGGCCCTGCTGATCTGCGGGCTTGTTTTATTGTTGATGCCGGAACTGACGCTGGTCACGATTGCCAATGTGATCGGTATTCTGGTGATCATGATTGGTGCGTTTTTCCTGATCGGTTATTTTCTGAGGAAGGAACTGGCAGCGGGCAATAATGATCTGATCAAAGGACTGGTGATTGTCTGCATCGGTATTTTTATTTGTGTGAAATCGGAACTTGTAGTTTCTGTTTTGCCCGTTGTTCTGGGAATCGGTGTTGTCCTCAGCGGTATTCTGAAACTGCAGCATGCTTTCGATCTGAAACGAATGGGATTTGATACATGGGTGCGGATCGGTCTGACATCAGCGGTGAATATTTTTATCGGTTTAATTGTCATACTGAATCCGTTTTCAACCGTGGCATGGCTGATGCGTCTTGTGGGCATCGGATTCCTTTTCAGCGGTGTGACAGACCTCATTACAACCATTTATGTTTCTAAAAAGGCATCTGAATATTATGTGGATGGTAAAGCTGAAGAGACGGATGAGGAAATAAAATGACACTGCAGCAGTTAAAATATGTCATTGCCATTGCCGAGAAAGGGAGCATTAATGAGGCGGCAAAGGTGCTGTATATTTCACAGCCCAGCCTGACCAATGCCATGCATGATCTGGAGAATGATCTGGGAATTCAGTTGTTTATCCGCAATAATAAAGGCATCCGTGTGACGAATAAAGGAGAAGAATTTCTCAGGTATGCAAGGCAGGTCATTGAGCAGGTTGTACTGCTTGAGGACAAGTACCTCAATAAGGAGCCGGAAAAGCAGTATTTTCATATATCTGCCCAACATTATAACTTTGCGGTCAGGGCATTTATTGATCTGGTGCAGGAATATGGGCCGGATGAGTATGATCTGGCACTTTCGGAGAAGAAGACATATGACATTATAGAGGATGTCAAAAATGGTCGAAGTGAGTTGGGAATCCTGTATCTGGCAGATTTCAACAAGAAGGTCATTATGCGGACTTTGAAGGAGTATAATCTGACTTTTACGGAGATGTATACAACGAAGCCCTACATTTTTATTTCAGCGAGACATCCCCTGGCAGATCGGGATCTGATCCGGATGGAGGATCTGGAACCTTATCCGTATATTTATTTTGAACAGGGCGAGAGCAATTCTTTTTATTTTGCGGAAGAGGTCCTCAGTACATTTCAGCATAAGAAGTCCATTCGTGTGACGGACAGGGCAACATGTTTTAACCTGATTCTCGGCCTGAACGGCTATACACCGAGTGCAGGTATTTATATTGAAGAATTGGGCGGCGGGGATCTGATCTGTAAGCCGTTGGCGTTGGATGAGACGATCCATATCGGGGCGATCGCAATGAAAGATTCGGTCCGGAGCGAGATCGGCCGTAAATACCTCGAATTTTTAAAAAAATATCTGATCGAATAGCGGCAGATGCTGTTGCCGTAATAATAGGAGCTTGCTATAGCTGATGACTATAGCAAGCTATATTTTTTGGGAATTATGCAAATTTTGGAAAATGGTTTAAAATAAATGTAGTATGTGATGAATTATTCACCGCCCGGACTGACGTTCCCTCAATACAGTTAATTTTTATTAACTTTGTCAGGCCGGGCTTTCTGTTACAAAACGGTGTAAAGATATCACGGAATTTTGGGAAAGAGGATTGCAGATATGAATTTGATGGCATTTAAGAGAGGACTGAGAGATGGCATTGCGATTGCAATTGGTTATTTCTCAGTCTCTTTTTCATTTGGACTGACAGCGGTTGCTTCGGGCATCAGCTGGTGGGAAGCCGTGTTGATCTCGCTGACGAACCTGACATCATCCGGACAGTTTGCGGGGATCGGGATTATAGCGGCATCGGGGTCCTATGTTGAAATGATGGTGACGGAACTGGTCATCAATATGCGGTATGCGCTGATGAGTATTTCTTTGTCACAGAAGCTGGATCCTACATTTAAGCGGTGGCAGCAGCTGATCCTGGGTCACTGCAATACGGACGAGATTTTTGCGGTGGCTATGAGCCGGAATAAGACTGTAACACCTGCGTATATGACTGGTCTGGCCGTTCTTCCGTATATCGGATGGACAGGCGGCACCCTTGTAGGGGCTATCTGCGGCAATATTTTGCCGACAACTCTCGGCAACGCATTGGGCATTATGATCTATGGCATGTTCCTGGCGATTATTATTCCTGCTATGCGGAAGGAACATCCGATTCTTGTGGTTGTATGTGTGGCGGTACTGCTGAGCTGCATCATCCATTTTGTGCCGGTATTTTCATTCATTACAGACGGATTTTCAATTATTATCTGTGCGGTGGCAGCATCCGCGGTAGGCGCACTGCTTTATCCGGTGTCAGAAGAAGAGGAGGCCGAACATGCAGCATAATTACTGGATTTATCTTTTTATCATGTTTGCGGTGACATATCTTGTACGTGTCCTGCCGCTGGTCGTTTTCAAGAAGAAGATCACCAATCGTTTTGTACGGTCGTTTCTGACCTATATTCCATATGCGGTGCTTGCAGCGATGACTTTCCCGGCTGTGTTTTTTGCAGTGGACTGTATTCCGGCAGCGGCAGCCGGTGTAGTGGCCGGTGTGATTGCGGCACTTGCGGGAGGCAGTTTGTTTACCGTTGCCATTTCTGCCAGCGCAGTGGTTTATGTCCTTTTGCTTATTATTTAGATCATATTCAAAAACAGCTGAATTTTATACTTTTTTGTAAAATTCAGCTGTTTTTCCTGTAATGATTATGGTATTATTTTCCTATGTACATTATGACAGGAGGGGAAAGAATGAAAAAGCTTGTTGCAGTGACAACAACTATTTTGATTATTCTGATTGCTGTACTGGGTGTATTCATGATCAAGGGGCATGGGTCTGACAGCAGTACGGCGAAATCGACACTATCGGATCTGAAAGAGAGTCTGTCTGATAAAGAAGATACAAAGGCAGCGGAGGCATCCAAAGACAGTGATGCGGACTGGGTGTATGATGGTGAGCTGCTTCGCATGAATAAGCAGATGAAGACCATTACATATGAAGGAAGAGATTTTAAGGTCAAGTTTACCAATCCGTTTTATGAAGAAGGCAGTGACAGCTACATCAGTGTCATTTTTTATGATAAGGCGCATGGATATCTGCTGAAGTCTCTGGGAGAAGGCACGGACAGTGCATTCTATGAAGCCTATAAAACTGAAGATGGCTGTGAGACATGGAATAAATGTACTGCGGATGTATGGTTTGACTTAAATGGCAGTAATCATTTGGAGATGATCAGTGAGAATGAGATCGTCTATGTATGTTCAGTGGTCAATGAGAATCTCGGTACCAATGAGACGACCATCAGCTACAGTGCAGACGGCGGTGATTCATGGCAGGCATTTAAGAGTAATTCCGGCGGTGACAGTGAAGCAATCAAGGCTATCATTGACAAGATGACACTGGAGCAGAAGGTGGCACAGTTATTTGTTGTTTCTCCGGAGACACTGACCGGTGTGGATTCTGTACAGTATGCGGGCGATATGACCTATCAGGCTTTACAGGATTATCCGGTGGGCGGTATTGTGTTTGCGAAGGATAATATTGATTCTTCAAGCCAGTTTGGTACGATGACAGATAATCTGCAGTCTTACAGTGAAGAGATATCCGGCCTTCCGCTTTTCCTGGCAGCAGCCGAAGAGGGCGGAAGCGCATCTGTTCTCGGCAATAATGACAATCTGGATGAATACTACGAGAACAGCTACAGTGATGACGGCAGTGACTATTCGTCATCATCAGCAAATTCGGTACATAGCGGTGCACCGTCCATGTCTGAAATCGGACGCAAGGATGACAGTACCAATGCCTATGAAGCAGGCAAGTCCATCGGCAGTCTGATGTCAGCATATGGATTGAATCTTGATCTGGCACCGGTTGCGGATGTTTTATCCGGCAACAGTACCGGCATCGGCAATCGTACATTTGGCACTGATGCCCAGACGGTTTCCGATATGGCACTGGAGGTTATAAGAGGTATCCAGGAGGAAGATGTGAATGCGGCTATGAAGTATTTCCCGGGATACGGTGCAGCATCTTCGAACATGTCCGGTTTTCCGGTGATCAACAGTTCACTGGATGAGCTGAAGAAGAAGGAATTCCTGCCGTACAGCAATGCCATTGCACAGGGAATGGATTTTGTTATGGTGGGACATATTTCTGTGCCGAATGTGACAGGTGATGATACACCGACTTCGTTGTCTGAGAAGATGATCAGCGAGGTCCTTCGCAAGGATCTTGGATTTAAGGGAATTGTTATGACAGATTATCTGAACGACAAGACCATTGTGAAGAACTACGGTGCAGCGGATGCAGCGGTGAAGGCTATTCAGGCCGGGGCTGATCTTCTGCTTGAACCGGATGATTTGGAGGCAGCCTACGAAGGCGTACTCAAGGCAGTTAAGAAAGGAGATATCACAGAGGATCGCCTGGATGAATCTATTTACCGAATTCTCAGAGTGAAGCTTTCCATGCAGGATGAATCCTCAGATACGACAGAGTCAGAGAGCGTCAGTGACTATTAGATACAGGGCAAAGTATAAACTTCTTCTAAAATAATGCCCGTATTCCTGTTAAAGACTTGACGTTTTCGGGAATCTGCTGTATATTCGATACACAGACAGGACAGATGGTTGGCTTTTCCATTTGTCTGTAAGATATATTAGGAGGAGTATATGAGAAGACATACCAGAATCATGTTATTTATGCTGCTGGTAATGCTCTTGGCTTTGACAGGGTGTGAGAAGATATATACCGGCAATGCAGATACGCAGACATCATCCGATTCAGAGAAATTGACAGAGACTGTACAGGAGACGGAGACAAATCCGGAAACTGTGCGTGAAAGTGTGGAATCAGATAAAGTCACAGAAGGCAGTACACAGAACAAGAAAGTGTTTGAGAGCAGCCTGGGTTACAGTGTGATTTATGATGACACCGTATTTGAATATAATCGCACAGGAGATTATGATGAAATTGGTCTGAGAGGACAGACATTTTCTTCAAAGCCGGTTTTCTTCGCGGCCATGAAGATCAAGAATGAAGACATCCAGACGGTGATGGACCAGATTTTCAACAATTCTGTACAGCAGACAACCATCGGAGTCAAGGCTTACAGTGCAGTTTGCCAGCCGACAACAGAAGAAGTGGATGGCGGCAAGAATCTTAAGTATCATAATCAGTATCTGGTGGAACTGGCCAATGGTGATGCATTGCTCTTTGAAGTCCAGTGGTTTGAAGAGAACAAGAATTTCAGAGAGACAGAAGCGACCGGAGAGAGTGAAGATACTGCAGAGACTGAGAACGTTCGGGAGACGGAAGAAACAGTCAAAGGTACAGAGGCAGCAGCTGAAAGCAGTAAAGAAGTTGTCGCTGAGAGTGCCAGCAAGAAACTGTCAGAGATGTTGGATTCTATTGAGATTGAGGTGTCGGTTAAAGGCGAGGAGCCTGCGGAGGCATTGGAGACGGTTCTGGAATCCGGGACAGAGACTCAGCAGACTGAAGAAACAGCGAAATAGCATAGATTTATGCATTTGATGTATAGCCAGAAGATATAAATGTATTGACACAGCATGTGATTTCCAGTAAAATATTTATATGAACTAGCGTATATGAAGTACGCATACGAATAATTATTTGGCGGATACGCCACACCGACGAAATGCGTAGCATTTTGGAGGTTAGCTTTGAACAGTTACCAGTATATTTATTTTAACAGATATATGCACAGGCAGTGTATGATAGTGGAGTATGAAGCTCCTGTCCTTTTGGACAGGAGCTTTTTACGTTTGTAAATACAACATTATTTAATTTGTAACTGTTCAGAGCCAAGCAAAATTTCAAAAAGCAGGTATAAAATGCGTAGCATTTTGGAGGTTAGCTCTGAACAGATACTTTAATTTTATGTAGAGGCGTAATTGAAGGGGAAGTCGATGAAGAAGGATGAATTATTAAAGAATATTGAAAAGTATTGGACAAATCGTGCAGAAGGCTATTCACAGGTGAATCTTGAAGAACTGGCAGGTGAAAAATGGCCGGTCTGGTTGTCGGTCATTGAAGAACATATGCCAAAAGTGGAAAGAAAAGGGATAAGAATTCTGGATATAGGAACAGGACCGGGTTTTTTTTCAATTATCTTATCAAGAGCCGGCTATCAGGTGACAGCTATTGATTATACAGAAGAAATGCTGAAAAAAGCAAAGAATAATGCCGGTATCCTGGCAGATAAAATCGAATGGTATCAGATGGATGCACAGGCGCTTCGGTTCGCTGATAATACATTTGATATGATTGTCAGCCGAAATGTAACATGGAATCTGGAACATCCGGATAGGGCATACTATGAATGGATGCGTGTTTTGAAGCCTGGCGGCGTTCTTTTGAATTTTGATGCCAATTGGTATCATCATTTATTTGATGAAGAGAAAAGAGCTGCATATGAGGCGGATCGCAATAAGGTCAGCAGTCTTGGAATGCATGATGATTATACGTGTACGGACATTGAAGCAATGGAGGCAATTGCACGTCAGGTGCCGCTTAGTCACATTCAGCGTCCGGAATGGGATCGTCAGATTCTTAAACAATTAAATGGTATACAGATACAGTTGGATGAAAAGGTGTGGCAGCGTGTCTGGTGTGAGGCTGAAAAAGTGAATAATGGTTCTACACCGATGTTTATGGTTGCGTGTACTAAAGCACCGGTACAGCAGACAGAGCGGCTGAGACTTCAGGCTGCGATGGTATAGATAGAGGAGAAAGGTTTTGGCAAATTTATGAAATTTTTGATAAAAAAGGCGGGAGGCTTTTGCCTGTTGATCATAGGCATTACATTTTTATCGTTTCTCCTGTCTTATCTGTCTCCGGGAGATCCGGCACAGATACTATTGAATAATCAGGGGGTAAAAGCCAGTGAGGAAGCGCTGCAGTCCACCCGGCATGAGCTGGGACTTGACCGACCGATGATTGTTCAGTATGGTGATTGGCTGATGGACTTATGCAAGGGTGATATGGGCACTTCTTATAAGTCCAATCGGCCGGTATTAAGTGAAATGACAGCAAAGATTCCGGGAACACTTATTCTGACAGTGACAGCACTTGGGGTTACAATGCTGCTTTCTATTCCTTTAGGTACTTGGTGTGCGTGGTATGCAGGCGGCAAAGCAGATCGCCTGATTCAGATGGTGACTTATCTATTTGCTTCGCTTCCGTCTTTTTTTCTGGCGCTTTTACTGATGTATTTTTTGTCTTTAAAGATAAAAATATTTCCGGTGATCGGAAGTCTTAGTCTGAAAGGACTTGTTATGCCGGTTTTGACGTTGGCATTGACCTTGTCAGCCTGGTATATACGTCAGGTGAGAGCCATTATCAGAAAAGAAATGCAGGGATCCTATATAGATGGCCTCAGGGCAAGAGGTATGTCTGAACGGCAGATTTTATTTGGACACGTACTGCGTAATTGCAGAGGCCCATTAGTGACTTTGATCGGGATATCTTTTGGCAGTATGCTTGGTGGTACAACAATTGTGGAAAGTATTTTTTCATGGCCGGGAGTCGGCAAATTGGCAGTAGATGCGATTACAGCCAGAGACTATCCGGTGATACAGAGTTATGTTGTCTGGATGGCAGTTATTTATCTGAGTATCAATTATCTGATTGAATTTCTGTATCCTTTGCTGGATCCGAGGACAGGCAGGAGGAGACAGAAATGAAAAAGAAAAAAATGATCAAGTTCAGACTGATAATTCTGATGGTACTTTGTGCAGGCCTTTTGCTGGGCGCATGGATCGTGCGGGGGCATTTGATTCATGAACCATTTCGTACCAATGTGCGTCAGGCTTTTCAGGCACCCTGCAGAGAGTATATCTTTGGGACAGATAATCTGGGAAGGTGTGTTGCCTGCAGAATTCTTTATGGCGCAGCGACATCCCTTTATGCGGCTGTTCTTGCCGTTCTTGCTGTATTTATTATCGGAACGGCAGTTGGTGTTACAGCAGCATATGCCGGTGGTATTGTGGATCGGATATTAATGAAGATTACATTGGTTTTTCAGGCTTTTCCGAATTTTATTCTGGCAGTTGCAGTAGCCGGAATGCTGGGAACAGGCTTAAAAAACAGTGTGCTGGCGCTGGGGGCTGTTTATTGGATCACTTATGCAAAACTGTCCCGAAGCCTGGTTTTGTCAATCAGAGATTCTGAGTATATAAGGGCAGCAAAAATATGCGGTGCAGGACCGACGGCAATTATTTTTAAATATATACTGCCGAATATGGTTTCACCGCTTATTGTGACGGCTGCTCTGGATGTCAGCAGTTTTATACTGAGTATGGCCGGTTTATCGTTTCTTGGGCTGGGGCCGTCCAGACCAACAGCGGAGTGGGGAGCCACCATGAGCGAGGCGAAAACATTTATCCAACAGGCGCCATGGTGTATTGTATTTCCGGGGCTGGCGCTGTTGGTTACAGTTGTTATATTCAATTTATTGGGAGATGCACTTCGTGATGTGATTGATGAAGGGTAATAAAAGGGTAACATTTTAAATTTATATAAAAAAGAACAAGGAGTAATCAAATGAAAAAGAAATTATTAACGATTGCTGTGACAGCAGCAATGGTGTTTAGCCTTGTGGCCTGCGGCAGTAATGGTGGGAGCAATGAAACAAAGGCGGTGGAGACAAGTGCGTCAGAAACAGCAGCTGAGAGTGCTGTTTCTGAAGGTGATGGTGAGAAAACACTGAAAGCCGGTGCAACAACAGGATTTTTCGGCGCAGAGAGTCTGGATCCTGCGAACAACTGGGATGGATGGATTATGTCCATTTATGGTATTAGTGAGAACTTGTTCAGATTAGATGATAATCTGGCACCTCAGCCATGGCTGGTTGACAGCTATGAGAATACGGATGATACAACATGGGTATTCACCTTGAAGGATGGCATCACATTTTCCAATGGCAATGCCGTTACTGCAGAAGCTGTAAAGAAGTGTTTTGAAAGAACCTATAGCAATAATACCCGGGCGGCCAGTACACTGAAAATTGATTCCATGGAGGCTGACGGCCAGATATTGACGATTCATACACCAGAAGCGAATCCTACAATTTTGAATGATCTTTGTGATCCGATGTTTGGTGTTTATGACGCGGAAAGTGAGATTGATCCTGAACTTGGGGCATCATGTACAGGACCTTACGTGGCGACTGCTTTCACAGCTATGACAGAAGTAAAGATGGACAAAAACAGCAATTACTGGGGCGGAGAACCGGCAATTGATCATATTGAACTGAAAATTATGGATGATGTAGATGCGTTAAATATGGCACTTCAGAATGGAGAAATTGATATGATTGCACAGCTGCCGGCAGCAAGTGCTTCACTTTTCTCTGATACAGATACCTATACAATTGGTGCAGCAACATCAACAAGATCCCAGTTCCTTCAGTTCAATCTTGAATCAGAAGCATTGAAGGATGTGAATATTCGTAAAGCCATCAGTATGTGTATTGATCGTGAGGGCTATGCAGATGTTGTATTTGCAGGATATGCAAAACCATCCTATGGCATTTATCCGGATACATTGAGTTATGGCGGTACGGATGGCATTAATCTTTCTGTTGATAAGTACGATACAGAAGCAGCCAAAGCACTGGTAGAAGCTGCAGGTTACACACCGGAAAAACCTCTGGAATTAAAACTGGTTACATACAGCTACAACACAGGTTTACTGCAAATGACAGATATGCTGCAGCCGGAGCTGGAAGCAATTGGAATTAAGTTAAGTATTGAGACTTATGATGTACTGGATGATGTACTTCAGGACGGAAACTTTGATATTGCAGCTTTGAGTTATGCCCTTGCACCAACAGGTAATGCTCAGTATCTGATCAATATGTTGTTTGTATCAGATGGCACTGATAATTATGGCCATTACAGTAATTCAGATGTAGATGCGGATGCACAGAAACTGGAAACTACCTTTGATACATCTGAAAGAGATGCAATCGTCAAAGATCTGACTCAGAAAGTTGTAGATGATTGCCCGGATGCTTTTATTGCCAGCCAGCAGCTGCTTATTGTTTATAACAATAAAGTAACGGGTGTGGATGTGAATCCATCTGAGTATTATCTGATTACGAATACATTGGATATTGCGGAGTAAAACATATGCTTTCAGTTGAACAGCTTTATGTGAATTACGGAGAAAAAGAAATACTGCATGATGTCGATCTTCAGGTTGCTCAGGAAGAAATTGTGATGATTGTGGGAGAGAGCGGCAGTGGGAAAAGTACTCTGGTGCGCAGTATCATGGGCCTTTTGGGTGAAGAAGGGCGTATTACTAAAGGAAATATTGTCTTTCAGGGGGTCAATTTGTGTCAACTGAACAAAAAACAATACCGGGAGCTGAGAGGCTCCCGTATTGCTATGGTTTTTCAGCAGCCGGAGAGTTCTTTTGATCCCACTCAGACCATTCATCGTCAGTTTTACGAGGCTATGAATGTACATAGGAAAGTCAATGTGCAGGAGGCAGAGCAGACAGCAAAAAGCCTACTTGGAATGCTTGGATTCAGGGAGCCGGAAACCATTCTTTCAAAATATCCTTTTGAATTAAGCGGCGGCATGGCGCAGCGGGTGGCTATTGCGTTGGCTGTTGTTAATGAACCGGCGTTTTTGCTGGCTGATGAGCCTACGAGTGCCTTAGATGTGGTTGTACAGAAGCAAACATTGGATATGATATTGGATATGCGTCAAAAATTGCATATGACAATGCTGATGGTGACGCATAATATGGGAGTTGTCGCATATATGGCGGATAAAGTCGGCGTGATGCATCATGGCCACCTGGTAGAATGGGGCAAAAAGACAGAATTGTTGAAAAATCCACAGCATCCATATACCAGAGAATTGATTCGTGCGATTCCGACCATGAATGGCATTCTTCCGCAATATCAGGAAACACCGCAGATGAAAGGTTGGAAGAACAAAGTCTGGTATTCTGAGACACACTGGGCATTGATGGTGTAAAGGGCATAGGAGATATGAAAATAGCAGAAATTAGAAATCTCAGTTATAGTTATAGAGAAAATTGTGGACAGAAAAAGGCTGTATCGAATATTTCTTTTGATATTGATGAAGGGGAGTGCCTTGGCCTGATTGGAGAGAGCGGCAGTGGTAAAAGTACAATTGGCTCATTGATAGGAAATTTTCTGACAGGGTATGACGGAAGTATCCATTTGATGTCTAATGAAAAAGAATTGGCAGACATGTCAAAAAAGGAACGGCATGATTTGTATAGGGATATACAGGTGGTATTTCAGAATCCCTGGCAGTCTTTCCCGCCTAATATGTGTGTAGGAGAAGGTATTGCAGAAGGTATTCGATATTACAGTCGAGGATTAGCTTCAGATCAGAAAAAGTTAAAAGAGAAGGTGTTGGAGACCATGCATCTTGTGGGACTATCCGCATCTTACTATCAAAAGAAATGCAGAGAGCTGAGTGGTGGAGAGTGCCAGAGGGCAGCTATTGGGCGTGCGATTATTCGATCACCGAGGCTACTTATTTGCGATGAAGTGACAAGTGCATTGGATGTGTCGATTCAGGCACAAATTATGCAGCTTTTATTTTCACTGAAAAAAGAGATGGGGATGGCAATGCTTTTTATTTCCCATGATCTTGCACTGGTAGGCGGTATCTGTGATCGGGTCTGTGTCCTGCATGATGGACAGTTAGTGGAAGAATTGCCGGGAGGCAGGAAAATGTATGAGAAAGCAGAACATCCATATACAAGATTGCTGATGAAGTCAGTGCTGGATATTATATAGAAAATTTGTAACTGTTCAGAGCCAGGCAAAATTTCAAAAAGCAGGTATAAAATGCGTAGCATTTTGGAGGTTGGCTCTGAACAGTTACAAAAACTTTAAGAACATCGCTTACATTGATATCGGTACATGAAAGTGTATTGATTGCATGTACGGTGTTCTTTTTTTACGAATTCATTTGTTGTCAGAACAGTATATGGACGGTATAATGGGACTATATGCAGAGGAATTTTGGGCATAGCTTGATAATTGTGTTAGTTTGATTCATAGGTAATTGCAGAATATAAAGCATTTTTGATGGCTTTAAAAGACTGAGAAGGTGCCATTACCGTGAAACGAAAGGATGGATTTTCGTGAATTTCTGTTATGATGTTTTGAATTATAAGTACCCATCCAGGCGGGAGGTAGTCTACGGGCGAAAGGGCATGGTATGTACATCTCAGTCGCTGGCGGCTCAGGCCGGACTGGATATTATCAAGGCCGGAGGTAATGCGGTGGATGCGGCGTTGGCCACGGCAGCCTGCATGATCGTGCTGGAGCCTACATCCAATGGCTTCGGCAGTGATGCTTTTGCACAGGTCTGGATGGACGGGAAGCTTTATGGACTTAATGCCAGCGGTTTTTCGCCGGCTTTGCTGACGAGAGAGGCGTTGATGGATAAAGGCTATGAACAGATGCCGAAGTTCGGCTGGGAACCTGTGACAGTCCCGGGAGCTGTTTCCGGATGGAAGAAACTGCATGACCGGTTCGGAACATTATCCTGGGAGAAGATCTTTGAACCGGCGATTCGCTATGCGGAGGAGGGCTATGTGGTGACGCCGGTGATCTCCAAAATGTGGCGTCAGGCATGGGATGATTATGAAGAAAGCCTTTCACCTGAATTGTTTGAGGAATGGAGGAAAGTCTTTGCCCCGGATGGTCATACACCCCGGGCCGGAGAGATCTGGTCATCCAAAGCCCATGCGGAGACATTCAGGGAATTGGCGGCAACGGATTGCGAGAGCCTGTACAGAGGCCGCCTGGCGGATGAAATAGACAGCTATTCAAGGACAACCGGCGGTTATTTGAGAAAAGGGGATCTGGTAGCCTATGAGGCCGAATGGGTACAGCCAGTGAGCACTTCCTACAGAGGTTATGATGTGTGGGAAATACCGCCGAACGGTCACGGCATTGTTGCACTGATGGCTTTGAATATCATGGAATGTATGCAGTTTGCGGCCGGCCATGACAGTGAAGAAGTGGTTCACAGGCAGTTGGAGGCCATGAAACTGGCCTATTCGGATGGGCAGCAGTATATTGCAGATCCCCGAAGTATGAAAGTAACGACGGAGCAAATGCTGTCGAAAGTCTATGCTGCTTACCGTGCGGCCAATATTGGTCAGCGTGCAGCAAAACCGCAGTACGGGAATCCTGCCAGCGGCGGTACGATTTATCTGTGCACAGCGGACGGCGCAGGCAATATGGTCAGTTTTATTCAGTCTAATTACTGCAATTTCGGTTCAGGGATTGTAGTGCCGAAAACAGGCATTGCACTTCAGAATAGAGGATTCAATTTTTATATGGACCCGGAAAGTGCCAATTGTGTCGGTCCGCATAAGAAAACCTATCATACCATTATCCCGGGATTTCTGACCAGAAATGGCAAAGCCATCGGCCCTTTTGGTGTCATGGGCGGTTTTATGCAGCCTCAGGGGCATGTACAGGTGATGATGAATCTCATAGATTTTCATATGAATCCCCAGGAGGCACTGGATGCCCCGAGATGGCAGTGGACAGGTGATATGAATATTGAGATTGAACAGGGCTTTCCGATGGATATGGCAGGTCGATTAAAAGCCAGAGGACATCATGTGACGGTGGCCACAGACAGCATGGATTTTGGCCGGGGACAGTTGATCTTCAGAGATGAGAATGGCATACTGACCGGGGCAACAGAACCAAGAGCCGGCGGCGCTGTAGCAGCCTGGTAGAAGCTGACAGTTGGTTAAGGTAAGAGATAATAAGAGGTGGAAGAAAGCATAAAAATGACGGACTGGAAAAAGTATTTTAACAGCACCATTCTTTCAAGGGGAAGACAGTATTACCATGAGGGAAGAGTCAAGGGGCTGACACATCGTGATCACGAATGGTTTGCGGCTGTTAAAGGCAGCAGGAGCTACAATGTCATCGCTCGGATGGGAGAAGACGGAGATATTGAAGACATGGAGTGTTCCTGCCTTTATGCATATAACGGCCAGAATTGCAAACATATGGCGGCGCTTTTGTATGCGGTGGAAGCAGATCAAAAGGAAAATGATGTTCAGACAGAATTAGAGCTGGCACAGCAGAGAATGGATAGGGAAGATAAAGTCATTTTCAAAAAGTTGGCAGCCCAGACGGAATATAATTATTTTGATCTGAATATGGCTGCTCAAAAACTGGAATTGTCAAGGAGTATATGGGAGAAGGCCAAAAGACTGGCAGAGCAAAAGCAGATTGTCCTTGATGATATTCAAACGGGGTATTTGGGCTGGTACGGTGATTCGAAGCTTATTCTGCATGCAGAGGGCAGATATCTTACAAAAGGAAATGATGGTTATGCGGTTCAGGTCCTTTGCTCTAAGGACCGTGTTGAACAGGCACTGTGTTATGTCAGAGGATGCAGAGGATCTTATACGGCTCCCGGAGAGGGATATAGAGCGTATAGTTATGGCAATGTTTGTGTCCATGAGGCAGCGCTTATGTATCTCATGGAAGATTATCTGATCGCACACAGACCGGGGGATGCGACAGATTTGCGAGGAAAGCAGATTCTGGGGGTTTATCAGCAAAGATATGTCAAAAACAGTTCAAATACGTCCGTTTCTGACAAGCAAACGCTTTATCTGGAACCAAGGTTTGAGTGTCTGTCAGGTGGTCTGGCGGTATCTTTCAAGGTTGGCACAGGGAAAATGTATGTGATCAAAGATCTGACGGAGTTTGTCGGGCAGATGGAGCGCGGAGATACAGTAGCTTTCGGTAAAACAACAAGGATCAGTTTTGCCGGCTGCCGGTTGGAAGAGACTTCTGAGAAGTATTATGCTTTTATTAAAAGACAGATTAAAGAGCAGCAGCAGAGAATGCGCCGCAATCGGACACGCAGTTACTATTCGATGGAAGAAGAAATTAAAGGGAATATCGATTTGTCTGGAACCGATCTTGACCAGATTTATAGTTTGATCAGGGACAGAAAGCCAGAATGTTCCAAATGGACGTCACAAGGCAGAAAGAAAGTTTATCTTGAATGTGCAGATGGCGTGCCGAACATGACAATGACAGTGAGCCGGCTGGCGGATGCAGGAAATCAATTTGACGGCATTCATGTTTCATGCAAAATAAACGAAGTCATGGAGGGAACAGAGGCTGTTTATTTCCTTGAAGATCATCGTGAAAAAATAGTGCTGTGCAGAACAGAGCGGGAAGCTATAGAAGGTCTACTGCCTCTATATAATATGTCGAATGACAGCGGGAAAATTCAATTTAATATCGGCAGAAAGCATCTTGCGGATTTTTACTATCGGTTTCTGCCTGAATTTAAGAAGTATGGCAGCGTAAAAGGTGCTGAAAGCAGGGATATCCTGCAGTATCTGCCGCCGGAAGCAAAGTTTGCCTTTTATCTGGATGCGGAAGAAGAAAATCTGACCTGCGAGATTAAGGCTGTTTATGGTGAGAACACTGTAGATGTGACATGTCGTGGGGGTTCGGCAGAGGATTTTCGTGATCTTTTTAAGGAACATGAGATTATAGATCAGGTGATGCAGTATTTCCCTGAAGTAGATGAGAGCGGATCGGTCTTTCATTGCGGACGGGAAGAAGCACTGATTTATCAGGTTCTGGATCAGGGAATTGAAGCATTGATGACTTTGGGGGAAGTCAACAGTACAGATCGTTTTAAACGACTCAGTATTCGACGGATGCCGAAGGTATCTGTGGGTGTTTCCATGGAAAGCGGATTGATGGATTTGTCTATTACGCTGGATGACATGACCAATGAAGAGCTTTTGGAGGTTTTGAATAGCTATCGCAGAAAGAAAAAATATTTTCGTCTGAAAAACGGTGATTTTGTTAATATTGAAGAGGATAGTGTGGAAATCCTCGGACAGATGATGGATGCATTGCATTTGTCACCAAAGGAATTTGTGCAGGGAAAGATGCAGCTGCCGGTTTACCGGGCGCTGTATCTGGACAAAATGCTGGAGCAAAGCAGCGGTATTTATCTGAAAAGAGACAGTCATTTCAGAAAGCTGGTCAAAGATTTCAAGACGGTGACGGATTCAGATTATGAAGTACCGGAAACGCTTCAGGATACGATGCGCCAATATCAGACAGAGGGGTATAAGTGGCTGCGTACGGTTGAAAGTGGCGGTTTTGGCGGCATTCTGGCAGATGATATGGGTCTCGGCAAGACACTTCAGATGATTGCGGTATTTCTGGTATGGAAACGGGAGGGACAAAAAGGCACCTCTCTGGTTGTATGTCCGGCTTCTCTTGTTTATAACTGGAAAGAAGAACTGGCACGTTTTGCACCTGCGTTAAATGCCGAGACGCTGACTGGAACACAGAAAGAGCGAAAAGAGAAAATCAGCCGTTATCAGGAGTGGGATGTTCTGATCACTTCTTATGATCTGCTGAAACGGGATATCCATGAATATGAAGGGTGTCAGTTCCGGGGGCAGGTACTGGATGAGGCACAGTACATTAAAAATCATACAACGGCTGCGGCAAAAGCGGTGAAGTTGATCCATAGTCAGGTTCGGTATGCGCTGACCGGTACGCCGATTGAGAACCGTTTAAGTGAACTGTGGAGTATTTTTGATTATCTGATGCCGGGATTCCTGTATACATATGAAGATTTCAAAAAGAATGTTGAAATGCCGATCGTCAAAAATCAGGACAAGCATGTTTCGGACAATCTCAGAAGGATGACAGCGCCCTTTATTATGCGGCGTCTGAAGAAAGATGTGCTGAAAGATCTGCCGGACAAACTGGAAAAAGTATGTTATGCGGCTTTTGATACAAAACAGCAGAAGTTATATGACGGACAGGTTGTTCATATGCAGGCTATGCTGGAGGAACAGGCGGATGCGGAATTTGTTCAGAATAAACTGAAGATTCTTGCTGAGCTGACGAGACTCAGACAGGTGTGCTGTGATCCGTCACTGCTTTATGAGGCGTATGACGGCGGTTCAGCCAAACGTGAAGCTTGTATGGAACTGATTAGCCAGGCTATTGAAGGCGGCCATCGTATGCTGATTTTTTCACAGTTTACATCGATGCTGGAATTGCTGGAACAGGATTTGAAAGCGGCCCATATTGAATGGTATAAGATCACCGGCGAGACAGCCAAGGAGAAACGAATTGAGCTGGTACGTGATTTTAATGAGGGAACCGTGCCTGTATTTTTGATTTCACTGAAGGCAGGCGGAACCGGACTGAATCTGACCGGGGCGGATGTGGTCATTCATTATGATCCATGGTGGAATCTGGCGGTGCAGAATCAGGCAACAGACAGGGCACACCGAATTGGGCAGAAGAATATTGTTACTGTGTATAAATTAATTGCCAAAAATTCTATTGAGGAGAAAATCCTTGAAATGCAGGAAGCGAAGAAGCAGCTGGCAGATGAGATCCTCAGCGGTGAGATGGGCGGTCTGTCTGCGTTGACAAAGGATGAATTGATGGCACTATTGAAAATATAAAAAACTTAAAAAAAACTGTTGACAAATCTTTCACTATAAGGTATTATTAATAGCGTCGCTGGTGCAAACGAGCGACGGTAAGCCCAGATAGCTCAGTCGGTAGAGCAGAGGACTGAAAATCCTCGTGTCACTGGTTCGATTCCGGTTCTGGGCACGCAGGTGTAGTTCAATGGTAGAACATCAGCCTTCCAAGCTGAATACGTGGGTTCGATTCCCATCACCTGCTTTGAAAATGAATATTTTATTTATTATGCGCGAGTGGCTCAGTTGGTGGAGCACGACCTTGCCAAGGTCGGGGTCGCGGGTTCGAGTCCCGTCTCGCGCTCTTCTTATATACAAAAGGTATCCTAAAAGGATACCTTTTGTATATAAACGAGTCCTGCCGGACTCGAACGGTTCGTATCTTCGTTCCACTTCGGTCGGTGCTAACGGAAGTCCAATGGACTTCCAGCACCCCGTCTCGCGCAATGAAGGACTCCGCCGGACTCGAACGGTTCGTATCTTCGTTCCACTTCGGTCGGTGCTAACGGAAGTCCAATGGACTTCCAGCACCCCGTCTCGCGCAATGAAGGACTCCGCCGGACTCGAACGTTCGAGGTCTCCGCTCTGCTCCGGTCGGTGCTAACGGAAGTCCAATGGACTTCCAGCACCCCGTCTCGCGCAATGAAGGACTCCGCCGGACTCGAACGGTTCGTATCTTCGTTCCACTTCGGTCGGTGCAGGATTGTGTTTTTTTAGTTTTATAAGAGATGAGGGAGTAGCAGGCGCGTTTTTCAGCGTAACAAGTCAACATACTGGCCATTGGCCTGGCTTGTTTTAAATAGCGAGACTCATGTATAACTGACAGGCTATACGTGCGTCTTGTGTGAATACAGAATAAATGACAGGTATAGTCGATGGACTATACTTTTTTTATGTCGTCATAGGATTAATTAAGAGAAAAATTGGGAGGTTAGTATGAGCTGGAGTTTGGCTTTTGTGGTCAATAGTATTTTGCTGGGTGTAGGACTTGCGATGGATGCTTTTTCTGTGTCCATGGCGAATGGTTTGAATGAGCCGAATATGAAGAAGAGAAAGATGCTGGGGATTGCTGGGACTTTCGGTGTATTTCAGGCGTTGATGCCGATGGTCGGGTGGATATGTGTCCATATGATCGTAGAATACTTTTCAGCATTTGAAAAATTTATTCCGTGGATCGCACTTATCTTGTTGGGATATATCGGCGGACATATGATCTATGAGAGTGTCTGTCCCAGGGACAGTGAGGAGGAGGAAACCGGCGTGGGCTTCTGGGCATTGATGGTCCAGGGGGTAGCCACATCCATTGACGCACTGTCCGTAGGATTTACGATTGCTGAATATGACTGGCTGATGGCTCTGGTCTGTTCCCTGATCATTGCAGCTGTCACATTTCTTATTTGTATTGGAGGGCTGTTCATTGGCCGTAAATTCGGAATAAAGCTGGCAGGCAAAGCGCAGATATTGGGCGGTGTGATTTTGATCGGTATAGGTCTGGAAATTTTCATCAGCAATGTATTTTGAAATTGCTTGAAAAGACAATTGGTGTTTTTTTCAGAACTGGTAGAAATGCGTTTTGCTTTTCTTGACAAAAACATATTCGTATGTTATCATGATAGCACGTTAGTAGAGTAAAGAAAATGAATCGTGAAAACGTAAGATGGAGGCATTTATGAAAAAGGGTTTAGCTTTATGCATGGCTGCAGTATTAGCCATGGGATGTTTGTTAACAGGCTGTGGAAGCAGTGATACAGGCGCGAAGTCAACAACAGAAAGTGCTGCGGCAAGCACGGAGGCAGTGGGAACGGAAACTGCCGGAACCGAGGCTGCCGGTACTGAGACGGCCGGTAATGGCAAGACATTTACCGTTGGCTTTGATGCCAGCTTCCCGCCATATGGTTATCAGGAGAATGGCGAGTATGTCGGCTTTGACCTGGACCTGGCGCAGGAAGTCTGTGACAGAAATGGTTGGGAACTTGTGAAGACACCAATCGACTGGGATGCCAAGAATATCGAATTAAATGGAGGTTCCATTGACTGTATCTGGAACGGCTTTACGATGAATGGCCGTGAAGATGATTATACATGGACACCGGCTTATATCAACAATACACAGGTATTTGCAGTGAACAAGAACAGCGGCATCAAAAAGGCAGTTGATCTTGCAGGCAAGAATGTCCTTGTTCAGGCGGATTCTTCAGCACTGGCAGCACTTCAGGATGAAGAAAACACAGATATCAAGGCTTTGGCAGATTCTTTCGGCAGCCTGACACAGGTACCGGATTATGAGAGCGCGCTGATGGAGCTTGAAGCAGGTTCCGCAGATGCCGTTGCCATGGATGAAGGTGTTGCACTGACGAAGCAGGCCCAGAATGACAATATTGTGATCCTTGATGATGTGATTTCACAGGAACAGTATGGCATTGCTTTTAAGAAAGGCAATGATGAATTGAGAGATCAGGTATGGTCTACATTACTTGAAATGGAGAAAGACGGCACTGTAGATAAGATTGCAGCGAAGTATCCATCCATCAATACAGCCAATATCTGTATTAGTGACAATGAATAAGAATTGAATAGAGCATCTTGGCTGCTACAAAATTCATCAATTGATTTTGTGGCAGTTCTTTTGCTCTTATAAAGGAGGAAATGAGAATGACGGTCATGCAGATTGTCCAACAGTTATTTGGCAGTATGGGTATCACGATGGAAATCTTTTTTGTTACACTGATTACATCGCTGATTCTCGGTCTTGGTCTGGCCCTGATTCGTATGTCAAAGAATCCGATATTGTCAGTGATTGCCAAATTTTATATTTCTGTCATGCGTGGTACACCATTGATGCTGCAGTTGCTTGTTGTATATTTTGGCCCTTTTTTTATTTTCGGGATGCAGATCACGCCATCTTACCGCCTGAAAGCTGTCCTGATCGGCTTTGCTTTAAATTATGCCGCTTATTTTGCAGAGATTTACAGATCCGGCATTGCAGCGATTCCGGTTGGTCAGTATGAGGCGGCCAGAATGCTGGGATACAGCAAAACACAGACATTTGCCTATATTGTGATGCCTCAGGTCATCAAGCGGATTATTCCGCCGGTAGCCAATGAAACCATTACCCTGGTCAAGGATACATCTCTGGCTTTTACATTGGCGGTAGCAGAAGTATTTACCGTGACGAAACAGCTGGTGGCTTCCCAGTCATCCGTTGTTCCGTTTATTGTGGCGGGTATTTTTTATTACATTTTCAATCTGATTGTGGCGGTATTTTTTGATTATCTTGAAAAGAAAATGGATTATTACAGATAGGAGGAGAGCCCATGCGTTTACTGGAAATGAACCATATTAAGAAAAGCTTTGATGGGCAGGAAGTCCTGAAAGATATATCTATTCATGTGGATGAAGGTGAAGTTTTGAGTATTATCGGGCCCTCCGGTTCCGGTAAGTCTACCATGCTGCGGTGCGCGACGATGCTTGAGACCATTGATGACGGAGAGATTATTTATCTTGGGGATAAGGCGGCTTTCAGCAAGGACGGACATGCAGTGTATGCCAAGGCGGCGGATTTGAAGAAGATCCATAGTTACTATGGACTTGTTTTCCAGAATTTCAATCTGTTTCCGCATTATTCCGTCATAAAAAACATTACGGATGCCCCATTGAGAGTGCAGAAAAGAAATAAATCCGAAGTTTATGCAGAGGCAAGAGAACTTTTGAAGAAAATGGGCCTTGAGGACAAGGAGAATTCCTATCCTTATCAGCTGTCCGGCGGTCAGCAGCAGAGAGTATCTATTGCAAGAGCACTGGCAATGAAACCGAAGATTTTGTTCTTCGATGAACCGACATCTGCGCTGGATCCGGAGCTGACAGGTGAGATCCTGAAGATTATTAAGAATCTGGCAGCAGAAAAGATGACAATGGTCATTGTTACCCATGAGATGAATTTCGCCAAAAATGTGTCGGATTATGTGGTTTTCATGGACAAGGGTGTGATCGTTGAGGAAGGCAAACCGGAAGATGTGTTTAATTCAGAAAATCCTCGAATGAAGGAATTCCTTGGCAAATTTGAATCATAAATCAAAAATAGCGAAAAAAAGGTTTTTTTTCGGCGTATTCAGTGGTATGATAGTCAATGCTGATCAAGTTGTGTGCGTGTCCGGCTTGAAATAACAGTTACAGAAAGGATTTGTAAGACGATGTTATTTTGCAGTATAGAATTCATATTTCTGTTTATGCCGATTTTTTTGTTGATTTATTATACTGTTCCGGAAAAATATGGCAACCTGATACTGTTTTTGGGAAGCCTGTTTTTTTATGCCTATGGTGAACATCGGTTTTTCTGGCTGATTCTTGTTTCGCTGGTGATCCATTACGCATTGACCAGGTATTCCCAGGGAAAAAGCCGGAAATGTCAGAGGATTTGTCTGGTGGTCATGCTTGTGTATGGCTTTGGCATGCTGTTTATATTTAAATATATGGATTTTTTTGTAGCCAACTGGAATCATCTGGCCGTCTGGCTGGCGGACAGGGGAAGCAGTGTGAAGCTGCCCCATGTGAATGCACCGGAGGTATCGCTGCCTTTAGGCATCAGTTTCTATACTTTCCAGATTGCAGCTTATGCCATTGATGTTTACAGAGGTCAAGTGAAGCCGGAGGAACGTTTTGTTGATCTGGGCGCTTTTCTGAGTATGTTTCCTCAGTTGATCGCCGGTCCGATTGTATTGTATCATGATGTGTCAGCGCAGCTGAAAAAGCGTGTTTTGAGCTGGCACCATATGGAAAATGGTATTAAGACCTTTATCATTGGTCTGAGCCTGAAGATGCTGTTGGCGAATACCTTTGGGACTTTGTGGAATCAGGTTCAGACGGCAGGTGTCAGTGCAGCGTCTGTTCCAATGGTCTGGCTGGGAGCACTGGGATATACCTTTCAGATTTATTTTGACTTCCAGGGCTATTCTATGATGGCTATGGGGCTTGGAGAAATGCTGGGATTTCGAATTCCCAGAAACTTTCGGCATCCGTATATGGCGACTTCTGTTACAGATTTCTGGCGTCGCTGGCATATGACTCTCAGCGGATGGTTTAAGAATTATGTCTATATTCCTCTCGGCGGCAGCCGTCACGGCAAAGTCAGAATGTTGTTCAATATGTTTGTGGTCTGGTCTTTGACTGGGTTATGGCATGGCGCTGGATGGAACTTTATTCTGTGGGGCATGTATTATTTTTCCCTGTTGATGATAGAAAAGCTGTTTTTGCTGAGATTTTTTGAGAAATATCCTGTTGTCGGATGGTGTTTCACATTTCCGGCAGTGGTGACCGGATGGGTAATTTTTGCATCGGATAATCTGAGTGCAGTCAAAACCTATCTGATGCAGATGTTCGGACATTTGAGTGATGCCGGTTACTGGACAATGAATCTGGATCTGTTTGAGCAGACTGTACGGCAGTATGGTATTTATCTGGTGTTGGCCTTTATCTTTTCGACGGCGTGGCCTTATGGGAAATACCGTGAGAATAAGAACAGGCCGCTGACAATTTTGATTCTCCTTGTCCTGTTTGGTCTGTGTGTCTATAAGATGCAGACAGCAGCCAGCAATCCGTTTTTATATTTCAGATTTTAGGAGGTGCAGAGGATGCGTGGATGGATCGATTGGGCCAGAAAGTACCCGATGACGATGCTTTTGATCATCTGTTGCCTTATTGGCGGCCCTTACTTTGGCGGGCAGCGTGCGATCGAGGCCTATAAGAATTATACAGGGAAGGCAACGGCGGCGGATGTCCTTGGTACATGGACCCAGAAGGCAGCAGAGCATCCGACACTGCTGAAAGCGGATGCCCAGGGAACGAAGGAACAGCAGGCCGCCAAAAAAGGCGGACCGTTTACGGATGTGGATCAGAGTTATCTGGATGATGCGGTGTTTATCGGTGATTCCAGAACGGATACATTGAAAATGTATGCGGGATGGGAGAATACGACGTACTATGTTAAGACTGGAACTAACATCTGGGATATCATGGATGTGGTGCCGGATGATGAAGACAGGACCATTGATGAGGAACTTCAGAATAAACAGTTCGGCAAAGTTTATATCATGTTGGGAGTGAATGAACTGGGAACCGGTACAGCGGAAACCTATTACCAGCAGTTCAAAAAGGTTGTGGCGCGTATCAGGGAACTTCAGCCGAATGCGTTGATCTTCGTGGAGTCTATTATTCATGTATCCGCCGAGAAGGATGCAGAGGGTACAGTGATCAACAATACAGAAATCAACGCCCGCAATAAGTGGCTTAAAAAACTGGCGGACAACAAGACGATTTTTTATCTGGATTATAATGAAGTTCTGGATGATGAGAACGGTGCATTAAAAGCCGATTCCACCTTTGATGGTGTTCATTTGCAGGCGGATAAGATTGAGCCGTGGAAGCAATTTATCCTGAGCCACGGCGTGAAATAGGGCGGCCGCTGAATAATGAAATGATTGCGGTCATAAGTATTAATATTGCTCTTTTGGAATCCCATTTTTAGTTTTGAACCGCAATCGATTTATTATTTAATGCGGCCGCTTTCCCTATGGCAATCTTATATAAAATCTGCTAAAATAAAGTATATGGAAAATCATTTTCATGAGATGACTTGATTTATGGATATTCAGAAAATAGCAAAACGCTTGTTATTCTTGGATAAACATCTAAATTAACAGTTCGCAGCAGGTGGTTCAACATCGCCGGTCCTTAGGCGCTGTTTTTTAGCGCCTTAGTACCGTTGCAGATGTTGTGCAGCGGAAGCGTACCTGCGGGGAACTGTTAATTTAGATGTTTTCGAAGAACAAGGAAGCATTTTGCACCATCTGAATTTACAGAAAGGGGGATTTTTATGGGATTAAAGACGGTTGTTTTGAATTCAGAGAGGATGAATTACGATGGCAAGCTGGATCTGTCCGTTTTGTCATCTGAGGTCAAGGAATATGCTTCTACAGAGCAGGATCAGATTCTTGAACGTGTGCAGGGGATGGATGTTGTTGTGACGAAGGAGATGCCCGTTGACGGCGATACAATTGCCCGTTTTCCGGATTCTGTTCAGTTGATCTGTGAGGCCGGAACAGGATACAACAATATCGATATTGAAGCTGCAAGGGCCAGAGGTATTACGGTATGCAATATTCCGGCTTACAGCACAGAACGTGTGGCCCATACAGCGATTATGATGATTCTGAATCTCAGTTCCTCCATGCAGATCCAGCAGGCAATGCTGGCAAGGGGAGACCGAAGCAATTTTACGAAATGTATGCAGGTCAGCCATGTGGAAGTCAATGGCAAGGTTCTGGGTGTTGTGGGAGCCGGAACTATTGGACGTGAAGTGATCAAGGTGGCACAGGCCCTTGGCATGAAAGTACTTGCTTATACAAGGACACCGAGAGCCGATGAGGATAATCTTAAGTACGTCTCCTTGGAAGAATTGCTGAAACAGAGTGATTATATCAGTCTGCATTGTCCGCTGACACCGCAGACAAGACATATGATCAACAAAGAGACCATTGCCATGATGAAACCGACAGCTTACATTATTAATACCGGACGCGGTGCCCTTATTGATGAACCGGCGCTGATCGAAGCGCTGAAAGAGGGGAGAATTGCCGGTGCAGGTCTGGATGTACAGGAGACAGAGCCGCCGGTACAGGATAATCCGCTTTATGATATGCCGAATGTTATTCTGACGCCGCATATGGGCTGGAAGGGCCTTGAGACGCGTCAGAGACTGGTGTCTATCCTGGCTGCCAATATTCAGGCGTTTGACGAGGGCAGACCTCAGAATGTGGTCAGCTAAGCTTCATTTTGGCTTACATTTAGCTAAAGAGCAGATTCTTTAAATGAAAAGGTTTGATTTCCTGCATATTTGTGATAGAATAGCTTATGTTCGATTTGAGTAGGATGGGTATTATAGTAGAATTGCAGAGGTGCAGGAAAGATGATGAATTATATTATTGTATTTTTAATTTCAATGGTGCCGCTGATTGAACTCCGCGGCTCCATTCTTTATGCCACCGGAATAGGACTTCCGTTTTTGCCGGCCTATATCACAGCCATTATCGGCAATATGCTGCCGGTCCCTTTTATCTTTCTGTTTGCGAGAAAGATACTGGTCTGGGGAGCTGATAAGCCGGTCATCGGCAGATTTTTCAGTTTTTGCCTTGAGAAAGGCGAGAAGGGCGGCAAGAAGCTTCAGGCGAAGGCAGGCAGAGGTTTGTTTGTGGCGCTTTTATTATTCGTGGGCATTCCGCTTCCGGGAACAGGTGCCTGGACGGGAACTCTGGCAGCCAGTCTTCTGGATATGGATTTCAAGTCCAGTGTGGTGGCTGTTATGTGCGGTGTACTCCTGGCAGGTATTATCATGGGAGCTGCAAGTGCGGGACTTTTTGGCGCGCTTGGCGCATTGATTGGCTAGAAACCTACAAGGAAGCCTTTGAAATATGCTGGGGTCGGATAAGACGCATGACTGCCGGGCAGACATGTATTTTATGCCGGAGAGGCCTGATTTAGAATGAGAGAGAGGAAAGAGCTAATGATAAACATGTTGTTTAATGGTGTGCCGGCGAATATAATGGCACTGGCCGGTCTGGTATTTGCTTTTATAATGACCTGTCTGCTCCTTGTCAAGTGCAATGATAGACTGCCGAAGGATCAGGGAAGAGAGTTCGCTGTGAACGGTGCCCTGTCTGCGGGAAAGCCGAGAGGTGCAGGATTTATATTTATCCTTGTATTTATCGTATCAGTTGTTTTATTCTGCGAGCTGAATACAGAGATTATTATTTACCTTGTATTACTGGCAGCCGCCATGATGACAGGATTTCTGGACGATTGTTCCAGAGCCCCTTGGGGAGAACTCAAGAAAGGGCTTCTGGATTTCGCCATTGCGGTCATGGTTGCCATTACATTTTTGAACTTTAACAGCAACGTTGTAGAGTTTGCAATCTTCGGCGGCAGTATCACGATCCCTCCGGTGATCTTCGGTATTCTGACCGTTGTTCTTGTATGGGTATCCATCAATGTGACAAACTGCAGTGATGGTGTGGATGGTCTGTCCGGTACGCTGACGATCATCACATTGATCAGTTTGTATATGGTGGATCAGATCAAGGGAATGGATCCGGTCTTCTCCCATACGATTTTGCTGTTTGTCATCTGTATTCTGGCTTATCTCTGGTTTAATGCAACACCGAGTAAGCTGATGATGGGCGATGCAGGTTCAAGAGCCATGGGCTTTTTCATCAGT
Organism: Coprococcus intestinalis; assembly: GCF_023656595.1. NCBI lineage: Bacteria > Bacillati > Bacillota > Clostridia > Lachnospirales > Lachnospiraceae > Coprococcus > Coprococcus intestinalis. The sequence continues at coordinate 182,462 of NZ_JAMOKJ010000001.1, read as the reverse complement.
ATTGCAGCCCTGAAGACGGGAAGCCCATTTATTTATATCCCTGTAGCGATTGTACTGATTCTGGACGGCGGTCTCGGTCTTCTGAAGGTATCGTTGCTTCGCTTCCTGAAGATCAGGATTCTTGTGAATACAAGAACACCGCTGCATGATCATGTCCGTAAGGTGATGGGATGGTCCAACACACAGGCTGTGTTCAGATTTGCCATCATTCAGATCATGATTTCAGCAGCAGTTGTTTATCTGATCATGTAATAGAATAGCGTTTATTATATAAAAGGCCAGTTCCGTTGAATGACGGGACTGGTCTTTTAGACTATCTGTATTTAATGTTTAATTTTGCATTTTGCGCAGGCACTTGGGGATAATGCACATCCGCCAAGGGCCGTTTCGCGCAGTTCAGCAGGCAGTTTTTTTCCGACGGTATACATGATATCCATCATTTCATCCAGCGGGATCAGCTGGTGAATACCTGCAAGGGAAATTTCAGCGGCCACAATGGCGTTGGATGCACCGGATGCATTTCGGTTCTGGCATGGATATTCTACCAGGCCACCCACCGGGTCGCAGACAAGACCCAACATGTTCATAAGCACTGTTGAGGCGGCATCTGTACATTGTTCCGGTGTTCCGCCCATCAACTCGACAACAGCGGCAGCGGCCATTGCGGCAGCAACGCCGATTTCGGCCTGACATCCGCCGACGGCACCGGCAACGGTTGCATTGAGCATGGCAAGATAGCCAATGGCAGAACAGGTGAAGAGTGCGTCGATGATCTGGTCATCGGTGAAATCATATTCTTCCTGAAGTGCCAGAAGGACACCTGGAATAACACCGGATGAGCCGGCTGTCGGTGCGGCAACGATGAGCCCCATGGAAGCATTGACTTCCAGCACACCCATAGAGTAGGCAATCGCTTTGGAAAGCAGATTGCCGGCAATATTTTTCCCGGAGGACTGCAAGTCAGACAGTTTTCTGCTTTCACCGCCAATCAGACCGCCCATGGACTGGGAAGGCTGGTTGATGGCTTCTTTGGTGGCATCCTTCATGATTTGAAGGGAGACAGCCATTCTGGATCTGATTTCATCCAGAGGCTTTTCTGTCATCTCACATTCACGATCCATCATGATCTGAGAGATGGGTTTGTCATATTCTTTGCAGAGAGATAATAACTCTGCAGCTTTTTTAAAATCCATGTTGTGTTCCTCCCGGATTATGGTTCGATAATCATAACGTCGTGTACATAATGATTGTCAGAGATCATTTCCTTAATACCCTTCGGAAGGTCTCCGTCGACTTCAACAAGGGTGTAGGCCGTCTGACCTTTGGATTCGCGGAACAGACGCATGAAGGCAATGTTGACTCCGAAATGGCTGAGAACGGCAGTGATATGCGCAACAAGACCTAACTGATCCTGGTGTACCACAATAACGGAACTGTATTCACCGGTGAATTCAACTTCAACATTGTTGATCCTGGAAATACGTACTTTGCCGCCGCCAAGGGATTCACCACGGATAAGCATGGTTGTTCCGGCTTCATTTTCCATCAGGATATCCACAGAGTTTGGGTGAATATCGGTGACGGTGTCATTCGGTATAAAATGATATTCAATGCCGCGTTCGGATGCGATTCGGAAAGAATCCCGGATACGTTTGTCATCTGTATGGAAACCAAGTAACCCGCCTAAAAGCGCACGGTCTGTACCGTGGCCGGAATAGGTATGGGCAAAGGAACCATACAGCGTAAATGTTGCTTTTATAATAGGGCCGTTGATCATCTTCTGGGCGAGATAAGCAATCACGGCTGCGCCCGCTGTATGTGAGCTTGAAGGGCCGATCATATTAGGGCCTAATACATCAAATGCGCTGAGTTGTGCCATAGTTATCTCCAATCTGCTGTAAATAATAGGATGTTGTGTTAGACTTCTTCGTCAAATGTTTTGCCTGAGTAAGTCATATCTACAAAAGTACCACAAATGTAGAGTGGAAGTAAAGGGATAAAATATTATTTTTGTCGTTGAGCTCTGATTTTGTACAGGATAACATACAATGTTAAATGAATCAAATTTATGGATTCGATAAAAATAATATCTGTCACTTCTCTAATTCGATACACGGTTATAATGTGGAAATTATGCGACAACCCATATGTAGCATAGTGTAGTTGAAAAATGTAATATATTACCATAGGACTTGAATTATATTCGATTATAAAACATGCATTAAAGTCATATAATAATTGTATTATATTTCAAAAGGCGGAGAGCATGTGAAATTGACGATTGGCAAAAGAGTAAAAGAACTGAGAGTGAAGAATAAAATGACGCAGGAGCAGTTGGCGGAAGCTGTAGATGCCTGTGTTGGATATATAAGCAAGATTGAGAATAACAGAGTGAATAATATCAGCCTGTCATTGGCATGTGAGTTGGCATCTGTACTGAATGTGTCATTGGGATATCTGGTTGGTGAATCCACAGAGAATGAAATGATGGATGAAGAGATGCTGAGAAAATACGGTGCGTGTACGGCAGATGAGAAGAGAAAGCTGTTAAAGATTGTAGATATTTTAAGGGATGAGGATTAGTTCCGGAATACGTGCTTTTGGCTGAATAAAACGAGAAGTCTGATAGTAGGCAATACAGATTTGGAGAACCGGATGCAACCGATACTGAAAAGAAAAGCGGCAGTTCCTGAAATACAAAGTGTAGATCAGGCTGTCGCTTTTTGTGCGTTCTGAATCAAATGATGTTGGGGTCAAAAGGTCAAAAATCCTCTTGCAAGCAAGCTTGCATTGGCTTTCTGACCTTTTGACCATGGTATCATCATATTAAATAGACAATTTCATATCGCCGCTTTTGATCCAGTTTTTCTTGCGCATGGCTTCTGAGAAGACCAGGGTAAGAAGACCGGGAAGAATAAAATGAAACAGAAAAATCTTGATCAGGACGAGAACCGGACTTTCAACGGCCGTCATTGTCTGCCATGTCATAATCTGTCCTACCAGGCCGGATGTACCCATACCGCTTCCGGTGGCATTATTGGTCATGCCAACAAAACGGCTGATGGCAATTGGCCCCAGAATAGCTGATGAGAGAATTTCAGGGATCCAGATCTGGGGATGGCGGATGATATTCGGTACCTGAAGCATGGAAGTGCCGATACCCTGTGCAAGCAGGCCGCCAACGCCGTTTTCACGGAAGCTGGCAACAGCGAAGCCGATCATCTGGCAGCAGCATCCGATGGTGGCAGCACCGGCAGCAGGACCTGAGAGTCCGAGGATGATGCCAAGGGCAGCAGAACTGATGGGAAGGGTGAGTACCATACCCATGATGACAGACACGACAATGCCCATGATCAGAGGTTGCTGAACCGTGCCCCAATTGATGATATCACCAAGGCGTGTCATGATCGTTGACACAGGCGGACCGACGATAATGCCCACTGCACCGCCCGCGATAATGGTGACAGCAGGGGTGATCAATAAGTCCAGTTTGGTTTTGCCGGCAGGGAGAGAACCAACAGCAATGCCTGCAAGAGCAGCAATGAAAGCTGACAGAGGATCGCCGGGACCGCTGTAGACCAGGGCACCATCAGAAAGAATGGAACCGGAGATAATCGCAGTTGCATAAGCGCCGATCATACCTGCGGCAGCGGCAGATAATGTGACATAAGTCGAGGATTTATACTTGTAGGCGACACCGATACCGATGCCGGCGCCGGTGAGACGCTGGGCCATAACGGCAAAAACACCCAGATAATAGCCGAAATCGCCGCCGATCAGATCAGCGGCCTGTTTGAGGATTGTGCCGATAATCAGGGTGGAAAACAGGCCGAGGGCCATGCCGCTCAGACCGTCAATAAAAATCAAATTTAAAAACTTCTTAATTGTTGACATAGAAAAACTCCCTGTATACACATGTGTCTTGTCATGTTTTGCCAAATAAAAAGGTTGACCTTATGCGCGAACAAGGTAACCTTTTTCACGAAGTGCACATTCGATATTGTCCAACATGGCTTCGGATCGGGCTTCAACTGTGTGATAATGGGTGCCGCTTGCGATGATATTCAGCGGTTTGGCATTGAAATGCTTCAAACGGTCACAGAATTCTGCCACATCCCGACGGTTCTCCAGAATGAGATTGGCTGTGATTTGCCCGTAAATCTCATGTTCAATGATGACATCAAGCACCTTGCCGCCGTTGTCAACAATGGTATTCAATTCATCTGCAATGGCATCATCGCTGTGGTTGACACAGTAAATCCGGTGACAGGCTTCCGTCTGCTGACTGTACAGAACATATCCCTTCGTTGTGGCGAGAATATCCTTATTCACTGCACGCAGCAGCGCAATATCCTGAACAATAACCTGACGGCTGACACCAAGTGAACGGGCCAGGGCACTTCCCGAGATAGGAGCTGTGCTGTCCCTCAGCATCTGCAGAAGCTGTTCGCGCCTTGCTTCACCTTCCTGCATGTAAATCCTCCTTCCTGTATATGTACTGCCCGGACAAACATCAGCATCTGCATGCATCTGATCTATATGAATCCAATCTGCAAGCATCAGGAAGAAATGCCTGTGGGCAAAATCCTTATGACTAATATGATAACTTTAAAATCATATTTTGTAAAGAAAAAAGATATGATATAATGGGGAAGAGGTGAATAATAAAATGAGATACTATAATCAGACAAACTATCCCCATGTTCCATATCCGACACTGACAGATCTTCCTGAACTGGGACGTTCAGATACAACCGTCAGAGATGCGGGCTGTGGCCTCTGCGCTTCATGTATGGTTGTTGAGAATATGACAGGCAGGGAATTCCCATTGATCGACTGTCTGGAACTTTCCATCAATGTCAATGCCAACCACAGTCCGGGCACAGACTTAACTGTCCTTGGACCGTATATTGCAGAACGCTTTGACCTGGATCTTGTGATCACAGATGATCCTGAGCTTCTGAGAGCGCATCTGAAGAAAGGCTATATGGCCGTTGCATGCTCTGCAGGGGACAGACCGGAAGAAGATTATATCGGTGTATTCTCACATGGCGGGCACTTTATCGCTGTTGTGGGTATCGAAGAAGACGGCGAGCATATCACAGTCCTTGACCCGTCATTAATGCCGGATAAATATCAGGAAGACGGCCGTCGCGACAAGGTCATTGTCAACGGCAACGTCCTTCATACAACCATGAAGGTTCTGGCAGAAGACTGTCGTTACAGAGAAATCAAATACTATGCAGACGGCGACTTCAAGAAATGGCTGGAGCAGGAAGAACCGGATGCCAACAAAGACCGTTACTTCCTTTTCAGCCCTAAAGCATCCGAGAGCAGATAAACCGAATCAATATCATCAATTTTGGAGAATGATATGTACAAAACTCTGCAGGGGCAGTATCCGGTTATCTTTCTCACACGCCGGATAAAAGAATAGCCAGGGAATAAAAATAATCGTCCACGGGCAGGTGCTTCTGCCTGTGGACGATTATTTTTATTCCCTTCAAGGACTATTGAGTATTCACAAACAATTTTACTTATAGAATGCCACGAATGCGTTGTAGGCTTCGTAAACATCCATCTTGGATACGATTTCCATCGGTGCATGCATGGACATAACCGGTACGCCCAGATCGACAACATCGATGTTCATACCTGCGATGAACTGTGCAACAGTACCGCCGCCGCCTTCATCGACTTTGCCAAGTTCTCCGGCCTGCCAGTAAACATTGTTGGCTTCCATGATACCGATGACTTTGGACATGGTCTCTGCACTGGCGTCACTGGAGCCGCTCTTGCCTCTTGCACCTGTGTATTTGGTCAGAACACAGCCTTTACCAAGGTAGCAGGAGTTGCCTGCTTCATAGACATCAGGGAATGTCGGGTCAAAGGCAGCACTGACATCTGAGGACAGGCACAGTGCATGCTGGATCATGTCTTTATAAGAAACACCTGCATTTTCGGCAAGATATTCAAGATAATGGCGAACATAATCGGAGTGAAGGCCTGTATTGCCGACGGAACCGATTTCTTCCTTGTCGGTGAGGATGGTTACAGTTGTATATGTAGGATGCAGTGTATCCAACTCTGCACGGAGTGCCGGATAAGCACATACACGGTCATCATGAGCGGCAGATGCGATCAGGCTTCTGTCAAAACCAACATCACGGGCAGGGCCTGCGGCAACAATTTCAAGTTCAGCACGATAGAAATCTGCTTCAACAATACCGTATTTCTCATTCAGGATCTGAAGAACTTTTAACTTCACAGGGTCCTTTAAGCCTTTCTCAGGATAAGGGATGGAACCGATGAGAATATTCAGTTCTTCACCTTTAATACCTTCAGCCAGGGAACGCTGATTCTGTCTTGCTGACAGATGCGGAAGCAGATCACTGATATAGAAAACAGGATCGGCAGGATCTTCACCGATATTCACGATAACGGCATCGCCGTTTTTCTTGTAGATCACACCGTGAAGAGAAAGAGGAATTGTTGCCCACTGGTATTTGCGGATACCGCCGTAATAATGGGTCTTGAAGTAAGCAATATCATTCTTCTCATAAACAGGCGTTGGCTTTAAATCCAGTCTCGGTGCATCGATATGAGCGGCATTCAGACGAACACCTTCATCTAAAGGTGCAGTACCGAAGGTAGAAGCGATAATCGCTTTGCCGCGGTTGTTGAAATAAACCTTATCTCCAGGCTGGTAGGAAGCCTTCGGGTCGAATTCTGTGTAGCCGGCTTCTTTTAACATTGCTTCGGCTTTTGCTACACATTCACGTTCTGTCTTGGCTTCGGATAAAAATGCTTTGTAAGGTTCGCAGAAATCATAAGCTTCTTTGACACGTTCCGGAGCTTCCAGGGCAACAGAAGGGAACTTCCATGTCAGTTCTTCCTGGAGCTTCTGTCCGGCAGTCTTTTCATTTGTGTTTTCCATTGTAAAAATCTCCTTAGTTTATTATAATAATTCGCCGACATAGTCCGTTGTCATGCGAACGGCCTGGTCGATAAAGGCCTGAAGCGGCCCGTTGGACAGCATGGCAATACGGGTATTGCAGCTGTCGAAAGGAATCAGAATCCGTCGGGCATTGCTGGCCCCGATAGCCTGAGCCATAGTCGGTGTTAATTCGCCAAGAATGGCATTGGCAACAACAATAGCAACAACGCCCACGATAATATCGGAGCGTCCTGCATTGAGGACGATGGCATTCTCGCCTGTCGCACCATCATTCGCACCGCCTTTGAGCATGTTGGATGTGGCCAGGGAGTTGGTCCCCAGTGCACGGATGGTGACAGGCAGATCCTTTGGAAGGACAGAGGTAAGGGCAGAAATGTATTGTCTGCCGATGCCGCCGCCCTGACCGTCGATCACACTGATTAATATATTTTTCTTTTGCATGTTTCTTCCTTTCAGGTTAAAATCATTGTTCTTAGTATAGCTTAAAAAGGGAAAAAAAGCAATGATGCCGACGTTAATCCAGAATATCTCTTGTCATTTCCTGATGGGTTTTCTGATAGAAAGTCACTTGATTATTCATGTCGCAGGTAGCCAGCAAAACTTCCCTCAGATTAGAAATATTCTGGGCATGCATCTGTTTATTCAGCCACTGGATATCTTTGCCGGCGTGCTGCAGATTTCTCTCCATAATGTGACCGTCAATGATCACATTAGCCACAAGGAATTCTTGTTCAGGAGTCATAGACATATCTTCGGGAATGACGGGACGTTTGTCGGATTTTGGAAGGAAACTCATACGGCCATTGGGTTCCAATAGGATTGTCTGCAGATCCGACAAATTGAAATAGCCGTTGACCCGACATTGCAGCAGCATTTCGGATAAATCTATTTTGCCTTTCAAGAGATTCTTTTCATAGATCGTGTCATGGTCCATCAGAATCAAAGGTTTGCCGGAGATCACTCGACGGGCGGCCATGGATTTGACGGAAATATAGGAAAGAACAATGGCGGCCAGGGCATAAACGACCATGGCAGTCAGGGGCAGCCACCAGTCCTTTTCAAGGGAGGTGGCCATTTCAGCGGCAATAGAGCCAATAGTGATGCCGTTGATATAATCAAACATGCTCATTTCAGACATCTGCCGGTAGCCCATGAGTTTGGTGAGGATGAAAAGGGCAATCAGGGAGAAAAGTGAGAGAAGAATGACGTTTAAGATATCCATAAGAAAACCTCCAAAAAATTTTAACCATCATCTAAAAATAGAAAATCATTTGCTTGATTATACGTGAATTTAACAATGGCATTAATAATATGTGTGTGTGCAGGAAAAACTATGCAGTTGTTTTATAGTGATGCTCGTTTATATCACCAATGGGGATGACATCGGGCAGCACAAATGATTACTTAATGACATCGTATATAAAAGATTTTGCAAAAATACACCGGAACAGTTGCAAGAGGACTGGATTTAAGTGTATAATAAATTCAATTTAAGCCAATATTGATGCAAATTGCTTTGAAATAACTTGCAAAGCAAGGACAGGAGGTTCTATGATTACATTACTTCAAAACGGTGCCTGGCTGTTAAACGGACAGGAAATTGTTGAAGATACTGCTGATAGTACGACAATTCTTAATTCAAAACTCGGATATGTGCCGGAGAAGAAGGATGCAGCGGCACAGACAATGGCTTACAATATTTTGCAGGCTCATAACACTTCTGATTCAAAAGAGCAGTTAAAGATCAAGTTCGACAAGATGACATCCCATGATATCACGTTTGTCGGCATTATTCAGACTGCAAGGGCAAGCGGACTTGAGAAATTCCCGATTCCGTATGTACTGACGAACTGCCACAACAGTCTTTGTGCAGTCGGCGGCACGATCAATGAAGATGACCATATGTTTGGGCTTACATGTGCCCAGAAATACGGCGGCATTTATGTACCGCCACATCAGGCAGTCATCCATCAGTTTGCCCGTGAAATGCTGGCAACCTGCGGCGGCATGATTCTGGGGTCTGACAGTCATACACGTTACGGTGCCCTTGGTACAATGGCTATCGGTGAAGGCGGCGGCGAATTGGCCAAACAGCTGCTTTGCAGAACGTATGATATCAATATGCCTGGGGTAGTCGGCATTTATCTGACGGGCGAACCGATGAAGGGCGTAGGCCCTCAGGACGTGGCATTGGCGATTATCGGTGAAGTATTTGCCAACGGCTATGTGAACAACAAAGTCATGGAATTCGTAGGACCAGGTGTTTCCAATCTGAGTGCAGAATTCCGTATCGGTATCGATGTTATGACAACAGAGACAACCTGTCTGTCTTCTATCTGGCGTACAGATGACAAGATCGAAGAATTTTATGCATTGCATAACAGACCGGAAGATTACAAAGAACTGAATCCTGGAAAAGTTGCTTACTATGATGGTATGGTTGTGGTTGATCTCAGCGCCATCAAACCAATGATTGCAATGCCGTTCCATCCAAGCAATACATATACAATTGAGGAGTTGAATGCCAATCTTGAAGATATTCTGGATGATGTGGCAAAACGTGCAGCAGTCAGCTTTGACGGTGCCGTTGATTACACATTGAAGGACAAGATTGTTGACGGCAAGTTATACTGTGACCAGGGTATTATCGCAGGATGTGCCGGCGGCGGATTCGAGAACATCTGCGATGCAGCGGATATTATGAGAGGCCGCAGCATCGGTTCAGACAAGTTTACCATGAATGTTTATCCTGCAAGTACACCAATTTATATGGAACTGCTGAGAAACGGCGTGGCAGCTGATCTGCTTGCAACAGGTACCGTTCTGAAGACAGCTTTCTGCGGTCCTTGCTTTGGTGCTGGTGACACACCGGCGAATAATGCTTTCAGTATCCGTCACACAACACGTAACTTCCCGAACCGTGAAGGTTCCAAGCTTCAGAATGGCCAGGTAGCTTCTGTTGCACTGATGGATGCCCGTTCTATCGCAGCAACAGCAGCTAATAAAGGATTCCTGACACCTGCAACCGATCTGGCAGATATTGAATACAAGCATCCAAAATATCATTTTGATAAGACGATTTATGACAACAGAGTTTATGACAGCAAGGGTGTGGCTCATCCTGAAGTGGAGATCCATTTTGGACCAAACATCAAGGACTGGCCTGCAATGACCGCTTTGACAGATGATCTGATCGTTAAGGTTGTATCCGAAATCCATGATCCGGTTACAACAACCGATGAATTGATTCCATCCGGTGAAACATCTTCCTTCAGATCCAACCCGCTTGGTCTGGCTGAATTTACATTATCAAGAAAAGATCCTGCTTATGTGGGTCGTGCAAAGGCTGTTCGTGCACTTGAAGAGGCAAGACAGGCCGGCGGATGCCCATGCTCCGGCGGTACAGAACTGTCTGATGAAGTCAAAGCAGTTATTGAGAATATCAAGAAAGCATTCCCGGATATGGATGCGAAGAAAACAGCTGTAGGCAGTACGATTTATGCGGTGAAGCCGGGGGATGGTTCTGCCCGTGAACAGGCTGCTTCATGTCAGAAGGTACTTGGCGGATGGGCCAATATTGCTAAAGGCTATGCAACAAAGCGTTATCGTTCCAACCTGATCAACTGGGGCATGCTGCCATTTATCTATCCTGAAGATGAGCTGCCGTTTGCCAACGATGACTATATTTTCATTCCTGGCATTAGAAAGGCGATTGAGGATAAGCTGACAGATATTCCTGCTTATGTTGTGGGCGAAGAGATGAAACCGATTACATTGAAGATGGGTGAACTGACAGATGATGAACGCAAGATCATTCTTGCAGGTTGTCTGATCAACTACTATAAAGAGGCTTAAGAGACTGAGTAAGTCAATGCTACTATATTGAGACAGGCCGGCGGTAGCTTTTGCCGCTGTCGGTCTGAACTTCACATATTACGGGAGGACATGACGATGGACAAGATTAAAATGACAACACCGTTGGTTGAGATGGACGGCGATGAGATGACAAGAATTCTCTGGAAGATGATCAAAGACGAACTGCTTCTTCCATTTATTGATCTGAAGACAGAATATTATGATCTGGGGCTGGAGTACAGAGATCAGACCAACGATCAGGTAACCATTGATTCTGCCATGGCAACAAAGAAATACGGTGTTGCTGTCAAATGTGCAACAATCACACCGAACGCTGCTCGTGTGAAAGAATACAATCTGAAAGAAATGTGGAAGAGCCCGAATGGTACGATCCGTGCCATTCTTGATGGTACTGTTTTCCGTGCGCCAATCGTTGTGAAAGGTATTGAACCAACAGTCAGAACATGGAAGAAACCAATTACTATTGCCAGACATGCATATGGTGATGTTTATAAGGCAACAGAGATGAAGATTCCTGCAGCAGGCAAGGCGGAACTTGTTTATACCAATGAAGCCGGTGAAGAGACACGTGAACTGATTCACCAGTTTGATGGACCGGGCATTATTCAGGGGCAGCACAACATCTGCGCTTCCATCGAAAGCTTTGCCAAAGCATGCTTTAATTATGCACTGGACACCCATCAGGATCTCTGGTTTGCAACAAAAGATACCATTTCCAAGAAATATGACCATACATTCAAAGACATTTTCCAGGAAATCTTTGATGCAGAATACAAAGAGAAATTTGATGCAGCAGGCATTGAATACTTCTATACACTGATTGATGATGCAGTTGCCCGTGTCATTCGTTCAGAGGGCGGTTATATCTGGGCTTGCAAGAACTATGATGGCGATGTTATGAGCGATATGGTAGCTACAGCTTTTGGTTCTCTGGCGATGATGACATCTGTTCTGGTTGCACCGGATGGCACTTATGAGTATGAAGCTGCTCATGGTACTGTTCAGAGACATTATTATAAATACCTGAAGGGCGAAGAAACATCTACAAACTCTGTAGCAACCATTTTTGCATGGACCGGCGCTCTGAGAAAACGTGGTGAACTGGATAATATTCCTGAACTGATGGCTTTTGCCGACAAGTTGGAGAAAGCAACCATCGATACGATTGAGAATGGTACAATGACCAAAGACCTGGCACTGATCACAACCATGAAAGATGTGACAGTTGCCAACAGTGAAGAATTCATTAAAGCCATCAGAAAGACGCTGGAAGCAGCATTATAATAGACGCTTTATTAAAAATCGAACAAAAGGCAGCCTGCCATCTTTAATATTAATGAAGGCGGCGGGAAAGTCTTAAATAAAGGAGAGACAAATGGGAATCGAAGAAAACGAAGAAATGGACGAATTTGATACAGTGACACTTGAAATGGAAGATGGCAGCGAAGTAGAATTTGCCATCTTGGATGAATTCGAGATGGAGACTGAAAAATTCGTTTTACTCGGTGAAATCGAAGGAGACAATATCAACACAGATCCGGATGGCATGCTGTTTATGAAAGCAATCATGGATGAATCCTGTGAAGAAGATGAAGTCATTCTGAACGTCATCGAGGATCCTGAAAAATACAGCGCAGTTGTTGACTTTTATGCTGAACTGGATTAATTAAATCAATAGTTGTATGAGCGAAATATCCTGGCAGGACAGGCTTTGAGCTTGAATGTCAGGATATTTTTGTTTGATTTCTTTTGGAATATTTTGTATAATTATAAACCGTACAATATTTTATATCCCAGTGGAATGATAAGTCCACTGAGTTTTTGACTTGCATAATCTAACTAGGAGAAGCATTATGGCAGAGAATACAAAGAAACAGGATTTGGCAACGGGTGCTGAATTGACATTAGAAGAGAAGATCAATAAGATCAAGTCTCGTGAGATTACAGAGGCTGAGAAGAATATGCTGACTTTACCTGCTTTTGAGGCAGCTTGTGAGGCAGTGAAGAAAGTGACACAGGAAACAGGTCTGATTTACAGCAAATATTTCAGTGATCACACAGGCAATAAGATATATTTTAAACCAGAGAATATGCAGCTGACAGGTGCCTACAAGCTGAGAGGTGCTTATTACACAATCGGTACGCTTACAGAGGAAGAGAGACAGAGAGGTCTGATTACGGCATCTGCCGGCAATCATGCACAGGGGGTTGCCTATGCGGCGCAGTGTTATGGTGTAAAGGCTGTTATCGTCATGCCGACGACCACACCGCTGATCAAGGTAGAGCGTACAAAGGCTTATGGTGCAGAAGTGGTTCTTTACGGTGATGTTTACGATCAGGCATGTGAGAAAGCTTATGAACTGGCAGCAGAGCATGGTTATACATTTATTCATCCATTTGATGATCTGCGCGTAGCAACAGGACAGGGAACAATCGCTATGGAAGTGATTCAGGATTTGCCACTGGTAGATTATATTCTTGTTCCAATTGGCGGCGGTGGTCTGGCAACAGGCGTATCCACACTGGCCAAGATGCTGAAGAACAATATCAAAGTCATCGGTGTTGAGCCATCCGGTGCAGCTTGTATGAAAGCATCCCTTGAGAATGGCAAAGTGACAACGGTTTCACCGGTCAATACTATCGCAGATGGTACAGCGGTTCAGACACCGGGTACCAAGATTTTCCCATATATCCAGAAGAACCTGGATGGCATTATCACAGTGGATGATGAAGAACTGGTTGTTGCCTTTCTCGATATGGTTGAGAATCATAAGATGATTGTTGAGAACTCAGGCCTTTTGACTGTTGCAGCGCTGAAGCATTTAGATGTGAAGGGCAAGAAAGTCGTTTCTATTTTGAGCGGCGGCAACATGGATGTTATCACCATGTCATCTGTTGTCCAGAATGGTCTTATTGCAAGGGACAGAATCTTTACCATCTCTGTTCTTCTGCCGGATAAGCCGGGTGAACTGGTCCGCGTATCACAGGTTATCGCTGACAAGCGCGGTAATGTGATCAAGCTGGATCATAATCAGTTCTTTAGCACTAACAGAAGTGCAGCAGTGGAACTGAAGATCACACTGGAAGCCTTTGGTACAGAGCATAAGAAAGAGATTATACAGGCATTGGAAGAAGCCGGTTATAAGCCAAAACAGATTCGTCCGAACTTATAAAATACAGAATAGGATTTAAACATATGAAACGGGGAGCAAATGAAAAGTATCATTTGTTCCCCGTTTATCTATTGGACTGAAAATTTAAAGGGCCTGTTTTATTTCAGCAAAATTGATGTAAAGATGCAATGGCAAAGAAAGTATTGCGTATTCTATGAGAGATGACCTATAATAGATGAGTGATATTCGCAAAGCGCTTACTGAATTTGGGACTGACCGATAAGCGAGTGATGGATGAAGAAGAGATAAACAGAAAAGACATAATGGCTGAAAATGTATAAGTCATAGAATAGAAATGTAGAAATGAACTGAGGGATAGAGAATGAAGATTGTGTTGGCAGCGATCAATGCCAAGTATATTCATGCCAACCTGGCAGTGTGCAGTCTGCGGGCTTTTTCAGATGAATATAAAGAACAGATTCAGATCAAAGAATATACGATCAATCAGTATACAGAAGATATACTGGCAGATCTTTACAAGGAGAAAGCGGATATGGTCGCTTTTTCCTGTTATATATGGAATATGGGAATGGTGGAGGAACTGACGGAACTTTTGCATCAGATAAGGCCGGATATGCCGATCTGGTTCGGTGGTCCGGAGGTATCTTATGATGCTGCGGAATGTCTGGAGCGAAATCCGGGAGTGACCGGCGTTATTCGTGGTGAAGGAGAAGAGACATTTCATGAATTGATGCAGTACTATATTGACGGCAGTGGAAAGCTTGAGGATATTCGGGGGATTGTTTACCGTGAAAACGGACAATTGGTGGATAACGGCTGGCGTGAAGTCATGGATCTGAACAAGGTACCTTTTGTCTATGAAGATATGAATGATTTCAAGAATAAGATTATTTATTATGAAACAAGCAGAGGATGCCCATTTTCATGCAGTTATTGTCTGTCTTCCGTGGACAAGAAGGTGCGTTTAAGAGATATGGCCCTTGTGGAAAAGGAACTGCAGTTTTTCATTGATCATGAGGTGCCGCAGGTCAAATTTGTGGACAGAACTTTTAACTGCAATAAGAAACACGCTATGGCTATCTGGCGTTATATCAAAGCCCATGACAACGGTATAACGAATTTCCACTTTGAAATCGGTGCGGATCTGCTGGATGATGAGGAGCTGGCGATTCTGTCAGATATGCGTCCGGGATTGGTTCAGCTGGAAATCGGTGTCCAGTCCACCAATGACGCGACGATTCAGGAGGTTTCCAGGACCATGCGGCTGGATCGCCTGGCAAAGGCTGTGCATACCGTGAATGTCGGACATAATATTCATCAGCACCTGGATCTGATCGCCGGACTGCCATATGAAGATTATGACAGATTCAGACAGTCTTTTAATGATGTGTATCAGATGGAGCCGGAACAGCTGCAGTTGGGCTTTTTAAAGGTATTAAAAGGTTCCAGGATGTATGATATGGCTGAAACATATGGCATTGTTTATCGAAAAAAGGCGCCGTATGAGGTGATGAAAACAGACTGGATGAGTTATGATGATATTCTGAAGTTAAAAGGTGTGGAAGAAATGGTGGAGATTTATTACAACAGCCATCAGTTTGAGCAGTCTGTGACATATCTTATGCATTTTTATAAGGCACCTTTTGATTTCTTTGAAGATCTGGCAGCGTTTTACGAGCAGTGCGGATTTGGCAAAGTACAGCATGGCAGAATGCAGCGATATGATATTTTGCTGCAGTTTGCAGAGGAACGGCATCTGGGGAAAGTGGTCAATGATATGGCTGCAGCTGATAAAAAGAAGGATATTCAAGAGGTACACGGTGATGCCATAGAAATTCTGAAAGCCACCATGCTTTACGATCTCTATGCCAGAGAGAATCTTAAGTCGCGGCCGGAATGGGCACATGAGATTCTTTATCGTCCGCTGTGTGAAGATTTTTACAGGAATCGGGAAATGACAGAAAGGTATCTGCCATCCTATGAGGGATGCACGGCCCGCCAGATGAAGCGAATGACCCATATGGAAGGATTTGCCATGGATATCCGTGCAACGGCGGCATCCGGGCAATGGACAGGAAAACCGGAAGTACTGCTGTTTGATTATAAAGAGAGAAATCCATTAACGTATGCAGCAAAGATGACGGCAATTTCTGTGTCGGAATGCAATGCTGAAATGGAGGAAACAGCAAATGGTTAAAGATTATGTGGTATTTGACCTGGAGACGACAGGACTGTCTCCGGATAAAGACACGATCATAGAAATCGGCGCCCTGAAGGTCATTCAGGGGAAAGTGGCAGACCGTTTTTCGGAGTTTATTAATCCTCATCAGAAGCTGACGCAGCAGATTTCCGAATTGACCGGCATTACGGATGACATGCTGGCCGGGGCGAGAAATCTGCAGGTGGTTGTGGGAGATTTTGTCGATTTTTGCGAAGATTATGTGGTTGTCGGTCATAATCTGGGGTTTGATTATCGTTTTACCAAAATGGCTGCCGAAAAGTACCATCTGCCTTTTGAGCATGAGGGTATTGATACTTTAAAGATTGCTAAAACTGTACATAAGGATCTGCCGTCGAGAAGTCTGGGCGCATTGTGTGAACATTACGGTATTATCAACAGTTCCGCACATCGTGCTTACCATGATGCATTGGCGACGGCTAAATTGTATCAGACGCTGGCCCATTATTTTGAAACATCGGAGCCGAAGCTTTTTGTACCGGAGAAGATGGGCTTTAAGGCAAAAAAGCAGCAGCCCATGACAAAAAAACAAAAAGCCTACTTGAAGGATTTATGTAAATATCATAAAATAGAGTTTAACGATGCAATGGAGCAGATGACAATGAGTGAAGCGTCCCGTTGGATTGATAAAACGATTCTTCAGTATGGACGCATGAAGCGTTTTAATAGGAGTGATAGAAATGAATAAAAAGACAACAAAGATTATTTCAACGATTATTGTTGCATTGATTGTAATTTCCATGGTTCTGAGCATGGTTATCCAGTTCGTTTAGAATGTGCAGTTATTCAGACAGGGCGTTGAATAACATGAGATGTATTGAAACCGAAGACTGACAGGATAGAGAGAGCCTGTGGGGGACATATGATGAAAAAAGCTTGGAAAGGAATACTGGGACTGTTAATGGCAATGACGTTCACCGTGTCAGCCGGCAGAATGGTTTATGCTGAGACGGTTGATGAAAATCATGAAGTGCCGGAGGGGGTCACTGTCAATGGTATGGAACTTGGCGGCCTGACGGTGAAGGCGGCAGAAGATAAGCTGCAGCAGTATATGGATGAAGTTTGCGGCGGTTCCGTGACATTAACTGTTTCAGGGGAAGATGTCACTTTTGCCTACAAGGATTTTGATATGCATGCGGCGGACAGTACAGTTGTGCAGGATATATGTCAGATCGGCACAAAGGGCAATTTGATCAGGCGCTACAAAGAGCTGTCAGATGTGAAGAATAATAAAGCTGAATTTACATTGAAGTTTGAATATGATCATAACAAACTGAAGGAAGTTATCAGTGAGAAGACAGAGCCGTATAATAAAGAGGCTGAGAATGCGTCACTGGTGCGCCATTCCGGTGAGTTTATCATTACAGATGATGTAACAGGGGTGAAAGTGGATACAGATGCCACAACAGCTGAAGTTGAAAAGGCGTTAGGCGATGGCTGGGACGGATCCAGTCAGAAACTGGATGCTGTGGTTGAAGAGACGAAAGCGGCTCATACAAGTGATGAGTTGAAACAGGTGACAGATCTTCTCGGCGGTTATTCAACAGATTATTCGTCATCCAGCAGCAATCGTATTGCCAATATTGCCAACGGTGCATCGCTGGTCGATGAGACGGTCGTCTATCCTGGGGATACATTTTCTTTTTTGAATCATGTAACACCTTTTACGGCGGCGAATGGCTATTATCAAGCCACCGGCTATTCAGGCGGTCGGGTAGTACCAAGTACCGGCGGCGGTATCTGCCAGGTTTCATCCACGATGTATAATGCCGTTTTGAGAGCGGAACTGGAAGTGGTTGAGCGTTCCAATCATGGTCTGACTGTTGGATATGTGCCCCTTGGCGCAGATGCCACGGTTGCGGAGGGCGGTGTGGATTTCAGATTCAGAAATAATCTGGATGCACCGGTTTATATTGAAGCCTATACGTACGGCGGACAAATCTATGTGAACATTTACGGGCATGAGACAAGAGCTTCCAATCGAAGCATTGAGTTTACCAGTGTGACAGATAAGACCATTAAGCCCGGGGATGATGTCATTACCAAGGATGATACACAGCCGGAGGGATGGCAGGAAGTGACACAGAGCGCCCATGACGGCTATGTGGCATCGTTTTATAAGAAGATTTACGTGGACGGAAGCCTTCAGGATACCGTCTGGATCAACACAAGTTATTACAGTGCGTCTCCTAGGTATATTACTGTCGGTACGAAGAAGGAAAGCAGTGATGACAATAGCGATCAGAAGGAAGAGGCAGATAATACAAGCGGCGACAAGAAGAATGAGTGATGTATGCGCAGCGTCGGTTTGAACTGCGGAGCATTCGATGGTCAATAGAGAATGAATATCAGGAGTTGGGATATGCTGGATTACGGCAAGGTGACAGACACAATTTACAAACGTTCTGTAAGGAAAGTAATAGAGAGAAATGTGCCGGGTGCGGGGGACAATCGCATCGGCGGAAGGGATATATTATATTTTGCGGCGGACAGTGATAAAGCGATGCTGACGGCTTTTGCGACATTGACAGGCAATCAGCTGGCAGCAGCAGGTGCGGTGCATCTGGCAGTCAATCGTCTGGCAGCAGCAGGCGCCTATGCGCTGGCTGTGAATATACAGTTGATCGTATCCGCGGAATTACCGGAGAAATCCATCAAAGCACTGATGGGATCGGTTTCTGAGAGCTGCGGGAAGCTTCATATAACATCCGTGCAGGCGGATGTAGCTGCGGTTCCGGGTTTGACGGAAACTGTCATTACAGCAACAGCTATTGGGGAAGCCGGAGGCCTTTTTGAACCGGAAAAGGCCGAGGCGGACCAGGATATTATCATGGCTGGTTATGCAGGCGATTATGGTGCGGCAAAGCTGGCTTTTGCCGGTCAGGCAGAGCTGGAGCGGCATTTTAATCCTGTATTTTTGAGTCCTGTGATGGAAGCGGATTATACAGGAGATACAATTTCGGCTGTATCAGCTGTCAAAGCGGCAGCGGCAGCCGGAGTGAGAAGTATGTATGCCTGCGGCGAAGGCGGTGTTTATACAGCTGTATGGGAACTGGCGGAGAATGCAGGGCTCGGAGCTCGTATTCAGCTGAAGGAAGTACCGCTCAGGCAGGAGACAGTGGAGATTTGTGATTATTTTAATATCAGCCCATATCAGCTGATGTCAGCAGGCGCAGTGCTTCTGACGGCCACGCATGGTCAGAAAGTATTGGCGGAGCTGGCTGCCGCGGGCATCCCGGCTGTTATCATCGGACATCTGACTGATGATAATGACCGGGTGGTTTTAAACGATGAAGAAGTGCGCTTTCTGGAGCCATTTCGATATGAGAGTCTGAATCAGGCAAAATCTGAATCATAGAAAGCAGACAGCTGGATTTGATCATCTATAGCAATCATAGAAAAGGGGTATGAGAAAATGAATGAAATGAAAGAGAAGATTTTATCTGTCATAGAAAAAAACAGCAAGATCAGCATCAAGGATCTTGCAATTGTACTGGGTGAACCTGAAGAAGAAGTTGCAAAAGCCATTTATGAGATGGAATCAGACAAGACGATTTGCGGTTATCATACAATCATTAACTGGGATAAGACAAATCGTGAAAAAGTTGTAGCATTGATCGAAGTGCGCGTGACACCTCAGAGAGGTCATGGTTTTGACCATATTGCTGAGCGTATTTACAACTTCCCTGAAGTGGACACTGTCTATCTGATGTCCGGTGCTTATGATTTCTGTGTGATGCTGGAAGGCAAGACTTTGAAACAGGTGTCTGCATTTGTTTCCGAAAAACTTTCCACACTGGAATCCGTGACAAGCACAGCAACCCATTTTGTACTGAAGAAATACAAAGATCACGGTACAATCATGGTTTCTGAGACAAATAAGAAAGAAAGGCAGCTGATCACACCATGAGAAACCCATTATCCGATAAAGTCATAGACATTAAACCTTCCGGCATCCGTAAGTTTTTTGATCTTGTCGTAGAAATGAATGACCCGAATGTCATTTCTCTTGGTGTGGGTGAACCGGATTTTGATACACCGTGGCATATCCGTGAGGAAGGTATCTATTCTCTGGAAAAAGGCCGTACATTTTATACATCCAATGCCGGATTGAAGGAACTGAAGGAAGAAATCAGTGCTTATCTGGAACGTAAATGCCATGTTGAATATGACCCTGCGAACGAAATTATGGTGACAGTGGGCGGTTCTGAAGCCATTGATATTGCCATGCGCGCCATGCTCAATCCCGGTGAAGAGGTCATTATTCCGCAGCCAAGTTATGTTTCTTATCAGCCGTGCGTTGTGCTGGCGGATGGTGTGCCTGTGATTATTAATCTTCAGGAAAAAAATGAATTTAAACTGACAGCAGCAGAACTGGAAGCTGCGATCACACCAAAGACAAAGATTCTGGTGCTGCCTTTCCCGAACAATCCGACAGGCTCCATTATGACAGAGGAAGACCTAAAGCCCATTGCCGAACTGTGCGTGAAGCATGATATTTTCGTTATCAGTGATGAAATTTACAGTGAACTGACTTATGAATATCCGCATACATCCATTGCATCCCTGCCTGGCATGAAGGAGAGAACGGTTCTTATCAACGGTTTTTCAAAGGCTTATGCCATGACAGGATGGCGTCTCGGTTATGCCTGCGCACCGGATGTGATTCTGCATCAGATGCTGAAAATTCATCAGTTCGCCATTATGTGTGCACCGACAACCAGCCAGTATGCGGCTGTGGAGGCTCTTCGCAATGGTGATGATGATGTAGCCATGATGCGTGAATCCTACAATCAGCGCCGACGTTTCCTTGTACATACATTCAGGGAGATGGGACTGGACTGCTTTGAACCATTCGGCGCTTTTTATATTTTCCCAAGCATCAAGAGCCTGGGCATGACCTCAGATGAATTTGCGGAAGAATTATTGAAGAAGGAAAAAGTAGCAGTTGTTCCGGGTACAGCATTCGGAGACAGCGGCGAGGGTTTCCTGAGAATTTCCTATGCCTATTCTCTTGAAGAATTAAAAGAAGCGACAGACCGTATGGCACGTTTTGTCAGCTGGGTGAGAAAAGAGAAAAATCTATGAGTATGAATATTGTTTTACTGGAACCGGAGATGCCTGCCAACACAGGCAACATCGGACGAACCTGTGTGGCCACCGGTACCAAACTGCATCTGATAAAGCCGCTGGGCTTTGAAATTACGGACAAGATGGTTAAGCGTGCGGGACTGGACTATTGGCCGCACCTGAACTATGAAGTGTATGAGAATTTTGAAGATTTTCTTGAGAAGAATCCGGATTGTATCGGCAAGCTTTATATGGCAACAACAAAGGCCAGACATATTTACACGGAAGTGGCCTATGAGCCGGACAGTTATCTGATGTTTGGCAAGGAAAGTGCCGGTATCCCGGAAGAAATTCTTGTGAAATACGAAGATTATTGTATGCGTATCCCGATGGAATACAACATACGTTCATTGAACTTGAGCAATTCAGTGGCCATTGTGCTGTATGAGGCCCTCAGACAGCATCAGTTTGCGCAGATGGAACTGCAGGGGCATCTGCACAGACTGCATTGGCACGAAGAGTGACGAAAATATCAAGTGCTTAAATTTGTTGGTAATATAAATAAGGGCTTTTCTATTTGACGTCTTTCGTATATAATAGTGAAGAATCTTGAGACGCTACAGAGAAGAGGAGAACTTTTATGGAAAACAAAAGAATTATACAGGTTGATGAGAAAGTCCCTGTAAAGCTGCTGATTCCGCTCAGTATTCAGCATATGTTCGCCATGTTCGGTGCATCTGTGCTTGTTCCGTTCGTGTTTGGTATTAATCCGGCAATCGTGTTGTTTATGAATGGTCTTGGTACGCTGCTGTTTATTTTAATCACAAAGGGACGTGCGCCGGCTTATCTGGGCTCCAGTTTTGCATTTCTGGCACCGGCAGGTATCGTTATCAGCAAATGGGGCTATGATTATGCCCTGGGTTGTTTCGTGGCCGTCGGCTTCTGCGGCTGTGTTCTGGCATTGATTATTTACAAGTTTGGTTCTGAGTGGATCAATGTGGTTCTGCCTCCGGCAGCAATGGGCCCTGTTGTTGCTCTTATTGGTCTGGAACTGGCAGGTACGGCAGCTTCTAATGCAGGCCTGAAGGATGAAGTGCTTCTTCCGGCCAATATCATTGTTTTTCTGGTGACACTTTTGACAGCCGTTATCGGTTCTGTCGTATTCCGTGGATTTTTGTCCGTTATTCCGATTCTGATCGCTATTATTGCCGGTTACGTGGCTTCTCTGGCATGCGGTATTGTTGACTTCTCAGAAGTGGCAGCGGCGCCGTTGTTTGCCCTTCCGAACTTCCAGACACCGAAGTTCAATATGCAGGCCATTGCTATTGTACTTCCTGTTCTGTTAGTTATCACCTCCGAGCATATCGGACATCAGATCGTTACAAGCAAGATCGTGGGAAGAGATTTGCTGAAGGATCCTGGTCTGCACCGTTCTTTATTTGCAGATAACTTTTCAACGATGCTCTCCGGTTTTATCGGTTCTGTTCCGACAACAACTTATGGTGAGAACATCGGCGTTATGGCTATGACAAAGGTTTACAGTGTTTACGTTATCGGCGGTGCAGCGGTACTATCTATCATCTGTTCCTTTATCGGCAAGATGACAACACTCATCAGTACGATTCCGGGACCGGTTATCGGAGGAATCTCATTCCTGCTCTATGGTATGATCGGTGCATCCGGTATCCGTATCCTTGTAGATGCACAGGTAGATTACGGCAAATCCCGTAATCAGGCTATGACAGCCGTTGTATTCGTTACAGGTCTCTCAGGCATTTCCGTACAGCTCGGAAGCATTCAATTGACAGGTATGGTACTGGCCTGTGTTGTTGGTATGATCATGGGTCTGGCATTCTATATTCTGGACAAACTGAAACTGACGAACGATAGAGACGAATAAAATGTGCGAAACGCAAGTTGATTCTTAGAAGAACATAAAGAAATAGCAGTTCAGAACCGGCAGCGAGAGCGGCCTGTTTTGAACTGCTATTTTTTATGTTCTATCCTAGAAAATGAGCGTTTCGTCATCATATTTATCCCAACATTCGAGGCCGACAGCGAGAGGTCAATCAAATTCTCCGTCCAAATTGCTCAAAGACTACGATATTGAAACCAAGAAACTATAAACTATTTCGTACCAAAAATTCTATCGCCTGCATCGCCAAGTCCAGGGCAGATATAGGCATGTTCGTTCAGGCAGCGATCCAGATGGCCGATGTAGATCTGAACGTCCGGATGTGCCTCGTGAAGAGCTTTGACACCTTCAGGAGCAGCGATAATACACATGAATTTGATGTTTCTGCCGCCATGTTTCTTGATCATGGTGATGGCATCAATAGCAGAACCGCCTGTTGCCAGCATTGGGTCGCAGACAACGATGGTACGTTCTTCTATCGGGCTAGGCAGTTTGCAGTAGTATTCATGAGGCTCGAAGGTTTCTTCGTCACGGTAGAGACCGATATGGCCGATTTTTGCAGATGGAACGAGAGCAAGGATACCTTCAACCATACCGAGACCTGCGCGCAGAATCGGAACGATAGCCAACTTACGGCCTGCGATCATTGGTGTCTTGCATTTTTCAATCGGTGTTTCGATTTCAACTTCTTCCAGAGGCAGGTCATTGAGGGCTTCAAAACCTTCCAGCATAGCAATCTCTTCTACCAGATGACGAAATTCGTTTGTTCCGGTTTCTTTTTTTCTGAGGATAGAAATTTTGTGCTGGATCAGTGGATGGTTAAAATAAGTAACGTTTTCAAATTTTTCCATAATGCTCTCCTTTAATCAACATTTCTCTTATAGTTTTATGTTATTCATTTGCCATTCCTTCAGGCAAAATTATTCCAATGATAGTGTACGTGAAAATGTACATTTTTTCAATGATAAATCATGACAATTTTTATTTTTACAGCTGTTTTGAGTCGGCATGCACAATGGGCTGCCAATTACTTAAATTCGACGATGGTAACGCCGGTCTCACCCTCACCAAATGTTCCAAGACGATAACTCTTGACATATTTGCTCTTGCGCAGTTTTTCGTGGACAGCTTTTCGCAGAGCGCCTGTGCCGCGGCCGTGGATGATGGTGACATTCGGTATGTGGGCCAGATAAGCATCATCGAGATATTTGTCCAGATCAATCATGGCTTCATCAACGGTTTCACCGATCAGATTGATGGAAGTATTGACATGGGCCGCTTTATTCATCTTGATCTTGCCGGAGCCGGTCTTATTGATCATCGGTGTGTTGATGACTTCTTCGTCAATTGGCTCCAGATCACTGAAGTGAATACGGGATTTGAGAATGCCCATCTGGATCGACAGTTCACCTTTGCTGTTTGGCTGGGAGACAACGGTGCCTTTTAAGTCAAGGCTGCGAACATGGACGGAATCCCCCTGCTTGAAATCAGAAGCTGCATAGACCTTGGCCTTTTGGGCAGTCGGCGCAGCTTTCTTGCGGTTGTTGGATTGATTCAGCTTGTCACGGACACGGCTTCGCTCCTGTTCAAGGGCTTTCATATCCACACCGCCGGATTTCGACAGTTTATTCATAGTACGGATGGTATGATCGGCATAATCCTTAGCATCCTGAAGAATGTTCTGGGCTTTTTCATTGGCTTCGTTGAGAATCCGTTCTTTCTGTTTGGCAATGTTGTCATGCTTTTCTTCCAGACGTTTCTTCAGGGATTCCACCTGAGCCTTGTAAGCGGATAATTCTTCCTGCTCTTTCTCAATGGTGGCACGGCTTGTTTCCAGGTCAGCAATCAGTTCTTCAAAATTCTGTTCCTGAACATCAATATTCTTCTTGGCTTCCTCAATAATATGAGCCGGAAGGCCGAGTTTGCCGGAGATGGCAAAGGCATTGCTTTTGCCGGGAATGCCGATGAGTAAGCGGTATGTCGGACTCAGGGTTGCCACGTCAAATTCGCAGCAGGCATTGCAGACCTGATCCGTTGTCAGGGCAAATACCTTCAATTCGCTGTAATGGGTAGTGGCCATGGTGGTGACATGTCGGTTCAGTAACGTTTTCAAAATAGCAATGGCCAGAGCGGCACCTTCTGTCGGGTCTGTACCGGCGCAAAGCTCATCGAAAAGCACCAGTGTCTTGGCGTCGGCCGCATTCAGTATTCTGACAATATTTGTCATATGGGATGAGAAAGTACTGAGGCTCTGCTCAATGCTCTGTTCATCGCCGATATCTGCAAAAACATCGTCAAAAATCGCCAGTTCCGAATGATCAAATGCCGGAATATGAAGACCTGCCTGCCCCATCAGTGTGAAAAGACCGACCGTTTTCAGAGAGACGGTCTTACCGCCGGTATTTGGGCCGGTGACAATAAGCATCCGGTAATCCTTGCCGAGAATCAGGTCGATTGGAACAACCTTCTTCTTGTCCAGAAGGGGATGACGGCCTTTCTTGATGTGAATATAGCCATTCTCATTGAAAACAGGTTCGCTGCCATTGTAGGTACGGGACAGGGAAGCCTTAGCGAAAATAAAGTCCAGACGTGTCAGAACCGCAATGTCCTGTTCCAGCATAACAGCGGATTCACCTGCCAGTTCACTTAAAGTATCCAGAATATGTTCAATCTCTTCCTTTTCCTTGCTGCCGAGTTCCCGCAGATCGTTGTTCAGCTTGACAACAGCCATGGGTTCAATGAACAGTGTGGAGCCGGTGGAGGACTGGTCGTGGATCATACCCTGCACCTGTGAACGGTATTCAGCCTTGACAGGCAGGCAGTAGCGGCCGTTTCGCATGGTGACCAGGTTGTCCTGCAGTTTGGAACCGATATTTTGGGAAGAAACCATAGATGCCAGCTGTGAGTGGATGCGTTCGTTGGTCAGTTTGATCTGGCGGCGAATGGATTTCAATGTTGGACTGGCATCATCCGCCATGGTTTCTTCATCTATAATGCATCGACGGATTTCGTGGTTCAGATTCGACAGTGGTTCAATCTGTGCAAAAAGGCCCTCCAGCGAATCCTGATCTTCATCATCGGCTTCACGGCGTCCGTAGGATTTCGCACGCAGTGCCACATCCAGAGTGGCAGCGATATTCAACAGTTCAGCCATACCGACGGTACTGCCAACCTTCAGACGGAGCAGGGAGCCGCGGATATCACGGATGCCGGAGAAGGAGAGACTGCCCTTTTTCATGACACGGGTCAGGGCGTCACTGGTCTCCATCTGTCCCTGAAGAATCTCAGAAATATCAGAGGAAGGCATCAGATTACGGCACAGCTCCTTGCCCATAGGGGAGCTGGCATAGCCGGTAAGCATATCTATAATTTTAGGGTATTCGAGAATACGCAATGCTTTTTCATTCATAAGTAAAAACCTCCAAAATAATAGTAAAGCATAACGGCCTTGTTGTCAAACTTTTCGTCTTCTCGGAAGGGCAAAAGTCTGATATACTATAGTATTGAAAACATTGATGAATTAGAAAGGCAGAACCCCGCAAAGAGCGGGCAGAGGGAGAGTATGAGATATATTAACGAATTAAAATCAGGCGATATGATTTCAGATATTTATTTGTGCAAAACAAAACAGACATTGAAGACGAAGGCAGGAAAGAGCTATTATTCTATGATGCTTCAGGATAAGACCGGTACAGTGGATGCTAAGGTCTGGGAATTGACACCGGGCATTGAATATTTTGAGCCGATGGACTTTATCAAGGTAGAAGGACAGGTGACTTCTTTCCAGGGATCACTGCAGCTGAATCTGCGCCGTATCCGCCGTGCCAAAGAGGGCGAATATATTCCTGCAGATTATATGCCGTGCAGCCGCTATAGTATAGAAGATATGTACAAAGAGCTGATGGGATATGTAGATAGCGTCAAAGAACCGCATCTGCATGAATTACTGGAATTATTCTTTGTAAAGAATACAGCATTTATCAAGTCTTTTAAGGAGCATTCTGCAGCGAAGAGCATTCATCATGGTTTTGTGGGTGGATTGCTTGAACATACACTTAGTGTAACAAAACTCTGTGATTTTTATACAACCCGTTATCCGCATCTGAACCATGATCTGTTGATCACAGCAGCTATCTGTCATGATATTGGCAAGACAAAGGAATTATCCTTATTCCCATCCAATGATTATACTGATGAGGGACAGCTCATCGGCCATATTGTGACAGGTGTGGAGATGATCCATGACGCCATCCGTGAGATTCCGGGATTCCCTGTTGTATTGGCCAACGAGTTGAAGCATTGTATCGTGGCCCATCACGGTGAGTTGGAATACGGTTCACCGAAGAAACCGGCACTGATGGAAGCCATGGCGCTGAATCTGGCGGACAATACAGATGCCCGTATGGAGACGATGACAGAGATCTTCGACCGTTCAGAAGATAATCTGGAATGGCTTGGATTTAACCGCATTTTTGAGTCGAATATCAGAAGAACGTCCAAATAATACGGAATGGAGTCAGGGATGGAGAAAAAAACAATCAAGAAGAATGATATATATACAATCGAGATTGAAGATCTGAGTACAGACGGTTCCGGTATCGGCAAGGTGGATGGCTATACACTTTTTGTGAAGGATGCACTGATCGGTGATACAGCGGAGGTCAAAGTCATCAAGACAAAGAAGCATTACGGTTACGGTCGTCTGATGCGCATCATCACACCGTCACCGGACCGTGTGGAGGCGCTGTGCCCGCATGCCCGCAGCTGCGGCGGATGTCAGATTCAGCATTTATCCTATGAACGGCAGCTGGCTTTCAAGGAGAATAAGGTCCGGAATCTGCTGAGCCGTGTGGGACATGTGGAAGATTATGTGATGCATCCGATTATTGGAATGGAGCATCCATATTATTATCGCAATAAGGCACAGTTTCCGGTGGGACTTGGCAAAGACGGACAAATCGTCACAGGATTTTATGCCGGTCACACGCATGTTATTGTAGACTCTGCCCATTGCTGTATTCAGGCACCGGTCAATGAGCAGCTGCTTGTTATTGTCAAAAAATGGATGACGGATCATGATATTGCACCTTATGATGAAACGACGCATAAAGGGCTTGTTCGACACATTCTGACAAGAGTTGGTTTTAAGACAAAGGAGATCATGGTCTGTCTCATTATCAACGGCAAAAAGCTGCCGCACAGTGAAAGTCTGGTAGAAGCCCTCCGTGAGATTCCGGGGATGACAAGTATTTCCTTTAATATCAATCAGGAGAAGACTAATGTGATCCTTGGTAGTAAAGTGGTGACACTCTGGGGACAGGATTATATTACGGACTATATTGGTGATGTCCGTTATCAGATTTCACCGCTATCTTTCTATCAGGTGAATCCGGTGCAGACAGAGAAACTTTACGGAGCGGCCCTTAAGTTTGCCAATCCGGGACCAAATGATGTTATTTGGGACTTATACTGCGGTATCGGTACCATTTCACTTTTTATGGCCAAGAAAGCCAAACAGGTCTATGGGGTTGAAATTGTTCCCCAGGCTATTGATGATGCCAAGCGCAATGCTGCAATCAATGATATACATAATGCTGAATTTTATGTGGGAAAGGCAGAAGAAGTGCTGCCGCAGACTTATGAACGTGAGCATATCCATGCAGACATCATCGTGGTGGACCCGCCGAGAAAGGGCTGTGACGAGAGCCTGCTGGCATGTATCACACAGATGCAGCCAAAGCGGGTGGTCTATGTCAGCTGTGATCCGGCCACACTGGCCAGAGATCTGAAGTATCTGGAAGAAAGGGATTATAAGGTCAAAGAGGTTCAGTGTGTTGATATGTTCGGGCACTCGGTTCATGTAGAAACTGTCGTTTTATTGGAGAGGAAATAGGCGGTTTTGACCATTTAACAGATTATGAAAATTGACCTATAATATGTTTAACAAGGCAGCCGGAAGGAGAATACAGATATGTCAAATAAATCAAGAGATAAGCATGAGAAAATGATAGAACAGGTTGCTGCGACAATGGCTATTGAAGATATGCCATTGACACAAGCCTGCTATGAGAATTTAAGGGCTATGGCATCCGGCGAAAAGACACGTGAACAGATTACAAAAGAAATCACTGAAAAATATAAAAAGCGTCGTTGATTTCTAATCAGCCCTTTGTTATCAAACCGCCAGAATCCGCAGCAGATTACGGATAATGGAGTGGGCGTCTCCTCGGATGCCGTAATCACAATATTGAAAGATTGGCGAATTCAGGTTGGTGTTTACCGCAATGATACATTGACTGTTTTTCATGCCGGCCAGATGCTGGATAGCTCCGGAGATGCCGAAGGCCAGATATACTTTGGGATGAACGAAACTGCCGGTCTGGCCGATTTGCTCTGAAGGCCCTGCCCAGCCGCAGTCAACAACAGGTCTGGAGGCACCCACTGAGGCGTCAAAGAAATCTGCCAGTCTGCGCAATGCTTCAAAGCTCTGTTCATTCATCAGGCCTCTGCCACCGGCGAAAATGAGTGGAGCGTCTTTGATATCTTTTGACACATTTTCGTGAATAATTTTTCTCACAAAAACAATTTTACCGGGAGCAGCATGGTTCCCTGGGCATTTTTCTGCAGTATTACCGGGAGCAGAGGCAGAAAGTTCAGCAACTTTGACACAGCTCTGAAGTAAATTCTGACGAGGTTCTGTGATGCCGGTGCCTTTGACAACGATGACTGTCGGTTGATCGTCAGAAAAAGCATAATGTGAAAAACTTTTGCCGTCGAGAGAGGGACGGAGACCTTGCAGACGCCCATTGTCAACGCTTAAAGCAATGCAGTCTGTCAGCAGTGAAGCGGACAGACGTACGGCCATTTCGGCAGCTGCTTCCCGAAAAAGTGGCGTAGACGGCAGCAGAATATAATCAGTTTTTACGTTTTGAAAATAATGCGTGATTTCATATGTGAATATCATGTTGAAAGAATGTTCCGTGATGCCAAGATCACTCAGATTTATGAAGGAACAAATGAAATCCAGTAACTGATTGTCGGTGGCGCATTATTCAGATAATTAAGTTAGCTCGCCTATTTGATAAAAAGAGAAAGGTCTGTATGTCCTATCACATACAGGCCTTTTTCGTGCATTCGTTCAAAGCATAAAATCCGGCATTGGGCTACTGTTCAATGGCCTGATAATCATCGCCGAGGGTGATGCCCAGATCAGAAGCAATCTGCGGATTGTAAATGCGTGTCAGACTCTGAGGGTCTTCAACAGGCATTTCGGCCGGATTCTTGCCGTTTACAAGGATGTCATAGGCCTGTTCACCGGCACGGTAGCCGATATCATAGAAATCGATGGAGAGAGAGGCAAGGCCGCAGCCTGTACACTGGCTTTCTTCACCACAGATGATCGGTACGCCTGCAGGACGGGCAACAGCGTCGATAATGGACTGGTTGCTGGATACAACATTATCCGTTGGTACGTAGATCACATCGCATTCAGAAACACAATTGTTGGTCACGGCCTGCAGGTCATTGGAATCTGAAAAACTGAAATCCTTGTGCTTAATATTCAGATCATCCAGATAAGCGGCGATATGTTCTGCCTGGTAAACGGAGTTGACTTCGGCTGAACAATAGAGGATACCGACCTGTTTTACATCCGGGAAAAGGTCAGCAATGATCTGTGCCTGCTGATCAAGCGGTGCAAGATCGTTGGTACCGGTGACATTGATGCCTGTGCAGCCATTCGCATCCAGCTCAATATCCAGTGCAGCGGCGAAACTTGTGACAGATGTGCCGACAACAGGAATTGTTGATGTGGCATTCGAGCAGGCCTGAAGGGCAGCTGTTGCATTGGCCATGATCAAATCAACACCGCCGTTGACAAACTGGTTGGCAATGGTTGCACATGTCTGGGAGTCACCCTGGGCGTTCTGAACATTGAATGCAACATGATTTTCTCCGAGCAGCTTTACCAATGCATCTTCGAATCCCTGTGTAGCTCTGTCCAGTGCATCGTGCTGGACGAGCTGGCAGATAGCAATCTGATAGACTTTGTCGTCGGCTGCGGTACTGTCGGAAGCAGTTTCGGCTGCGGCTGTTGAAGTGTTTTCTGCAGCTGATTCAGTTGTTGTATTTGCTGCGGATGAGTTGGTGTTGGAGCCGCAGCCTGCCAGGCAACCCATAGCCAAAGCTGCACAGACAATGGCAGATAACATTTTTCTAATTCCCTTTTTCATTCATTTCCTCCTTGTACGTAACTTCTGAATCGTGATGTGAAGATTACGATTGACTTTCCTTCTTAAAAATATAAATATAACTGCCAGTTTAAAGCGTTGCGCTTTAAATCGATAAATTAAATTATAACATTATTTACGCAACAATTCAACAGGGAAATCATTTGAAATTAAGTTAGTTGTATGATAGGCTGCAATTATGAAAAGTACATAAAGAGTGTAAAATATTTAAAACACATTGTGTAGTATACAAAAGTGCGATATAATAGACGTAAGATGTAATATTTTAAAGAGCGAATCGGAGACATACAAGGCTATATATGTCTGTGGATGTGCGTGATTTGAGGAGGAAAATGAGATTATGACAGAGTGCCAACAGAAGATTAAAGAATTAAGAGAAATAACAGGGATGAACAGAAGACAGTTTTGTGAGGCATTTGAGATTCCTTACAGGACAGTCACTGAGTGGGAGCGCGGAACGAGAAATGCGCCAAAATATGTTCTGAAGTTTATGGAGTATTATATTCAGAATGAAAAAGTGAAGAAAGAAAATGAACAGGAAGCTTCGGAGAACTAAGTCGGTTCTGAAGGCGTTAGTAGCCGGAATTAAGAACAAGGTGAGATAAGAGGAGCCTGTGCAGCATATCAAAGAAAATGCTGTACAGGCTCCTTTTTAGCCGATACCACCCAGTGCGATACCGAGAATCAAAACCAGAAAACAAATCGGAATGTAAATGTATTTGCAAATTGGGAAGAACAGCCCGGTAAAAGGCTTTTCACGGCCGGTGTTGACCTGCTTTTCTACATATTTTTTGCCGAGGACCCAGAAGAACATAATGCCTGCCAGACCTGCACCAAGAGGGCAGATGTAAATGGACAGTACATCCATCCAGTCGGAGACAATGCCCTGGATCAGCATGGAAACGACGATGCCGATGGCTGCGATAACGAGACAGGATGCTTTTCTTCCGAGGCCGGTTTTCTCCTGAACGGTGGCGATAGGAGCCTCATAAAGGTTCATCAGAGAGGACATACCGGCCAAAAAGACAGCCGCAAAGAAGATAATAGCAATTATTCTTCCGCCGGGCATGGCTTTGATCAGATGAGGCAGGTAGATGAATAATAATCCGGGACCGCCCTGATCGAGCTGTGCACCTGTGGTGGCCATGGCAGGGATAATGACCATGGCAGCCAGCATAGCGGCGATGGTATCAAAAAAAGCAACTCTGGCTGCGGAAGCTGGGACGTCTTCCGTATCCGGAAGATAGGAACCGTAGATCAGAGTACCATTTCCTGCTACAGACAGAGAGAAGAATGCCTGGCCAAGAGCAAAAATCCATGTGACTGGATCGGACAGTGCCTTTGGATCGACTCTGAAAATATAATGGTATCCATCGACGGCACCGGGTTGGAAAGCAACATAAATGCCGAGAATGATGAACAGGACAAAGAAAACAGGCATCATGATCTTGTTGGCTTTCTCAATGCCGCTGCCGACACCGAACATCAGAATGATCATGCAGATCACTAAAGCGGCAGTCTGCCAGAAATTATTGCCGAAGGAAGAGGCCATTGAGCCGAAAGCACCGGCGAAGCCATCAATATCGGCAGGGGCCAGAACAGCACCGGTAAAAGTCCCGATGGTATACTTCAAAATCCAGCCCATGACAACGGTGTAGCCAATAGCCATGGCCAGTGCGCCAAGAACCGGAATCCATCCTAAGGCTTCTCCTGCCTTGCGATGTCCTCTGGATTCACAGGCAATTCCGAAGGCGTCGATAGGGCCGGAGCGGGTGGCACGGCCAAAACTCATTTCACTGATAACACCCGTAAAGCCGATCAGGATGACAAAGATAAAATAAGGGATAAGGAAAGCCCCGCCTCCGTAGAGGGAGACGCGGGTTGGAAACATCCAGATATTGCCCATGCCGACTGCAGAACCGATGCAGGCCAGTATAAAGCCCCATCGGCTGTTAAAAGATTCTCTTTTTCTCATATCATATCCTTTCAAGAGTTTCGTTTATTTATAATGAAAAGAAGTAGCTTTCGGATTACTGCATCAGTGATTCGAAAGCTGCTTCTTTTGAATGAATGAGGTGAACACGCATGGCGGCAACTGCACTGGCGAGATCACCGGATTCGATATAATTAATGAGTTCAAGGTGTTCGTTGGCAGCAATTTTATGGCGCTCCCAGATGTTGCGCTCACCTAAAATACGGATGCGCATGTTCTGGTCATAAATGGATGAGAGATTCATGCTGAGGTATTTGTTCTTACAGGCATCGGCAATGGTTCTGTGCAATTCGTCATCCAGATCACAGCATCTTTCAGCATGTTCGTTGTCTGCAATGTCCGTTTGTAGAATCTCCTCTGTCTGTTTGCGGAGTTCCTGAAGCTTCACATGGTCTATATACTGGCTGTAGTGCTCGATAATATAAGGTTCCATCAGCATGCGGGCTTCAAAAGTCATGGCTACTTCTTTCATTGTAAGGGGAAGTACCATGATGCCTTTCTTGGGAATGATGCGGACAAGGCCTTCCTGTGACAGCATGTTTAATGCTTCACGAATTGGTGTCCGGCTTGCATCGATTTCTTCCATCAGCATCATCTCGCTCAAAATATCATTCGGCATATAATCACAATGGATAATCTTTCTTTTAATTGTTTCATAGGCAATCTGCTTTAGATTAGTTTCTGTTTTCTTCATCATCTATACAATCTCCCATAAAAGCACCACTTATCTGATATTACGCATTCATCTTGTATACAAGATGAATGCGTTTTCTTTTTAACGAAGTTCTGATACTATCTAAGTATAACAAATATATGACATGTCGGGAAGTTGTTTATTAAAAAATTTTGTAATTCAGCATTAAAGAATTGATTTTTCAAATGGGAGGAAGTAGATATGCAGAGCAAATGGAAAAAAATCATCGCTGTACTGATGATAGCGGTTTTTGTTCTTTCAGGCTGCGGAAGTATCGGGGAGAAAAAGAACAGTGCCAACGGAACCGTTCATCTGACATTCGGACACGGACAGGCCGAGGGACATCCTTATCATAAAGCGGCACTTTATTTTAAGGAGCAGGTGGAAAATAAGACAAATGGAAGAGTTATTGTTGATATTCAGCCAAACGGTAATCTCGGTGATGAACGAGAGATGACAGAGGGACTTCAGCTGGGCACTATTGATATCACAGTGGCTGTTGCGGCAACACTGAGCGGCTTTGATTCAGATATGGATGTATTTAATTTCCCATATCTGTTTGATACAAGAGAACAGGCCTTTCAGGTATTGGACAGCGAGACCGGCAAAGAAATCTTTGACGGGATGAAGGAACAGGGAATTGAAATCTATGGCACATTTGATCTTGGTTTTCGAAGCATGACCAATTCAAAGCATCCTATTAAGACACCGGAAGATGCAAAAGGTATTCGAATGAGAACACTGGAAAGCTCTGTTTGTGTGGATTCACTGGGTGAGCTGGGTATTGATGCAGTTTCCATGAGCTTTGGTGAGTTATTTACTGCACTGCAGACCGGTGCGGTGGATGGACAGGAAAATCCATTGTTCACTATTTATAATTCAAGATTTTATGAAGTTCAGAAGTATCTCTCTTTGACAGAGCATTTCTATCCGGTATGTCCGCTGATGGTCAGTGACCTGATGTGGGATAAATTAAGTGATGAAGATGCAGCAATTGTAAAAGAAGAGCTTTATGACATGGTTGACTATGAACGCGAAGTTGCGGGGGATGAACTGGATAAGACACTGCAGGCTATCAAAGATTCGGGAATGGAAGTCAACGAGGTTGATAAAGAAGCTTTTAAAGAAGCCGTCGCACCTGTTTATGATAAATATGCAGACAAATATGGTGATCTGTTTAAAAAGATTGAAGCGGCAAAGGAGGAGAAGTAATGAAAGCGGTTCATACGATAGACCATGTGGTCAATACGATTTTACGCTGGATTGTTATGATCATGCTGAGCGTCATGTCAGTAGTTGTATTTGCACAGGTAGTTTTCAGAATTGTACATTTATCTATTCCATGGAGCGAGGAACTTTCAAAATATCTTCTGATCTGGAGTACATTTATGGGCGCAGCTCTGTGCGTTCGCAAAGGTTCCCTTGTTGGTCTTGAATTTCTGCAGTCTGCTCTGACAAAACGCGGACAGAAAGCATTGAAGATTGTTTTAAGTATCATTATCTGTGCGATGCTGGTATTTCTTATTGGTGTTGGTTTCTGGGCAGTTCGAAGAGTCTGTTTTCAGATTACGCCGGTTTTGAAGCAATCCATGGGTCTGATGTATGCTGCTATTCCGGTGGGGTCAGTTTTTATGCTGATCAATCAGATTATTACAACGATTTATTTGATCAAGGGGGATGAAGAAGCATGACAGCCATATTATTTATAAGTTTGATTGTATTACTCATCATTGGTGTGCCGATTGCTTTTGTGCTTTGCGGTTCTTCTATCCTGGCTATTCTGGCATCTGGTGATATTCATAGTGCCATTGTTATCCAGCGTATGTTTTCAGGCTGCGGAAGCTTCACATTGCTGGCAATACCATTCTTTGTGTTAGCAGGTAATCTGATGAGTGCCGGCGGTATTTCAAAACGTCTGGTGAATCTCTGCAACAGTTTATTCGGACATATTTCCGGTGGTCTGGCTATGGTAGCCATCATTACATGTGCATTTTTTGCAGCTATTTCAGGTTCAAGTGCAGCCACAGCAGCGGCTGTAGGTACCATTATTATTCCTGAAATGCTGAATCATAAGTATGACAAGAATTTTGCGGCAGCGACAGTTGCTTCCTCCGCAGAGCTGGGGGTTATCATTCCTCCGAGTATCGGTTTAATCCAGTATGGTGTGGCAACAGGTACTTCCATCAGTGACTTGTTTATGGCTGGTTTTCTTCCGGGTATCTTCATCTGTCTGGTGCTCTGTGTGGTAGCGCATTTCATGTGCAAAAAACAGGGTTTTGAAGCTAGTGAAAAGGCTTCAGGTAAAGAAAGATGGCAGGCGTTCAAGGATGCAATCCTTGCAATTCTGATGCCAGTCATTATTCTGGGCGGTATTTACAGTGGTTTATTCACACCGACAGAAGCGGCGGTTGTAGCAGTCTTCTACGGTTTGTTCGTCGGATTGTTTGTTTATAAAGAAATCAAATTCTCCGATATTCCGAAGATTTTGACAGATTCAGCCATGACAATGGCAACAGTACTTCTGATTATGTCTGCATCCACTATTTTTGGATGGATTCTGACAAAACAGCAGATTCCTCAGGCAGTAGCCGCAGGCTTCTTAAGTATATCTGCAAGCAAATATGTTTTCCTTCTGTTGGTCAATGTATTGCTGCTGATTATCGGTATGTTCTGCGAAGCAGGTGCAGCCATGGTTATTCTGGCACCGCTTTTGGCCCCGGTGGCTCAGACATTGGGCATCGACCTGGTTCACTTTGGTGTCATTATGATGGCCAACCTGGCAATCGGTATGATGACCCCTCCAGTTGGCGTCAACCTTTATGTTGTCTGTGATACAGCTAAAGTTAAGATTGAGGGCATGATGCCGTATCTGATTAAATTCTTCCTGGCTCTGATTGCCGGCGTGCTGGTTGTTACATATGTACCTCAGTTGTCACTGTTGTTTGTTCACTTATTTGGTCAGTAAAATTATTAGTCTTGAATTTAGGCGTGAGAGCGCAGAAATGGGAGTATTATGAAAATTACAGATATTAAAACAATAATCCTGCATTATCCATATAAGCAATGGATTGCAGATGGATGCGGCAGCTGTGGTGCCAGGGGGGCTTTTCTGATTCTCATTGAAACGGATACCGAACTTTGTGGAATCGGGGAAGCCGCCACCTTCGGTGGTTCCATGGAGGCTATGAAAAGTATTGTGGAAAAGCAGTTAAAACCATTGATTCTTGGAGAGGATCCGACAAAAATCGAGTATCTGCATCAAAAAATGATGTGGAATAACTGGTCCAACGGTCGCAAAGGTATGGTGATGGGCGCCATCAGCGGCATTGATGTTGCACTTTGGGATCTGCTTGGCAAGGTGGCAGGATTGCCGGTATGCAAGCTGCTGGGGCAGGTGACAGATAAGGTACAGGGTTATGCCAGCGCAGGTTTCTATGCACCGGGAAAAACTCTGGAAGACCTGCAGCGTGAAATCGAAGGCTATCTCCAGAGAGGTTTTACGGCTTTCAAAATGAAAATCGGACGTACAGCCAATAACCACAAAATGCGCCTGCAGTTTATGAATAACGGTGATTTTTATCTGACACCAGAGGAAGACAGGGCGCGAATCGCCCTTGTAAGACGGACCATCGGGCCGGACAAAATTCTGATGGTGGACATGAATTGTACCTGGGATATGAATGATGTCCTGGAAGCGAAGGATTTCTTTAAAGAAAATAATATTTTTATGGTGGAAGAACCGATTCGTTCCGATGATATCGCCGGATATAAGCGTCTGACAAAGGAGATGGGCAGTATCCGTGTGGCGGGTATTGAATCAG
The DNA here is from genome assembly GCF_023656595.1 of Coprococcus intestinalis. Lineage (NCBI taxonomy): Bacteria > Bacillati > Bacillota > Clostridia > Lachnospirales > Lachnospiraceae > Coprococcus > Coprococcus intestinalis. The sequence continues at coordinate 144,513 of NZ_JAMOKJ010000001.1, read as the reverse complement.
AGCAGGGCTTGTCGAGATTTGGTGAGTTGATTGCAGAGGAAGCTATGGATGTTGTTCAGGCCTCACTTGGCTGGGCAGGCGGTTTTACAGCATGTAAGAACATCGCAACATTGGCCCATGCTTTTGATAAATTATATACACCGCACTCATTTTTCTCGGCCGTGATGACAGCAGCCAATATCCAGCTGGCGGCTTCACAGGTTAATATTCCGTTTATTGAGGCGGAAGAAAATGAGAATCCGTTGAGAACAGAACTTTTGAAAGAGCCAATCGAAGCGGATGCACATATGAATTATTATGTCACAGACAAGCCTGGCCTGGGCGTGGAGCTTGACTGGGATGTGGTTGAAAAATATGCGGTTAAGTAAATATAATTTTTAGGTAACAGTAAAATTTATTATAAACATATCAAAATTATCATCATATCAAATTTAATTTTAGGAGGATTTTCAAATGAAAGTAGGATTTATTGGACTTGGAATTATGGGTAAACCGATGGCAAAGAATCTTTTAAAGGCAGGTCATGATGTTTATGTTAACGACTTAAACAAAGATGCAGTGGCTGAACTTGTTGCAGCAGGTGCACATGCTGGGGAAAGCAATGCAGATGTGGCTAAGAATGTAGAAGTTGTTATCACAATGGTTCCTAATTCTCCACATGTAAGAGCAGCTGTTCTTGGCGAAGGTGGTGTCATCGAAGGGGCAACAAGTGATACAGTTATTATCGATATGTCTTCTATCGATCCTGTAGAATCCAAGAAAATTGCAGCAGAACTGAAAGAAAAGAAAGGTATTGAAATGCTGGACTGCCCTGTTTCAGGCGGCGAACCAAAGGCTATTGATGGCACACTTTCCATCATGTGCGGCGGCAATAAAGAAATTTGGGATAAATATTATGATGTATTAAAGGCGATGGGTGCATCTGTTGTTTATGTGGGTGAAATCGGTTCGGGTAATGTTGCAAAACTTGCCAACCAGATGGTAGTTGCCATTAACATTGGTGCATGTGCAGAAGCAATGACATTTGCAAAGAAAATGGGTTCTGACCCTGAACTGGTCTATCAGGCCATCCGCGGTGGTCTTGCAGGTTCCACAGTTATGGATGCAAAAGTGCCGATGATGTTAGCAGGTAATTATAATCCAGGATTCCGTATCGACCTGCATATCAAAGATTTAAATAATGCTTTAAATGCTTCTCATGCCATCAATATGCCTGTACCAATGACAGCACAGATGATGGAAGTGATGCAGGAATTGAAGAATCACGGCGAAGGCAGCTGTGATCATGATGATATCGTTCGTTACTATGAGAGAATGACAGGCGTTTCAATTGTGAAAGGGAAATAATGAATACAGAATTTATTAAAGGTGTTATTGTACCGATTATTACAGTGATCAATGAAGATGAGAAAATTGACGAAGCCGGTATGAGAGACCAGGTGGATTACGTGATCGAGGGTGGTCTTGACGGAATTCTGGCTTATGGTTCCAATGGTGAATTCTACCAGATTGAAGAAGATGAGATGGAACGCGGCTTCAGGATTATGGTAGACCAGGCTGCCGGCCGTGTCCCTGTCTACTTTGGCATTGGTGCCATCAATACAAAGAAGTGCGTTCGTCTGGCAAAAATGGCAGTAGCTAACGGTGCAACCGGAATCTCCGTTCTGCAGCCGATGTTTTTGAAACCGGATGCAGAGGAACTTTTCTTACATTTCAAGACGATTGCAGAAGCTGTTCCTGAAACACCGGTTCTGCTCTATAATAATCCGGGCAGAGTGGGATACACACTGAGTGCAGATTTAGTTGAAAAACTGGCTCATGAAGTGCCGAATATCGTTGGCATGAAAGATACATCCGGCGATATCACACAGACAGAAGAATTCATTCGCAGAAATCGTGATGTGGACTTCAAAGTATTTGGCGGCAAAGATACTCTGCTTTATGCCAGCCTCTGCATCGGTGCTGTGGGCGGTGTGTGTACAGCAGGCAACTTTATGCCGGAACTGATTATGGATATCTATCATAAATATACAGCCGGAGATATCAAAGGGGCTCTTGAGGCTCAGTATAAACTGAATCCGGTCCGTCTGGCCATGGATGCTGCAAGCTTCCCAGTGGCAGCAAAAGATATGGCACAGATGAGAGGCAGAAAAGTCGGGGCACCTTATTTGCCGAATAAGCTCACAGGACCGGGAAAAGCTTTTGATAAGATGCATTCTGAAATGAAAAAAGCGGGTCTGATTTAAAAAGAAAAATATACATATACTAAAGAAAAGTGCATAATAACTCCCTAAAAAGTTGTTTCTATAGAAATAAATATAGGAACAACTTTTTTATCTGTACAATGCTGTTTTGACATTTAACAGATGGGAAGAATAGATGATATATCATTGGAAATTGATCGGATATGAAAACGAGCTGAAAAAATTGTATACAAAAATGTCGTGAAAGCGACAAAATCAAGAAATTGTCATGACATCTGATTTTTATTTTATGTTAGAATATATCGCAGAACAAACAGGTTGAATAGGAAAAACAATAAGTGATATAGAATAAATAATGGAGATTGATGACAATGAGTAAGATTGGCTTGGTATTGGAAGGCGGCGGCATGAAATGTGCCTATACCGCCGGAATTCTGGATGCCATGATGGATAATGGCGTCACTTTTGATTATTGTATCGGTGTTTCAGCCGGTTCGGCCAATGGGGTTTCTTTTGTAGCCGGACAGCGGGGCAGAAATATCCGCTTTTACACAGAGCATATTAATGAGAAGGGCTACTTTGGTCTTTCTTCTTTTTTGAAGACGGGTAATCTTTTCGGGCTCCAGTATATATATGGAACACTGACCAATTCCGGTGGCGCAGATCCGCTGGATTTTGATGCCTTTATGAAAAGTCCGATGGAATACTGGCTGGTGGCAACGGATGCTCAGACAGGCAAGCCAACTTATTTCAGTAAGAAAGATATGCATAAGGATGATTATCGTCATGTGATGGCATCCTGTGCGATTCCTGCAGCCTGCAGGCCTGTTGAGATCGATGGAAGATTTTACTACGATGGCGGTGTGTCGGATTCTATTCCTGTTCAGAAAGCCATGGATGACGGCTGTGACAAGCTGGTTGTCATTTTGACCAAGCCCCATGACTTTGTGAAGGAGCCGGAGAAAGACCGGTTTATTTACAAGAGATTATGCAGAAAATATCCGAAGATCATCGAAGCACTGGATCACAGACATATCATGTACAAAGCCTGCCAGGATAAAATGTTTGCGTTGGAAAAGTCAGGTAAAGCATTTGTTTTTGCACCGGAACATGTACTTGGCGGCGGCACTTACAGCATGGATGCCAAGGAGGAAGAGGCTATTTATGAGATGGGCATCAAGGATTTTTATGCACAGCAGGAAAAACTGAAGGCTTTTATGAAGTAAGTGTTGTAGAGTAAAGCTTTACCCATGAGAGCGCCATATTCAAATTCACTGCCAGAGTGCAGTCAAATCAAATATTAAGGGAAGGATTTAAAATGAGTCTATTCTTCGCTGGCAGTGAGAGCGGCCTGTGAAGAATAGACTCATTTTGAATCCTTTTATTAAACTATGGGATCGTACTCGTCTTACTTTTTGAAAGCACTCAAATCGATCATTCGATGGACAAGGGAGCTGTATTTATCGTAAAATGTCTGCAGGCTTTCTGCATCGTAGTGGCTGCAGAAATCGGCATTTTTCAGATCGTCCAGGTAACTGCTGATCCTCTGGATCAGCTGGTCAGATAGGACAGAATAAAAGTAAGGACCGACGTCTGTATGATAGCGTCCCGGATTCTTCAGGAACAGCTTTTTACGATTGTTGAAAATGGAGAAATGTATCTCGGAATCCCGCACCGACTCGTTGGCGTAATCGATCATGAGCTTATTGCCATCGATGGTATAGGTGAAATCGTAGGATATGGAGGGCAGCTCCATTGCGCCGCTTCCGCTGCCGTCAAAGGAATAGGTGGTCGTTCCGTCGAACTCCCATGTGCCTGCAAGTGCGTCCGTGCCGCCGGAGCAGCCTTTTGCCAGCAGTATAATGCCAACGATGATTACCGCCAGTGCGGCGATCGCACCGCAAAGCACCATACGGCGCTGCGTCTGTTTTTTCTTCCTTTTTCTGATTCTCTCTACCGTTCGATCTGACTCGTTCGGGAATCGTCCCGGCGGTTGCTGCCTGATGGGGCGGTTCGATTGATAATCCTGCATCATGTGGTTCTTCTCCAGTCCAAGCGAAAGGGCGATGACGGCAATGTCCGTCACCGCCCTTTGCTCAAAGGTTCGCAGCTGATTTATTCAGCGTTTTCTTTCTTCTTTTTGCTGTAAGCGGTGATGCCGATCACTGCGCCGCCGCTGATAAACAGCAGTGCGATCCAGAGGATCATATTGCTGTTGTCACCGGTCTGCGGAGAATCCGGACCAGTCGGCTTGCCCGGCTCAGTCGGTGTTCCGGTAGCCGGAATCTCAACTGCCGCCTTCTTGTAGCCGCAAACCTTGCACTCCTCATGCTTGGAGCCCTTTTGCGTTGCGGTCGCTTCCTTGTCAACAACCCACTTGAAGTCGTGCGCCGCCTTATCGGCCTTATCTCCGCAAGAGCACTCATGCCAGTGGTTGTCGGCATCGTTCTTCCAGTCGGAGCCGTAGCTGTGAGTATGCTCACCGCCGCCGGTTGCCGGGATAGTTTCGGTTGCCATCGTATAACCACAGACGGTGCATTTCTTATGCTTTGTGCCGCTTGTGGTAGCTGTTGCCGGGGTATCGATGATCCATTCGCCGGCGGTATGCGCTGCTGTATCTTTCTTATCGCCGCAGGAGCACTCATGCCAGTGGTTGTCGGCATCGTTCTTCCAGTCGGAGCCGTAGCTGTGAGTATGCTCACCGCCGCCGGTTGCCGGGATAGTTTCGGTTGCCATCGTATAACCGCAGACGGTGCATTCCTTATGCTTTGAGCCGCTTGTGGTAGATGTTGCCGGGGTGTCGATAATCCATTCGCCGGCGGTATGCGCTGCTGTATCTTTCTTATCGCCGCAGGAGCACTCATGCCAGTGGTTGTCGGCATCGTTTTTCCACTCGCTGCCGTAGCTGTGAGTATGCTCACCGCCGCCGGTTGCCGGGATAGTTTCGGTTGTCATCGTATAACCGCAGACGGTGCATTCCTTATGCTTTGAGCCGCTTGTGGTAGATGTTGCCGGGGTGTCGATAATCCATTCGCCGGCGGTATGCGCTGCTGTATCTTTCTTATCGCCGCAGGAGCACTCATGCCAGTGGTTGTCGGCATCGTTCTTCCACTCGCTGCCGTAGCTGTGAGTATGCTCACCGCCGCCGGTTGCCGGGATAGTTTCGGTTGCCATCGTATAACCGCAGACGGTGCATTCCTTATGCTTTGAGCCGTCGGTTGTATCAGTTGCCGGGGTGTCGATGATCCATTCACCGGCGGTATGCGCCGCCTTGCTGTCCTCGATGATCACGCCGCAGCCGACAACGGTGCACTCTTTCCAGTGATCGGTATTATCGGACTTCCAGTCGGAAGCGCTATGACCTGTTGCCGCAAGGATTACGCTTGTCTTGTCGGTAATTTCGGATGCACCGGTTGCATCCTCAAACCACTTGTCACAGCCGTCGCAGGTGTAATATGCTGTGTTGCCTTTCTCCGTGCAAGTAGGAGCCTTTGCGGGAACAAGGGTCAGATTGTGCGTATGCGGTACGGTCTTGTTATATCCGCAGGTGTCGCAGATGTTATCGCTGCCGTAATCGTGAGCCGCCTCGTCCTTCTTTTCGTGGCAGCGAGAGCATTCTTTCCAATGATTGTCTGTGTCCTTGCTCCAATCGCTTGCCCATGCGTGCCCGAGCTGTGTACCTGCTGCAGTAAAGGTTTCTGTTGTGCTGATCTCTCCGCAGGAGCAGCTCTTGAAATATACTTCATCGTTGGTGCAGTCGGCAGCCGACTTGAGGGTTTCCGGCTTCTGAATTTCCTGATCGTAGGTGTGGGTATGGGGAATTGCCTTGTATGTTACAATAACGGTTTTGTCTGCGTCCATCGTAACATTCAGGATATTGGAAAGTACGTCTGTTGCAACGCCGTTCACAGTAACAATGTCGATTTCATAGCCGTCATCAGGGGTAAAGATAACCGTTTCGGTGGAGCCTTCGGTCAGTCCGGTTTTGCTTGCGGAAATCGTTCCGTGACCGCCGTTTACCTGTGTTGTGAGGCTATAGGTGGTGACAGGTGCGTTCTTGTAGGTCGCTTTCACGCTGACTTCACTGTCAGGCATTATGAAAGTAGTGGTTTCACTGTTCGCATCTTCAAGAGTAGTGCTGCCGCTTTCTACTACCCACTTATCAAACACCTTACCGTCAGGAGCCGCATTTGCGGTCAGAGTAATGGTTGTTCCTTGCGCCGCTTTACTGATTTCGCTTCCTGCACCGATTGTCGCTTTGCCGTCCGTTACGATGATGGAATACTCTTTACTCTCCCAGATTGCATAGAAGGTAGTATCCGAGCTTACTTCATAGGTCGTGCCGGAAATAACCGAACCGTCGGCACTGGTTGACCAGCCCTTGAATTGCTTGCCTTCCGGTTCAGTAAAACCGCAGGCGGGCAGGGTGTAGCTGCCGGAAACGCCGGTGACATCTGCCATTGTGCCGCCGCCACCGTTGGCATTGAATCTGACGGTGTACTCGGCAGGCGGAGTCACGGTGCGGTCATAGCCGCAGGTGTCGCAGATCATATCCGCATCGTCGTCATAGCTATGTGCTTCCGTTACCCGGCCCTTGTCGGCGTATGGGCAATTTTCAGCGGCGCAGACGCGGTAATGGCCGGTTTCGCCATCGGCGGTCCAGTCGCCGTAGGTATGCTCATGCTGCGTACCGAAGCGCCCATAGGCGCAGACGTTGCAGAATTCATCCTGATCGTCATCATAGACGTGGGGCGCGCTGTCCATTTTTTCGCCCCAATACGGGCAGTCTTCGGCGGAGCAGATGCGATAGTGCCGTTCGGCATTATAGCGCCAGCCGTCAAAGGTGTGCGTATGGCTGAATTTGGTGGAGCGAACATAACCGCAGTCGTTGCAGTATGGATCCGTGTCATCATCATAGCTGTGGGCGGCTTTGTCCTTGATGCTGCCGGTCTTATCCGTGCAGTCTGCATCGGTACACTCGTGCCAGTGGCTGTTTATGTCCCAGCTCCAATCGCCGTAGACATGACCGCCGGAATGGTCCGGGGCAGCGGAACGCTCGTATTTGCAGACATTGCAGGTGGTGTCCGCGTCGTCGTCATAGACGTGGGCATCCCTGTTGATGATCCGACCGTTCTCCTCCGGGCAGTTCGGATCGGTGCATTCGCGCCAATGCTCCCGGCTGTCCCGGCTCCACTCGCCATAGAAATGGGTATGAGCCGGGGTGATGGAACGGTCGTAGCCGCAGACGCTGCAAATGTCGCCGCTGTAGGTGTGGCCGGACTTCCCGGTCTGGGCCTGGCAGCCGGGTTTGGTGCAGGTCTTCCAGTGTTCGGAACCGTCATAGTGCCATTCCCCGTAGGCGTGCTCGGTATGCCGGTAGCCGCAGACGGTGCAGTCGCCGTAGCTGTTGAAGGTATGGGCCGCTTTGTCCTTTTGAGAGCCGGATCGGTCTGTGCAGACCGGGTTGGTACACTCGCGCCAGTGGCTGGTCTCATCCCAACTGTTAAAGCCTTCCGAGTAGGTGTGGCCGCAGATGGTGCGGGTATAGCCGCAGGTGACGCATTCCGTGCCGGTCTCGCTGTCGTAAACATGCTCGGCATAGTCGGAAACAAATTTGCAATAGCCTGAGCTGACAAAGCACTGTTTCCAGTGATGGCTCCCGCTGGTCTTCCACTCGTCCGCGATATCATGCTCATGGGTCTCGTAGCTGTTGCAGGTCTGGCACCACCAATACTCCAGAACACCGTTTCTATACGAGGGGCTGAGGGTGTGCTTGCCGCGGGAAATGACCACATTGCAGCCGGGCTTTCTGCATTCCTTCCAGTGCTGTTCATCGTCGCAGAGATAGGTTCCGAAGTCATGCTGGCAGGTGATGGTACGGACGTAGCCGCAGGTCTCACAGGTGGCGTTGTCTTCGCCGAAGCTGTGGGCCTCGAGGTCCTCCGTAGCCGTGCAGCCGTCCTGCGCGCAGGCGTGCCAGTGACTGCTCTCGTCCGTGGACCAGACCTCCTCGAAGCTGTGCTCGTGGTCTGCCACACCGCAGCCGCGGCAGATGCCGTTTTCGTCATAGTCATGCACCGCGGTCACGAGGACGTTAAACTCGATATTCTTGGTGTAACGTTTCAGCGACCCCAACGCACCGCCGTGAATGGTTAGGTGATCCCGGATATCCTCCTCGTCGGGGACAAAGAAGGGGCTGCCCGCCTTGGGCTCCAGGTAGAATTCGGCGCAGTAGGTCTGGCCGCCGATGATGGTCCCCGTGAAGGTCTTTCCGTCAACCGTGCACCAGCAGGCATCAGTAGACTCCGGGTGCTGGCTGCGCAGCAGCCAGTAGGGGGCATCCTCCGGCGTTGTGACCACCGGGGGCGGCTCGGGGCTGTAGGTCTTTCTTTTTTCGACGACAGTGCCGCATTTCGGAGCCTCGACGGTCACATCGATGGAGCAGGTCCAGCTGCTGTCGTGGCCCGGCGCGGGAATCTCCGTGACATCGGTCTTTTCGTCGCAGCGGGTGCAGTGGCGGGACTTGCTGCCGTCGGTCTCGCAGGTGGGCTGGACATCGACGGTGAAGTCCTCCTCCCAGTCATGGCCCAGCGGGCCGCTGGTCACGGTTTCTACATGGGAGGGGTCTCGCTTACAGGTTTTTTTCACCAGACCGCCTTCAGTGCAGGTCGCCGAAACGGTCTCCGGTTCGCCCCAGTCGTGGCCCAGGGCGGGGGTGGATACCACGGTTTTGTAGGTGCAGCCCTCCCGCTGGCAGGTACTGATGATATGACCCGACGTGTCGCAGGTAGCGGTGTTGACTACTTTCAGATCATGGCCCAGAGCCGGAATTTCTTTCCGTTCCTCAATGACCCTACCGCAGATTGTGCAGGTCACGCCCTTGGTCAGGCCGGTTTCGGTGCAGGTGGCGGGGGTTTCCTCGACGGTATCCCAGCTGTAGGCGGCGCAATAATGATTGATGGTCAACTCGACCGTCAGATCCTCCCAGACGTTATCGATACGAAAGCGTTTGAGGTAATAATCGCTCGTTTCCTGCTGAACCTCTTTGTTTTTATTGTTGACGATCTTGTCAGGTGAGATGTACGGTTTATTTTTATAGCTGTAAGTAAAGGTGTCACCCGCATGGATCGTACTGGTCTCAGTGGAGCTGGCGCTGGTAAGCTCCTCGCCCGACTCAGGATCAAAGAATTTGGTGATGGTGGTGACCGTTACCTCCGGCAGAGGCTTGGGCTCTACGGCGTAGGTATAGACGGCAGAAGACGCCGAATTTGCCGCATTATCAAAGGATGCTTCCAGCCAGATCTTGCAATTATCCAGAGATGACAGCTTTGTTATGTTATTGCCAAATACGATATCGTCCAATTTGACATGGACGAACCCATATTCATCCGTAAGCTCAGAATCATTGCCGATGTCCTTGCACCAGTAGCGGGAGAAAGTGTGCTCGTTGTTGACATCCATATAGGAAGTCTGCACGACCAGCCAGACTCTGGGCTGACGAGGGCCTCCCAAACTGCTTTTGGCATAGATCTCGCCCTTCTCCCGGTTGACATATAGCTCACCTAAATTTTTACCATGCTGCTCTGCGTCCAGACGAAGCGTCATGGGGTAATTTATGCTTGTTTCATCAACGGAACCGGTCCGAACTTCACCCGCGCCGCTGCCGCTGCTGAGTTCTTCCTGAATCGGAACCATGGAGGCAAAGAGGACTTTATCCAGATCCAGATTTGTCGCCGGCAGCATAGCCGCCGTATCTCCCCAGACCACGTGGTCTGTCCCAAATTGGTCCGTATAGAAGTTGTGAACCAGCTTTTTTCCGGTATAGATGCTGCTGTCAATGCTAACGCTATAGGCGGACACGTTTTGGTGGTCAAAGGCAGTGCGCGACCAGGCCGCGTTGCAATAATCGGCCTGAGTGCTCTGTACCCGAATGCTCTTTAGCCGAATCTGATCGTTAGAGCCAATATAAATCGTATCTTCCTCCGATGCCTTGATGGCAGGGAGATACAGCTTATCTTTGAGCGTATAGACGCGGTTGTTGTTTCCGAGGTCTGTATTTTTGTAGGGCGTTTCGTTTAAAAGGGCTTTCTCAACACGGTTGAACAGTTTATTATCATGAGCAATGGTGTTTCTCAGGCGCCAACGCGAATAGCTTGCCGCATAATACGAGATATCAACCTCTGTCGGCGCGGCAGCGCCATCTGTATAGCTGCTTCCCCATGATGAATCATAATCGATTCTAGTTGCTCCCAGGACTCGCTGGAATACCTCTCTTTGTTCGTATCCGGAAGGATCTGTTAAGCTGGTTGCGGCAAACAACACCGTATTTCTTCCGTTCACTCCATTATCTTTCCCAAAGACATACCACTTTTGGTTACCGTTTCGCCCACGGCTGTTTTTGCCAAGGGTGATCACTGCGCCAGAGTTGGTTTCCAGATCATCAACGGTTGCGTATTCTCTGCTTGATATCTCAACCGGACGGACTGTAAGGGTCATTGCATACGCTGTCATCGGCAGCAGTGTCAGCACCATACAGCACATGAGCAGGATGCTGAGCAGTCGTTTCTTCATGTTGATTCCTCCTTATCTTCCGCATCCTCCATGCGGATCGTTTTTTTCTTTTTGCATCGGATGCAGATCATGGTCACTGTCACCCCTACCGCAAAGGCGGCGATGCCGACCACAATGTATGCGCTTGCGCCTCCTCGCAGCAGCACAGAGCCATAACTGTCCGCCACGGTGGGGACGCCGCCTGACTGTACCTTCCGCAAAAGAATACCGATCTCGGCAAAGAGAAGCAGACTGCACACGCTTAAGGTGGAAAGCACGCGCCTTTCGTGCCGCTTCCTGTATTGCCTCGTCCGTCGCCGGATCTCCCGAACCCGGCGCTCCGTTCTGCCGGTCATTGTCAATGCCTCCTTTCGCTTTTTGTTTCCAGGGTCAATCAACGACCCTCTACTTCTTAAAAGACATGAAATCCAAAATCCTTCCACCCAAAATCGAAAAAAATTCAAAAAAATTGAGCCGCCCCGAATTTGGGACGGCTCTGTACACGAAATCTGTATTTATTCAAAGGAAATGTTCCCTCTTGGCAGCAGCTGCTTTGCTGCGTATAGGCAGAGGAGGAGCAGCGACGGAAAGAGGTATCCCGCCGTTTTCCACACACCGTCCGCTGTGATGAGCAGATTATAGATGGCGTGGAAGCCGATGCAGGCGCCGAGAATGCCCACAGCGCCGGTCGCTGCCAGCCAACGGCGGCGAAAGACATAAGAAACACCGAAGCCGGAAAGAACGCCGCAGAGAAGATGCAGTGCTCCGGCGGAGATCCCGCGGATCAGCAGAAAATTGAAATTGGCCGCGCCGTTTTCCGTCAGGTAGCAGACATTTTCAAAGGTAGCAAAACCAACGGCGATGGCGATGGCTGCCGCAGGCATCTCTTTCGGCTCCGGCTCAAAAATCAGATAGAAAAACAGCAGTGGCAGCAGTTTCATGACTTCTTCACATACGGGTGTGATCTCGATAGCGGCAACGGTGCCATCCACTCCATATTGCCCCATGAAGAAGCTGTTGACATAGGCGCTGAGCAGGCAAACGGCCATACCGACGGTCAAAAACAGCGCATAGCGCCGAACGCGCCCCTTCATGAAAAACAGGGATAAGATCAGCGGGAGCGCAAGGCAGAGGAAAATGTTTTCAATATAGGTCAAGCTCGCTTCACCTCCCGCAGTGTCAGGGGCAGCAGCGCCGCCATGGATAACGTCAGCGCAAGGTCTACAGCGTAGTAGAGCTGAAAGCGTGTGTAGTCGTGCGTGTAATTAGAAATCAAATATAACAACACCTGCAACATAACGCAGATGATCATAAAAAAGTCTCTTTTTCGGTACAAGCTGCCGTTTTGTATATGAGATACCGAGAGATACATGATCGCACCCGCCGTGAGCGAAAACAGTGCGGAAATAAGATAAGACGGGCCGAAATCGTGGTCGAGAAAAGCAACCGCCGCAATGACCGCCGCGGTGGCTCCGGCAGGGAGCGAAAAGCGGCACTCCATCCCCTCCGTTCGCAAAATCTGTGCGGACAGGTAGAAAAGCCACGCAGCCAGCCATGAGATCTCCGCCACATAAAATACTTGCGGCCAGATACCGATGATGACCAGATACAGCACATAGTATATTGTTCCCATGGCGAAGCAGGCATAGGCGAGGGACAGGATCAAAAGATCACGGCTCCTGCGCCGCAGAGCAAAAATGCCTGCGGCAGCGGCGGCACAAAGGAGCACCACGATCTGAAAGAAGTTGTCAATGAGTTCAAAGCTCTCCATCTCCGGCATCCTCCTGCTTCTGTCGTTCATATCTCCGATGCAGACGGTACAAAAGAACCGTCACGCAAACCCCAAGAAGAAACGCCAGCAGCCCCATTATGATATAACCCAGTGCAGCATGACTTCCGAGCAGACTTGCCGTCCCCGAAGGGTGGGCAATCCCGCCGTCCGCTGTGTTTCTCATCAATCCCGGCATAAGCGCGCCGATGCCGATCACCAAAAACAGGCAGGCCGCCATGCACGCCGCATCCAGTCGGCGCTGTCTTTTTATTCGACGCTCCTGTTTGATTTCCGCTGTCCGCCTGTGGATCAGGCGGGCACGCTCCTTACTTGTCCGCATAAGTAAATCCCTCCTGCTCCAAAATTACTTTCAGGCTTTGTTTTCCACGGTAGACCAGTTTTGTGATCTGGCTCTCACTCTTGTTCATGACCGTTGCCGCGTTTCGGTAACTCATATCCTCAAAGTAGACCAGATAAAGAGCCTCCCGGTATTCCGCCTTTAATTTTTCGAGAGCGTCATAAAGCTGGCGGTCTCGTTCGCTGCGGAGCATAGCCGTCTCTGCAAGGGAGTCGCTCCGCGGCTCAAAGTCCAACTCATCCAAGCACAGAAACACAAGACGGTGTTTCTGCTTATGCCGAAGGGCAAGGTGACGAGCGATTTTGTAGAGATATGCCTTAAAACTGCCCTCACCCTCAATCGGCCGCTCCTTTGCGAAAAGCTGTGAAAAGGCCTCGATCATCAGATCCTCCGCCTCGTGAATGTCCTTTATGTATCCATTTATGTAAAGCGTCAGCGCATCGCCGTAGCGTTCCACCAGCAGGTCGGCAGCCTTCTCCTCGCCGTCCAGATACCGCCGGTACGCGGTTTTATCGGAGATCATATCCACCGCCTCCTTCCGTGGCTTTCCTGCGCGGGTCGGACGGCTTTTCCGCGTTTTCCGGGAGCGCCCATGAACGCCCGAACCGGGCCGCGCCGGAGATCCGCCCCTCGGCGCAATACTGGTTGACCCGCCGCTCTGACACGCCCCAACGGTAAGACGCCTCCCGAATGGAGATATAGCCCTTGATCCCGTTCATACCGCATCTCCGCATGGATAATACTCAACATATTACATCATATACGAATATCCGAATAAAAGCAAGCCCACACGGACGACTTTGCACGAAGTTTTTTCGGGGTCGTCAAATTCATCTGCGATCAATAATCGGGAGACGGTGTTGCATATTCGTCCGGCAGTATCCGAAACAGAGGATATATTTGCAGATTTTTCTCCATGATCAGGGCTGTGTCATATTTGAGTGAAGTCAATTCATGCAGTTTTGTTCAGCCTGTACATATCCTGCATTTGGTGGTCACTCTCGGCTGTTTTCGCGGCAGGAAGAAAAAGCAACGGTCGATTTGCTTTCAAGCAGCTTGGACGGTTCATTGCTTCGCCCCCGTTTTATATTTCTCTTTTTGGCGAGGCAGACAGGAGCATTTCCGTTCCCCCTTCGCCCTTCGTATGACAAGGTTCTATGCGGCTTATATGTGGCGATGTATTACTCAACCTTTTTATTATTCATATACCTTTTTATTTTAACTGCGGACGGGTTCAAACCGCCATTGTCGAATAATCCACCGCATCGGCAATACCGAAAAATGCTTCCGCAGCAGCGTTGAAAACAGCATAAAAGCCCTTATTTCAAGCCGTTTTCTGCCCATTTCCGCAAATGGGCTTGTATCAAAGACGGCTTTTAGATAGATGGCGGTGTATCGGATTCTATTCCTGTTCAGAAAGCCATGGATGACGGCTGTGACAAGCTGGTTGTCATTTTGACCAAGCCCCATGATTTTGTGAAGGAGCCGGAGAGAGATCGGTTTATTTACAAGAGATTATGCAGAAAGTATCCGAAGATCATCGAAGCACTGGATCACAGGCATATCATGTACAAAGCCTGCCAGGATAAAATGTTTGCGTTGGAAAAGTCAGGTAAAGTATTTGTTTTTGCACCGGAACACGTACTTGGCGGCGGCACTTACAGCATGGATGCCAAGGAGGAAGAGGCTATTTATGAGATGGGCATCAGGGATTTTTATGCACATCAGGAAAAACTGAAGGCTTTTATGAAATAAGTGTTGTAGAGTAAAGCTTTGCCCATGAGAGTGCCATATTCGATTACTGGCCAGAGTGCTTTTGAAAAGTTCAATGGCGTGCTGCTCAAAAAACATTGAAATGCCTTTAACTCTAAAGGCGCTTTTAAAATAAACAGAGTACGGTCAAATATTAAGGGAAGGATTTAAAATGAGTCTATTCTTCGCTGGCAGTGAGAGCGGCCTGTGAAGAATAGACTTATTTTGAATCCTTTTATTAAACTATGGGATCGTACTCGTCTTACTTTTTGAAAGCACTCAAATCGATCATTCGATGGACAAGGGAGCTGTATTTATCGTAAAATGTCTGCAGGCTTTCTGCATCGTAGTGGCTGCAGTAATCGGCATTTTTCAGATCGTCCAGGTAACTGCTGATTCTCTGGATCAGCTGGTCAGAGAGGACAGAATAAAAGTAAGGACCGACGTCTGTATGATAGCGCCCCGGATTCTTCAGGAACAGCTTTTTACGATTGTTGAAAATGGAGAATTGTATCATCTGTTGTTTGTTGACTAATTGTTCGTCATCGACAACATAGAATTGGATATTCCGATTCTTTTTGGAAAGAGCCAGTACATTCTCGATGTGCAGCTTGCGCTCTTCCGGTGTCATATGATAAATCACATCTGCGAAAATAATCTCACCATCATCAATATACTTCATTAAAGAGGATTTCAGTACATAGAAATCCAATGTATTCTTCTCAAAAATCTCTTCCCATGTGATTTGAAGCTGAGCCACAATAAGGGCCATAAATTCATCATGATAATCTTCTTTGGCAACGTTGATGATCTTATCCCAGCATTCCTGAGGCAGCAGATATTCAAAGCCAAGCGTCAGGAGAAACTGGAAGTTGTCCTTGGTATAAAAGTCTGTACGATAACCGTGCTGGTAGAATTCAAGCTGTTCTGTTGCATGGGCCAGAAGATCTGATGTACGGAAAGCGGGCAACGTGCGGACATAGATCTGATTCACTTTCTCAGGATCGAAGATCACACTGGCTACAGTGACACGATTGTATTGGTCAAGGGCACAGATAATGGCTACGCGGTCCTTCACTACAATGGTATTCAATGTGTGCATGAGGGTGTTGTCATAAAAATCAAAGGAAATGGCACGGTTTGCATTGATAAAATAGTAAAGGGCTTTGAGTCCGTCATTGTTGTCGGCATAGAGAAGATCTGTGTCAATACCGATTTTCACATTGACCGGGTGCTTGGCTGTCAGATGGGAGTAGGCATTGGAAGGTCTGTCCATGGCAAAGCGACAGACATCCAGTGTGCATAAGACATCCAGAGTATCATCATAATTCAGAAGCATCTGCGGCAGTTCATGATCAAAGAAATTGTAAATATCATTGGCCAGCGTCAGAATGCGCGGTTTATAGGTGGTCTGCTGCTTCAATTCCGTGGAAGCTTCACTGCTGGAGCTGCTGTAGTTCTCCTTTAATAAAGTATAGATGGTGTTCTCGAGATTGTCCGGACAGACTTCTGTTGAAAAAGTCTTTTCAAAATCTCCCAGAATTTCCTGGCTCAAAATCTCCTGAGCAAAAAGTGAAGCCATGCTTCTGTTGATCTCCGGGGCCATCTTGGCAGCGGGCAGCATGGATTTGTTGCACCATTTGCTTATGTAAGATACGTCATAACCAATCACATCTGAAATTGTGGACAGTTTCGAACCAGTCAGCTGGATCAGCTGCTTTAATACAGTTCCATATGCATTCATAATAATACCCCTTTGTTATCTATCAAATTCAATAGCACATTGCTTGCATACAATCGTTGTATATAGTTTAGTATGCCAACATGTTATGAAATTGTCAAGTAAAAATTGAATCAACTAGAATTCAATTTGCAAAACTTGAGTAAAGCACACACAAATTGATTTTATTGCTTCAAAGCTGATAAAAATTTACAATAGACCCATCGAAAGAAAGAAAAAAATGTATAAAATCGACAACAATTAACAAACTTGATGGAGGGATTCGAGATGGGTAAAGTTAAAGTCTTAACAGCGAGACAGGCCGCTGATCTGATCAAAGATGGCGACACAGTGACTTTAAGCGGATTCGTTGCAAATGGTATTGCAGAAGCTTTGAATGCAGCAGCTGAGGAGAGATTTCTTGAGACAGGACATCCAAAGGATCTGACATTATTCTGGGTAGCCGGTACAGGCAACAAGGATGGCAGTCACGCCGATCATTATGCCCATGAAGGCATGGTCAAGAAAGTTATCGGCGGACATTTCAATTTTGTTCCTAAGATCTGCGAAATGCTTTCAGAGAATAAAATCGAAGGCTACAATGTTCCACAGGGTGCCATTGCTCAGATGCTCAGAGATAATGCAGCACACAAAGTAGGAACCATCAGCCACGTTGGTATCGGCACATTTGCAGATCCAAGAAACGGCGGCGGACGTTTAAGTGAGAAGACAAAAGAAGATATCGTTAAGGTCATCGAACTGGAAGGTCAGGAACAGTTATTCTATCCTAGAATTCCTCTGGATGTGGCTTTTATCCGCGGTACATATGCTGATGAGTTAGGTAACATCACTTTAGAAAAAGAAATGGCTCCTCTGGATGCAACATCTCAGGCAATGGCTGTTCACAACAATGGTGGTTTGGTCGTTGTTCAGGTTGAAAGAGTTGTCAAAGCAGGTCATCTTGATCCGAAGCTTGTAAAGATTCCTGGTATTTATGTAGATGCTGTTGTTGAATGTCCGGCAGATGATCCGAAACAGTCACAGAGTATCAACTGTACATATGATCCGGCTTATGCAGGTAACACACAGGTACCTGTATCCAGCCTTGAACCAAAGAAACTGGATGCCAAGAAGATCATCGGCCGCCGTGCAGCAATGGAATTAAAGAAAAACGTTGTTGTTAACCTTGGTGTTGGTGTTCCTGAATGGGTATCTTCTGTAGCAGCTGAAGAAGGCGTAGCAGATGAAATGACATTGACTGTTGAGTGTGGTCCTGTCGGCGGTGTACCTGGCGGCGGCCTCAGATTTGGTGGTTCTGTCAATGCACAGGCTTACATGGATGAAGGTTACCAGTTCGACTTTTACGATGGCGGCGGTTTGGATCTTTGCTTCCTTGGTCTTGCAGAAGTCGATAACAACGGTGATGTGAATGTCAGCCGTCTCGGAACAAGAATCACAGGCAGCGGCGGTTTCACAAATATTTCTTCTAACTCCAAGAAAGCTGTTTTCTGTGGTACATTCACAAATGGTGTGAAGATTCAGACAGGCGACGGCAAGCTGACAATCCTTGAAGAAGGTAAGAAACATAAATTTGTCAATAAAGTAACTGAAATCACATTCTCAGGTGTAGTTGCCGGAAAGGCAGGCAAAGATGTCCTTTATGTGACAGAGCGTGCAGTCTTCGCATTGAAGGCAGATGGTATTCATCTGATCGAAGTAGCACCTGGCATCGATGTTCAGACACAGGTTCTCGATGAAATGGATTTTGCACCGATCGTTGACCGGGATGCAGATGGCAATGTGAAATTAATGGATGCCAGAATCTTCAAAGATGAAGTCATGGGCATGACAATTGAGTAAAAAACAGTTTTTTATAAATAATATCAAACAGGGAGGATTTATTATCATGGAAAACTTATTTGCAAACACAGGAATTGGCAAACACATTATCAGAACACATCATTGGGGTATTGTTTTACCTACACTGGAAAAAGCAGAAGCTTTTATGAAAACATTTGGTCTTCAGGAAGATTACAGAGGCCATGTAAAAGCTTATGATGCAGATCTGATCTTCACAAAACACGGCAACGGTGTAGACGCAGTTGAATTTATCATTCCATTATCAGGCGTTTTGACAGAGTTCAACAAAGGTAAAGGCGGTATCGCTCATGTAGCTTACCTTGTAGATGATATCAATGCTGTTTCAGAAGAAGTCAAAGCCATGGGTTATGAACTTCTTGAAAAAGAACCTCAGGAAGGTACAGAAGATATCATTGTTAACTTTATCCGTCCAAAATATACACAGGGTATTCTTGTAGAACTGATCCAGCAGGTTGGTGACATCAATTACGATGCAACATTCACAAGCCGCTGGGGCAACGAAAAATAATTATAAGCGATAATGACAGGAGGAAATGTCAGTGTACACATTAGGTATTGATATTGGTTCCGCTTCCAGTAAAGCGGTGATCTTAAAGGATGGAACGGATGTTGTCGCATCAGCAGTCGTTCAGGTAGGTACGGGAACTTCAGGTCCGGGACGTGTTCTGGAAGAAGTTTTCAGTAATGTCGATTTAACACAGGAAGACATGGATTATACAGTGGCAACAGGTTATGGCCGTTTTTCTGTAGAAAATGCAGACAAACAGCTCAGTGAGATTACCTGCCATGCAAAGGGAATTTTCCACCTTGTGCCATCTGCAAGAACCATCATTGATATCGGCGGGCAGGACGCTAAAGCCATTCAGTTGGATGCAAAGGGAAATATCCAGAAATTTGTAATGAATGATAAATGCGCTGCCGGTACAGGGCGTTTCTTGGATGTTATGTCAAGAGTTTTGGAAGTTCCGTTAGATCAGATGGGCAAAGTTCATTTCCAGGCAAAGGAATGGGCACAGGTCAGCAGTACATGTACGGTATTTGCTGAATCTGAAGTTATTTCCCAGCTGTCCAAGGGACTGCCGAGAGAAAGTATTGTCGCAGGTGTTCATCAGTCTGTAGCCAGTAAGGCGTGTTCTTTAGCATACCGTATAGGGGTTAAAAACGATGTGGTTATGTGCGGTGGTGTTGCACAAAATGCAGGCGTTGTAGACGCAATTGAGAAAGAGTTAAAGCAGAGTATTATTGTTGCACCGCACCCTCAGATCACAGGAGCTCTCGGAGCGGCACTGATGGCATACGAAGAATTAATGAAAGCGAATAAATAAACCCAATTTAATGGAAGGAAGGTAAAAATTTATGGAATTTAATGCAATGGAAGCCAGCGCAAAAGAATGTTTGGCATATTATCAGGCAAAACTCGATGAAGAAGCATGGGAGGCTAAAAAGAACGGTAAGCTTGTCTGTTGGTCAGCTTCTGTAGCTCCTCCAGAATTCTGTGTAGCTATGGATATCGCTATGGTTTATCCTGAAACACATGCAGCAGGTGCAGGCGCAAGAAAAGCATCTATGGATCTTCTTGAAGTAGCAGATGAAAAAGGCTACAACATTGATATCTGCTCATATGCACGTACAAACCTCGGTTATATGGAACTGCTGAAACAGGAAGCATTAACAGGTCAGAAACCTGAAAAACTGGCAAACTCCAAAGCAGCTTATGTTCCTCTTCCGGACCTGGTTATCACATGCAACAACATCTGTAATACACTGTTAAAATGGTATGAAAACCTTGCAAAGGAACTGAACATTCCATGTATCATCATCGATGTTCCTTTCAACCATACAATGCCTGTATCCCGTCATAACAAAGAGTACATTGCAGATCAGTACAGAGCAGCCATCAAACAGCTGGAAGAAATCACAGGTAGAGCATTTGATTATGATAAATTCTTCGCAGTTCAGGAACAGGTACAGCGTTCTGTATTCTGGTGGAACAAAGTAGCAACATACGCACAGCGTAAACCATCTCCACTGAATGGTTTCGACCTGTTCAACTACATGGCACTGATCGTTTGCGCAAGAGCAAGAGATTATGCTGAAATTACATTCCACAAATTTGCTGATGAATTGGAAGCAAAGGATGCTGCCGGTCAGTACGCATTCGGTGCACCGGAAAACGAAAAGCATCGTGTTACATGGGAAGGTATCGCTGTATGGACTTACCTTGGTGCAACATTCAAGGGCTTAAAGAATCAGGGCGCTGTTATGACAGGTTCTGCTTACCCAGGCCTCTGGAGCCTCGTTTACACACCAGGTGATCTTGAATCCATGGCTGAAGCTTATACAAATGTTTATATCAATACATGCGGTCCTAACAGATACGAAGAATTCTACAAAGTTGTTAAGAACTCCAAGAGTGACGGTATCGTTCTCCATCTGAACAGAAGCTGTAAACTGATGGGGCTGTTAAATAATGAAGGCGCAGAATATGTCAATGCAAAACTGGGTGTACCATATGTCAGCTTCGACGGTGACCAGACAGATCCTCGTGTCTTCACACCAGCTCAGTATGAGACACGTGTTCAGGCATTAACAGAGATGATGGACGAAAATCAGTAATCAGAGGAGGAATATATAAGATGAGAACAGCGAAAGAGATCATTAATGAGTTTAAAGCAATTGCTGACAATCCTAGAAAAGCAATGGATGACTATAAAAAAGAAACCGGTAAAGGTGCAGTAGGTATCATGCCTGTATACTGTCCAGAAGAAATCGTACATGCAGCAGGCTATCTGCCAATCGGTATGTGGGGTGCACAGAAGAAACAGATTTCAAAAGCACGTACTTATCTGCCTCCATTTGCATGCTCCATTATGCAGTCTGTCATGGAATTACAGTTAGAAGGCGTTTATGATGACCTGGAAGCAGTCATCTTCTCTGTACCATGTGATACATTAAAATGTATGAGCCAGAAATGGAACCGTCCGGTACCTGCTATCGTATTTACACATCCTCAGAACCGTAAGATCGCAAAGGATGCAGCGAATGTATTTGCTCGTGAAGAGTTCAATATTGTTAAAGAGAAACTGGAAGACATCCTTGATGTTCATATTTCTAATAAAGCAATCAAAAACAGTATTGCAGTTTACAATGAAAACAGAGCAGTTTGCCGTGAATTCTCTGATGTAGCAGCAGAATATGCAGCAGTTGTTACACCATCCGACAGACATGCAGTTATCAAAGCACGTTGGTTCATGGAGAAATCCCGTCATACAGCACTTGTTAAAGAACTGATCGCAGCTCTGAAAGCTGAACCGGCTCCTGAATTCAAGGGCAAGAAGATTATCGTTACAGGTATTCAGGTTGAGCCATATGATGTGCTTGATATCTTCCAGGAAAATGGTTTTGCTATTGTAGCAGATGATCTTGCTCAGGAAACACGTAACTTCCGTCAGGATGTTCCTGATGATGACGATGCACTGATGGCACTGGCAAGAGCTTGGAATGAATTTGATGGATGTTCACTGGCAACAGATGCCAATAAACCAAAGGGTCAGATGATCATTGATGCAGTTAAGAAATACGGCGCAGACGCTGTTGTTGTATGCATGATGAAATTCTGTGATCCGGAAGAATTTGATTATCCGATCCTTCTTCAGGAATTCGAGGCAGCAGGAGTGAAAAACCTGTATATCGAGGTAGATCAGGAATCTACAGCATTTGAACAGGTTAAAACACGTATTCAGACTTTCGCAGAAATTCTGTAATAACAAAAACAGAGAGGGGTTTACAGTATGTTTGCGATCATAGCCTTTATTCCAATTATTGTTACGATTATTGTCATGGCCGGTTTTAACTGGCCTGCAAAAATCGCTCTGCCTCTGGCGTGGCTCATTACAGCCGTTGTATGCTTCTTCGGATGGCAGATGGATTTTATTACAATTGCAGCACACACCGTATCCGGATTCCTTACATCTATTGATACAATCGTCATTATTTTGGGTGCAATTTTAATCATGAACACGTTGAAACATTCCGGGGGTATGGATGTTATCAACCATATGTTCACCAACATCAGCGATGACCCACGCATTCAGTTGATTATTATCGGCTTTATGTTTGGCGCATTCATAGAAGGTGCCGCAGGTTTTGGTACACCTGCAGCACTGGCTGCCCCTCTGCTGATCAGTGTCGGTTTTCCTCCTTTATGTGCCGCCATGGTGGCACTTGTACTGAATAGCACACCTGTCCCTTTTGGTGCTGTCGGTACGCCGGCCGCTACTGCATTTAATATGGTCAGCGGAGAAGTAGCAGAATCAGGTATCGCCAATGGCGAGGCTTGGAAACTTGGATTGACAAAATGGGTTGCTATTCCAAGTGCAATCATTTGTCCAATCATCATTTTTGTAGCAATGTGCATGATGTGTAAAATGTTTGGCAAGACAAAATCCATCAAACCGGCACTGGAATGTATTCCATATATTCTGATGTCAGCAGTGGCTTTCTGTGTGCCATATATCATCTGTGCGATGTTCCTTGGACCGGAATTCCCATCACTGATCGGTGCGCTGATCGCATTGGTCATCTGTATTGTGACAGCTCGAAAGGGTATTCTTGTTCCAAAGTCAAAATTTGAATTCCCGGCGCGTTCCGAATGGGATGCAACATGGAAATCTGCAACAGCAGAAGAAACAGAACAGACAGAAACTGAAAATAAAGTTGTGGAAAGTAAGATTTCACCGGTAATGGCATGGGTTCCATACGGACTGATCGCTATCATCCTTGTTGTAACACGTATTCCACAGCTGGGTATTAAAGGTATTCTGAATGTTTCAGAAGCGCCATTTGCAATCTCCCTTGTACATATTTTTGGCGTAGAAGTTAACTGGAGCTTTAAATGGGCATGGAATCCTGGTGTTTTGCCATTCATCCTTGTTGCACTGCTGATCATTCCTCTTCATAAGATGAAAGCAGAGCAGGTGAAAGCAGCATGGAAAGAAACCGGACAGATGGTCGGCGGCGCAGCTATCGCTCTGATGTTTGGTATCGCTATGGTACAGCTTTTCAGAAACTCCGGTGCACAGTTCAATCACAGTGGTATGGACAGTATGCTGATCGTTATGGCAAATGGTATGGCCGATCTGTTTGGTAAGGCTTACATTGTTGTATCACCACTCATTGGTGTTATCGGTGCCTTTATCTCAGGTTCAGCAACTGTATCAAATACATTATTCTCAACACTGCAGTTTGCAGCAGCGGTTCGTCTTGGACTGCCGGCTATGTTAATTGTAGCTATGCAGGTTATGGGCGGTGCCATGGGCAACATGGTTTGTGTCAACAATATCGTTTCAGCATGTGCAACCTGTGGTACAGTAGGAACTGAAGGACGTCTGATCCGTTCCAACATTGTTCCTTGTCTGATTTATGCTGTTCTGACGATTTTAATCCTCGGCGGCATGATCATGGCTGGTATCGACCCGGCAGCAGCACTTCACTAAGTGCGCAATTCCCTTTAGTTAATTTACTGGTACATCGTTATTGCGAAAACGATGTACCAGGTCATATACTTCCTCGATATATGTTTTCTGCAGGTGATACCTGCAAACCACCACATTATTAAAACATAAAAAGTCGTATCCGTTGCTTTAATGGGATGAAGCAGGGATGCGGCTTTTTATGTTTAATAATGCGGCAGTTTGCTTTTAATAAGAATGGTTTTATGATATACTAAAAGAAAAAGTGGGATGTGATTTTCTTGAAGTTTGAATGGGATGAGGAAAAGAATCAAATTAACAAAAGAAAACATAAGATATCATTTGAAACAGCAGCATACGTATTTGAAGATGAAAATTATATAGAAATGTATGATTTTGAACATAGTATAGAAGAAGACCGATATATAGCGATTGGTTGTGTCGGAGATGTATTATTTGTTGTATTTACAGAGAGAAAGGATAATATCCGATTAATTTCAGCCAGATTAGCTACGGAATCTGAAAGGAGGTTATATTATGACCAAAACATTCATTATTAACAAAGGACAAAAGCCATCAAAGGAACAAATTCGAGAAGTGATGGAAGCAAAAAAATATCCCATAGAACCAGATGAAGATGCACCCGAATTATCGCCTGCAATGTATAAGGCTTTTAAAAGCAGTGTGATTCAGCGGAATAGAAAGAAAAATGCTTGATAAAAAGATAATTATAATCAAAATAGCAGTTCGAGTTTCGAACTGCTATTTTCAACGGTAAAGCGGAGGATAAAAGCGTGGTCGATACAGTTTTGTTTGACTTGGATAATACATTGTTGGACTTCAATAAAGCAGAGAAAATAGCGGTGGAACGAACCCTGCGGGAAATGGGCGTGACGCCGGATGAGAGAATGTTAAAGCGTTATAGCGAGTTGAATCTGGCCCAGTGGCATTTGCTGGAGCAGGGAAAGATTACAAGATCTCAGGTGAAAGTGCAGCGCTATGTGAATCTGTTCCGGGAGTATCATATAGAAGGTGACCCGGCAGAAGCTGCAAAAGTTTATGAAGCCTATCTTGCCATTGGTCACTATTATGTAGAAGGTGCCGAGGAACTTCTGAAGCACCTATCTGAAAAATATCATCTTTATATGGTTACAAATGGAACTCTCAGTGTACAAAAAGGACGCATCAAAAGTGCCGGGATGCGCCCTTACTTTAAAGATATATTTATATCAGAAGAAATCGGTTACGATAAACCGGGTAAAGCCTATTTTGACTATTGCTTTTCAAGAATATCGAACTTTCACAGAGAGAACACCGTTATTATTGGTGACAGCCTTACCTCAGACATACAGGGCGGCAAAAACGCCGGCATCCGGACCATCTGGTATAATCCTCATCAGAGTCAGAATACTTCAGAAATTCAGCCGGATTACGAGGTTAATGAGCTTTCAGCGATTGAAGACTTATTGGAAAAAATTTAGTTTTGCGTTGATGTTCTACGGCATAGAGAATAAGATTTAAAAGGCTTGCGAAATAAAGATGAAAATGGTAGTATGATGGAGTGGATAAGATTGAGTAAAGAAAGGAACTGACAGATGATTCGTTTACTTGCATTAGATATGGATGGTACTTGCCTGAACGGGCGCAGCCGGATGACAGAGGAGACAATCCGTACAATACGTAAGGCTGCAGATGCAGGCATCATCATCGTGCCGACGTCAGGACGTCCATTGACGTGTCTGCCATATCAGATGACGCAGGAGAAAGGTTTGTACCGATACACGATCACTTCTAATGGTGCACAAGTTGTAGATCTGGAAGAGAAAAAGACCCTTTTCCGGATGCTGATGAAACGTGAACGAGTGGTACAGTTTCTGAGGGAATGTGAAGGGTTGAATGTGGTCCGGATGACACATATACAGCATCGTTATGTGATGGAAGGACCATTGATGGAAGTGGCAGGGCGTATTGTCTATGGCAGAGATGTGGATGGCATCCGCAGAGTCAATGATATGGAAGCCTTTGTCGAAAAGATTCATTATGATATAGAAGAAGTACAGGTTTATTTTTTCTCCGGCAGAACCCGAAGAAAGGTTGCGGAGATACTTGAAGGCTATCCGGAGTTTTCATCAGCATTTGGCAGCAAATATGTGGAGATATTTGCGAAGAACACTTCTAAGGGAACCGCATTAAATGCATTGGCATCAAGGCTTGGCATTGCTAAAGAGGAAATTGCCTGTATTGGTGACAGTGCCAATGATCTGCCGATGTTTGAAGCGGCAGGATTGAAAATCGCCATGGGCAATGCAGTGCCGGAATTGAAGAAGAAAGCCGACATAGTCGCTTATTCCAATCATATTGATGGTGCAGCGAAGGCCATTGAGCAATACATTTTGTAATGGCTTATCTTTAGGATTGATTTTTGGTCAGAACAGATAATTATATAAAATATGCGCATACTAATAGAGCATTCAGAAAGATGTTATTTGAATATAACACTTTTGGATGCTCTATTTTTCGTGCTGCAGGAGGTCCGGTGAGATTTTTCGCAGCATGGAGATACATTGCGTACCGGAAAATGTATACGCTGCTCTTGTGAGCAGTCATTATTTTAAGGAGAAATGAGGTATGGAATATGGAAGAACAGACATTGCACATTTTAAATGAATGCAGCTCAGGGTGCAAGATGGCCATTCACAGCATGCAGCAGGTTTTGGAGTATGTGGAAAATGAAAAGCTGGAGCAGGTGATTATGGCGGCAGAACGCAAGCACAAGGAAATTGCAGCACGGACAGCAAAGGCGCTGACATGCTATGGAGAAAAAGGAAAGAAGCCGGGAGCGGCGGCGGAAACATTTGCCTGGCTTACAACGGAAATGAAGATGTTGATCCGGGATGACAGCAGTCAGATTGCAAAGATTATGACCAACGGCTGCAACATGGGCATTCAGTCCATCATGGAAGTTTTGAATGAAAACCCGGAGGCGGACAGAGAGAGCAAAAATATTGCCGGGGATCTGGTGAAGGCCGAGGAGTATTTCGCGGATGAATTGAAGGCATTTCTGTAACTATTTCAACGAGACAGCAAATTAGGCAGGGAAGCAAATTGGACAGGACATAGAATCAGGAAGTCGGATGAGAGAAAAGTTAGAGGCATTAAAACAGAGGTACGGGAACTGATAGAAGTCTGAAGATTGTTATACTCTTATTAGAAGGTCAGTGAATGGTTAAAATGCAGAGCCATTCACTGGCAGATTGAAAGGAGTCAACAATGAGAAAAGGAAGTAAAGTAATAAAAATTAAGTATGAAGAAGACAGTATTTTTGTCGGTGCAGCCTGGGGGAGAAAAAGAACAAGATGGGGACGAAAAGGAGCCAGACTGACCCTGGAAGTTATATCGGATTATTTGAAAAAAGGAGCTGGCGTGCATAGTGAGGAGGCTTATCTGGACGAAGTGAAGTGTGATTTGCTGAGGTTGATTCGCAAAAGATTATATCAGCAGGCCTTAAAGGATGGAAAAGAAATAAAGGAATATGAGTGCAGCTTTGAAGGGGTCGTGATATGGCCGGGAAAAAACAAATTTATCTGTTTTAATTTTGGCGATGGTGCTGTTTTGGGAAAAACAGATCAAGGACATATAGGCAGTCTGTTGCTATCTGAAAAAAGAATCAGGAAGCTCCCGCAATTGACAATGGATGGAGCTGTTTCTGCCGTCGGACTGAAAAGAGGTGTTTGGTCAGCTTATCATGAGTTGTATATACTGGAAGGACGTCAGGAGCGATGGGCGATGTCCGTCAGTGAGGATAAAATAGAAGAAGGTGAGAATCCGCTGCTTTTGTCGATAAAAGCCTGTTGACAGAGGCAGAAGCATGCAGAAATTGTGTACAACAGGCGGTGTTTATGAGATAATAGATTTTATCGAATAAACGGTAAAGGAGAGAGAAAAATGCCTTTGTATACAGATATGATTATGGATAATTTTGAGGATTATGCCAAACATCATGAAGATGACGGTGTGATCAAGCTTCAGAATATGCCGGAAGACGCTTCTATGGAACAATGGGGTGCGAAGCTTCAGGAAATCGCCGATGAATTTATATGTGCACCGAGATATTTTTTGATGTGCTGGCTGGCATCCTATTGTCTGGATAAGGATTTGCTGGATGATGAAACTTACACCAGAGAGTTTCCTGCTTTTACATACCAGAGAGAAGGTGGCCGGAAGAAATTCGGGTTTCAGCCGGTTTCGAAGGAATATGCCCAGAACCTGGAAGAGGATGAGAGAGATCAGTATATCGATATTTTATCGGAAATTGCGGCCAGTCATTCCGGTGACAAGAAAGCGGAATGGAGAGGTGTATTCAGGACAGCATTTTTGTGGCACAAAAAGAAGAAAAAAATGATTTCCAAAGAGGATGGTTTCAAGATTGCGCATGGATTGGATATGAGCTATACGTTGACGGATTTCTTTTTGACCCGTGTACTGGAAAATGATGGTTTTGATTTTACGAAGTCAGCGGATGTTATCCATGCCTACTGCTGTTTCAGAAGCAAATGTTATCAGGACTTTTTAGAGTTAGAGGCCCTTTACGCTGAGGCAGCAAAGGATGTTGCTCAAGGAACAATAGAAGAAAAGCCGGAACATTTTACAGAAGGCATGCTGCCTGGAGATGAAGAAGGTGCCGGACGGAATCAGGACAACTCTTTGTTTGGACTGGTAGAAAAGTGGAAATCCGAAAATATTGAAATCGTTGATGCAGAAAAACATCTGGATAATGTGGACCTGAAGTTTATTGATTGGATGAAGGAGAAGGCACCATTTCTGGATTTGCCGGGAAAAACAGCATGTGAGATTTTTAAGAGACTGACAGCGTTTGTCTATGCAGACACGGAAGAAAGACAGCAAAAGCTTGAGATACAGCGTGAAAATGGCCAAAATGCTTCAGATGATGACTGGGATGATGAGGAGTCACTGGAAGAGGATGCCTGGGATAACGTTGAACGGAATATTGTTTCAGATTTAAAAGGTGTATACAGTGAAGGAAGTTTGTGGCAGCTGAATCAGATGGTGGGTGAGGCTTTCATCAAGGAAATCCAGAAATGTCTGAATGAATTGTCCGGAAAGCTTTATAAGAATCATCCGGAACGACTGGCCAGATATCTGTCTGTGGATGCCAACGGTGAGGTGAACATTACGGTGATCACAAGCCGACTGCCGCTATTATTGTCAGGAAAAGCAAATGTGACAAAGGCAGATATGCTGTTTATGCTATGGGTGGCTTACACCTTATATCAGCGTGAAACCGGAGAGCCGGAGGCCCTCAGCGACAGAGTATGGAGTTTTATGGAGCTGGCCAATGATGTGCTGGAGAAGGCTTTTTTGCCGGCATTCTACATTCCGCATATTCTGGAACGTTCATTTTTGATCAGTTTGTGTATGAATGGACTTGAAAGTGAAAACGAGGATATTTTCTATTTTGGTGAGTCTCCTTATGAGATATATGCTGCGATGTGTCAGTTTTCAGTCTCTGTAACAAAAGCATAACGAGGTTTATAGAGGTATGCGAGACTATTTGAAAGAAAAAACCTTTATCCGTTTTCCTGGCGGCGAATGTTATGAAATTTTGGGCATGATCGGCGAAGGTGGTTCCGGATTAATTTATTCTGCAGGAAAAGTTGTCAGGCAGGGTGAAAATTATGTGAAGGAGAACAGCCTGCGCTTTGCCCTAAAAGAATGTTATCCCATATCCAGACAATTTAATTTTTTGAGAATGCAGTCGGGGGAAATTGTGCCGGAGAATGAATCGGAGGCTGCCGCCAATTATCTGCGCTGTGTGGCATCCATGCAGCTGAATGAAGGACAGATGACATCGGAAATTTATGATTCAGAGGCCATTCGATTGATACCGATTCAGCGAATTGCCAGCAGCGTGGAAATTTCCTTTGACAAAGGACAGCATTTTCATTATGTGAATAATGCCTTTACAGTGATGGCTTCCATGGAAAATAAAGGAGAATCCATTGCTTCCTGGTATCAAAAGAACGGCAGATATACGATGGAGATGATTTTTAGAGTCATTCAGGAAACGTTATTTGCTGTGAGAGAAGTGCATCTGGCTGGTTATCTGCATTTGGATCTGCAGGAGGGCAATATTTTTGTGACCGGACAGCCGACGGATGAAAGTCTGACCTGTTTTCTGCTGGATTTCGGCTCAGCCAGAAAGAGACTGGCAGATGGACTGTGTGCCCCTGTGGGTGATCAGCCGATTTTCTCATCAGAGGGCTATCGGGCACCGGAGATTGTAGGAATCATGACAGGTGAAACACCGGATTTCAGATTGGGACCGGAAGCGGATTTGTACAGCATAGGCTATCTGCTTTTATATCTGCTGACAGGACGGCGTTATTCGACACGCATGCTGGAGGATGTGCGAAAGTCTTATGATGGGCATTATCTTACCAGAAAAAATATTCAGGATATGAAGTGCCCGCCCCATGCGGAAGAAATCATACAGCATATTCTGGAAAAGGCACTGGAAACAGATTCGAAGAAGCGTTATCATACGGCCGAGGAAATGTTAAAGGATGTATCTGCCGCGTTGAATGCACTTCGGCCTTATCATTCCCAGATTGCCGGAATGAAATACGATGCTTATATTTTGTACCGGTCGGATAATATTTTACATAAACATGTGGCCGTTACTTTGCAGAAATTGTTGGAGCATTTTCGGACGCCGGGACTGAAGCGGATTCAGCGGGTTTTTCTTGATGAAACGGAGTTGTCTGCGGATTATCAGGCAGACAAACAGGTGATGGATGCCCTGAAAGCCAGCCGATATCTGATTATTATCGGTCAGGATTCGTCAGGTGATGATATCTGGCAGTCAAAAGAAGTGAAATTTTTTCTGAAAACCCATAAACCTTCAGATGTACTCACAATTTTGGCTGTACAAAATCCGAAACAGTCGGAAATCTCGGAGTCATCAAAAGCGGCAGAAGCATCAAATGTGTCTGGAACATCAGAAGTGGCAGGAATAGCAGCGGTATCGGAGTATGCAGTTGTTAAAGTGGGCGGCAGGGATCGTAATTTTCCGTTGGCAGCGGATATCCGGGGCGCTTCTGAGAAAGAAATTCTGAAGAAGCTGAAGAAGGATGGCTTTTTGAGAATTGCAGCACCGATTCTTTCAGTGCCTTATGACGGACTTGTGCAGCGTTACCGAAAATATAAACTCAGAAAAAGAATCACAATGGCGACGGTATGCCTGTCAGTGGCAGCTGTTTTCACAGTTTATGCGCTTTATCAGTCTTATCAGATTGCATTGCAGGAAAACATCGCCAGAAGGAATAAAGCACAAAATCTGTGTGTGCAGGCTATGGATCAGTATGACAGAGGAGATAAAGAGGCCGCCATTGATTCTGCACTGCAGATGAATGCCGAGGCAGGGGATACAGAAAATTATGTGATACCTGAACAACTATACACATTGAATACGGCACTGGATAGCTTTGAGTCCGGATATCGTATGCATTACTCGCCACTTCAGAAGGTAAGCGGGGATTTTTCACAGGTGGCTTTTTCAAAGAACGGCGGCGAATACAGTTATGCCATTAATCAGGAGGGAGAGTTGGAAGTCTTTTCTGCAAAGGAAGAGAAGATGATATGGACGTTGGATACAGCGGCTATTCAGTCTTTTGTGGATGAAACGATAGAAACTGAGGATGGTATTCAATTTGTTGAGGCATTAGATACACATCGTGCCATTGTGTTTATTGGAAAAGACAGTGTTGTGAAGGATGTGCATGCCTATGCCCTTGTCATTGATGCGGACAGCAGAAGTATTATCTCAGGTTTTCCGTTGGAAGAACCTATTATCAGCTACCGAACAGCGGCTGTCTCCTGCAATGAGCGCTATTTGGTTTATGAAGCTTCAAAGCTTAAGCTCTATGTGTACGATATTGAAAAAGGGGCTCAGGTTGAATGCATTTTGGCAGAAACAGATAATAAAGAGTATCAGTTTACAGATGTGTCGATTTGTGAAGACGGAAGTAAAATTGCAATTGGAACGGAAAAAAGACTTATTGTATATGATATAGAGAGTAAGCAGCAGCAAACAATTGCCAATGTTCCGATTGGCAAAGTGGTATGGACGGATAACAGCCATGTGGCGTGCATGTCTTATCAGATCCAACAGGAATATTTTGCATCCAGTGACCCATGGAGCCGTGAAAAACGACAGTATGCGATAGAAGTTTATGATATCACAAATCAGGGAGACGCAGAGACTGAGAATGAGAAAACGACGGCAGATGCAGTTATGACAGACTTGGCTTTTGATACGGATACCATGGGCCTGAAGGTGATTCATAGAAATGTGACGGATGAAAACGGAAATACAGAAACAAAGACAGCACTTCTTGGTTGGATGCGAAGCAATCTTTATTTTATCGATGCAGAGACAGGAAAGGCAGAAGATGTCCTTGCTTTTCAGTCGGATATTGTATCGATTCAGAGCAGGACAGATTCCGAAGATTCTATTTTCGTTGCTTTATATGATGGCAAAGTGATGCAGGTGACAACCGGTGAAACAATCGGAAAACGAAAAGCCTATGAAGTAGACAATGAATTGGATGGCTTTTCCTATACATTAGATAAGAAGTTGATGATGTATACAGAAGAAGGAATTGTTCTTTGCGGTTTATCAAAAGACGGGGAGATGGTACAGCATTCGTTTTCAAGTGATTCTTCAGATGACAGGTTTGTGGACGCTACTGGCAGTATGGAAGAAATGCGGCTGTCATCAGGAGAGGCCTATCGATTGATGTGGCTGAATGATACCAGCAGGGAAGAAGGTACGATCGTCAGACATGCGGTTGAAGTGTACCCGCTTCATTCAGATGAATTGCTGCTGCATTATGAATGTGAGGATGGCAATACCATTAAGATGGCAAAACTCACAGAAAATGATACCGGAACATTTCTGTGTGTGCTGGAGTTGGCAAATGACCGAAATGATGAAACAACAGGAAAAATCAAGGTGTTATCCCTGGATGAGGAAAGCGAACAGTTCTCCTATGCTCTGGATGGACAGGAGGGGGTGGATGCCTCAGGATGGTTATGGATGACGGACATAATGCCTGTGCAGGATCTATGTCATGCTATGACTTTGAATCGTGACGGTCAGCTTTATTGGGTAGATTTTGAAAAAGGAACCGTGGAACTGTTATCATTTGATGAGAATGAATGTGAGAAAATCTTAAGTATGTCCATGAGTCCGGATGGCAGGAAGATCTTATTGCTGGGTGTGAAGAAAGATTATCTGCAATTATTGAGTTATGATGTGCAAAATCAGCAGATAGATGCTGATACAACCTGGCAGTCTGAGCCAACATCAAATCCGGAGAATGCATTTTTAGCGGAAAACAGTGATGGATCACAGGTGGCTGTTTATGATGGCAATGCGGAGTGTTATCTTATTGAAACAGCGCATTTGAAACAGAAACAAGTTGTTGACATTGAAAATGCCAAGAATCTGCAGCTCAGTTTTTTTGAAAATGCTCAGTTCCTGTTAGGGGCAGATTCAGAGTGCATCTGGCTGTATGATTTGGATAAGCATCAGGTTGTTTCGAGTTATGCAGTCAGCATGAGAAATCATGCCATGCAGTTAACAGCTGATATCTCCGGCAGTTATTTCACATTGAAGGAAATATGGGTTACAGAGAACATTCGACAGGATGAGGGGATGAGCAAACAGAATTGTCATATTTATTTCGTGGATGAAAGCCATCAGATTTATCCTTATGCAGATGTGGCCTTTGGCTATCGGCTGCCGGATGAAGAGATGGTTTACCAGTTTAACAGTGACGGTTATGCGGAACATCCGCTGTATACATTTGCAGATTTATATAAAAAAGCACAGAAAGAGTAAAAAGTATCTGCTGAAATCGGTCCATGAAGGCGTGATTTTGGCAGATACTTTTATATTTAGAATGAAACAATGTAAACCGGATTTTGTCCCTGCATCAGGTGATAAGGTCCGGCTTTTTTTGCGCTGCTGACCTGAATTTGAATGATCTCCGGTTCAGGCAGGGCCATTTCTTTTTGCAGGGCCATGATCTGGCCGATGGTTTCCAGAGTGATGGCTGTTATGACGACTCGAATTTCTGGGTTTCGGCTGTATAACAGCTGCAGAATTTCTTTCAGGTGTCCGGCACTGCCGCCGATGAAGGCGTGGGTGGCTGCCGGCAGTGCGTCAAGACTTTCCGGAGCGGTGCCGCTGACAATGGTAAGGTTGTCCGCCTGTAATCTCAGACTATTTTCTTTGATCAAATCCAGACCATCGGGATTGCGTTCAATGGCATAAACACGGCCATCAGGAATCTGTTGTGCTGCTTCAATGGCAATGGAGCCGGTTCCGGCGCCGATGTCGAAAAGAATAGCGTTTTTCGTAAGCTTCAGTTTGCTGAGAACAACACTTCGAATCTCGGATTTTGTCATCGGAACCTTTCCTCGGATAAAGGCATCATCAGAAAGTCCATAAGTAACAGGAAGCGGTTCAGCATCCGGGTTTTCAATATAAATCAGGGATAATGCCGAAAATGTCTGTTCCAGAAAATCTGCAGGGCTGCCGCTGATAATCTGTTCATCCGGCTGTTTCAGATCAGCGCCAATATAAAGACGGACATTTGAAAGGCCATAGTCTATCATTTTCTGGGAAATATTCGCAGCATCATCCGGTTTGCCCAGCAGAGCCAGAGTTTTGGCGTGGCGCCGTACATGGCTTATAACAGAGGCTGTCTGGCCGTGACAACTGATCAGATGAACATCGGACCAGGTTTTGCCAATGGTATTCAGGAAATGGATCGGTGAGGAAATACCGCTGAACGCCTCGATTTTGAAAGGCTGTCCTTCAAGACAGCGTCTTAGACTGGCGGCACCGCTGTAAAAACCGATATCCCCGGAGAATAAAACGGCAAAGTGCTGATATTCCGGGTGAGACAGCATGTAATCTGTAATGGCCGGATAATTATAGGAACAAAAGGTGGGTTTGTGATAATGTTCAGCCATTTGGAGCATCCGTCCTGCACCGATAATGACATCACAGTTTTTTAGTGTGCGATCGGCTTCGAGTGTTAATTGATCCGCACACATACCTGTGCCGATGAGACTGACGGTCTGCTCAGCAGTGGATTCGGATGGGGAAGTGCCGATCCAGTTTGAAAGCCAGTGGTAACTTTCAGAGAGCGAGAGACCATTTTCCCGGACAGGATGACCAATGATCAATACAGGGACCTGTGCCTGCGCAGCGGCCTTAAGTTTCTCGTCAAAGCCGCCGGTGCGTCCGCTCTGTTTGGTGACCATATAAAGGGGTGTTTCAGACAAATTGCTGTCAGGATGGTCTTTTTCCCAGAGTCTGCAGATATGCTGAATGGTTGCGGTATTCATGCCGACATCAAAGGGCCCCTGCATACAGAAGATGTGAGAAGCGGGAAGACCAAGAGACATACATGCGGTTAACATTTCAGCGTTTGGCAGAATGCGGACAAATACACGTTCAGAGGCGTTGTTTATCTTCATAAAATCCGGCAGTGTCTTACTGCCTGTTGTCAGAAAAACAGGACCTTCCTGGTGATTCAGGCAATCCACAGCTTCTGCCGTTGTATCAACAAAAATTTCAGACGGATGAATAGGATTGGAGGAAGTGTCGGCGGATGTTTGGCAGTCCCGGAGAATTCGCAGGTAAGGCACTTGAGTCCTGGTACATGCGCCGGAGATATTGGCAGAGGCCTCTGACGCATAAGGATGGGTAGCGTCCAGTACAAGATCAAAATGCTGCTGCTGAATAAAATCAATCATTTGAGCCTCATTCATTCTATGGGAGGAAACCGTCATGGAAGAGGCCGATGGCAGAAGGGATGCACCGTAGGCTGTCGCCACTGCCGTATGCAGTCGGACGGGCTGATGGATCAGAAATTCAGCCAGAAGTCGACCTTCTGTGGTGCCGGCAAAAAGTAATATATTTTTCATAGTAATCTCCTCGTCAGTGGATATTTTGGAAATCTACATAAAAATCAGTGGATACAAGGCTATCATATCATAGCCGGAAAGCAGAGGCAATTTATTTCCGTGTGCAGGATTCACAATGCAGCTAATTTATAGTAGAATAGGGAGTATGAGTGCCGGTTAGGAGCGGACAGCCGCATGAGCGTGTTAGAACCATGATTGTGTTAGAACATAGGATGGGAAGAGAGAAGAGAAGAAAGAAGAAAGGATGGGATGAATAATGGCTGAGATGAAAATGCCGCGGGCGATGATTGCGGCGCCCGGGAGCGGAAGTGGGAAAACGATGATCACCTGCGGACTTTTGGAGCTTTTACGCAGGGCTGGCCGTCCGCTATCCTTTAAATGCGGGCCTGATTATATCGATCCCATGTTTCATCGATTTGTCCTGAATATTCCATCCAGAAATCTGGATACCTTTTTTACAGCGCCGGATCGGACAAGAAGTCTGATGGGGAAGGCCTGTATGAAAGAGGGGGCGGATCTGGCTGTCATCGAAGGAGTTATGGGATATTATGACGGACTTGGCGGTGTTTCTGTCAGAGGCAGCAGCTATGAACTGTCCGTGCAGACCGGGACGCCGGTGATCCTTGTGGTCAATGGCCGGGGGATGAGTCTTTCAATCGCGGCATTGATTCGGGGATTTATGGACATGTATCCGGATCAGATGATTCGCGGGGTGATTCTGAACCGTGTATCAAAGGGTGTCTGTGAGCGCCTGACACCTATTATTGAAGAAAAACTGGGTATAGCTGTTATTGGGTATGTGCCCGAAACAGAGGTGATCTGTTTTCCAAGCCGTCATTTGGGATTGATGATGCCGGAGGAAATTGTGTCCCTTCGGGAACAAATTCAGAAATTTGCAAGTTTGTTGGAAGAAACATTGGATATTAGAAAGTTAAAGACGATTGCAGAGGCAGCAGAGCCCTTGAATTGGAAGGAAGATCCAATGCATGTTCAGCGGCTGGAAGATGTGGGTTCGGGCAAATTGCGTATTGGTGTGGCCATGGATGCGGCATTTTGCTTTTACTATGAAGATAATCTGGATTTCCTGCGGGAACTTGGTGCAGAGATTGTTTATTTTTCCCCTTTGACAGATGCCGCTCTGCCGGAGAATCTGTCGGGACTCTATATGGGTGGCGGATATCCGGAACTTCACGGAGAGCAGCTGTCACAGAATGCATCTATGAAACAATCTATTCGGGAGGCTGTTGAGGGCGGTATGCCGTGTTTGGCAGAGTGCGGGGCTTTTATGTATCTTCATGAGGCGATGGAAGATGCGGATGGAAGGTTCTGGCCGATGGTGGGACTGGTGCCGGGGAAGGCTGTTAAGAAGGGACGTCTGGTACGTTTTGGTTATGCCGTTCTGACATCTGAAACAGACACGATTCTGGGACCGAAAGGGCTGCAGATGCCGGTACATGAATTTCATTATTGGGATACGACCTGTGAAGAAGGCTGCTTTGAAGCCCATAAGCCGTTGACAGAACGCAGATGGCATTGCATGTATCAGAAGAAACAGCTGCTGGCAGGATTTCCGCATTTTTATTTTCAGGCCGATGAGGAAATGGCCCTTTATTATGTAGAAGCATGCAGAAATTATGCCGATGGTTATCTATGAGAACAGGAAATGAGGAACGAAAAGTGGAAGATATAAAATTTTTAAAAGCACAATTGAATCAACAGTTATTTATGATCAGCCAGCCAAACGAGAAAGTGATGGAAGCGGCATGGCAGCGATGGGACAGCATCGGCAAACCATTAAGAAGTCTTGGGGCACTGGAACGTGCGGTTGTGAAAATGGCAGGTATGGAGAATACGGTGAATGTCAAAATGGACAAACGTGCCATCGTCGTATTGTGCGGCGATCATGGTGTTGTGAAGGAAGGGGTGACCCAGACAGACAGCAGTGTGACAAAGATTGTGGCGGATAATATTGCCTCAGGCAAGGCGAGTATTAACATTATGGCAGGAAAAGCCGGAGCAGATGTATTCCCTGTAGATGTGGGAATGATGGGTGAACATTATCCGAATAAAGAATTTCAACCGATGGTCATGTGTGACCGCAAAGTAGCCCAGGGAACGGGCGATATTGCTGTGGAACCGGCCATGACTCAGGAACAGTGTCTTCGGGCGATTCTGGCAGGCATTGAAGTTGTGGCCGATCTTTCCACACAGGGGTATGAGATGATCGGCATGGGAGAAATGGGGATCGGCAATACCACACCAAGCAGTGCCCTGGTGTCAGTCCTTTTGAATCTTCCGGCGGAGGAAGTGACAGGACGTGGGGCAGGATTGTCGGATGTATCCTACAATAAAAAAGTTGCTGTTATCGAACAGGCGGTGAAGCGTTATTGGAAAGCAACAGAGGATTCTGAAATCCCAGATGGCCCGTTTTTCAAAATAGATGCGGCGGTTGAACTGATGTCACATCTGGGCGGCTATGAAATCGCAGCCATGGCCGGTATGTGTCTGGGCGGTGCTGTCTTTGGTGTACCGATTGTACTGGACGGCTATATTTCCGTGGCAGGTGCCCTGTGTGCTTCTTTGATCAATGCAGACTGCACGGCATACCTTCTGGCATCTCACATTTCAGCGGAACCGGCAGCATGGAAAGTACTGAGAAATCTGCATCTTGAACCGGTGATCCAGGCAGGAATGTGTCTGGGGGAAGGAACCGGTGCGGCTGCAGCCATGGTTTTATATGATATGGGGCTTGCGGTATATCGTCAGATGGAGACTTTTGATGATATTCATGTGGAACCGTATGAAAACTACGCAAAAAGACAGGCGGATGAGTAAATGATATTACTGGTAACAGGCGGAAGCGCCAGCGGCAAATCAGAATATGCGGAAAACAGAGCGCTGCAGCTGGCCAAAACAGAGCAGAAAAAGCTGATTTATCTGGCGGCAATGAAGCCCTTTGGAGAGGAAGCAACAAAAAGAATTGAGCGGCACCGGCAATTGAGGGCAGGAAAAGGTTTTGAAACAGTGGAACGTTATACAGATATTGAAGGTCTTTGCAGGGATGAAAGTTTGGAGGCGGAAATTTTCAGACAGAAGGCAAAGGATGCGGTGGTACTGTTGGAATGTATGTCTAATCTGGCGGCCAACGAGATGTTTTCCGGCAGTGACAGCAATGCGGATTGTACCGGAGAGTTCGAGCGTATGGATACCAGCAGGGTCAAAGACAGAATTCTGAGAGGTATAGATGCTTTGACTGAAGTGTCTGATCATTTGGTCATTGTCAGCATCAACGTCTTTGAAGAGGGCATGCAGCAGTATGATGCATGGACCCGGGCTTATATGCAGTGTCTTGGAGAATTGAATCAGGCATTGACAAGGAAAGCAGATACGGCGGTTGAGGTTGTTTACTCGATCCCTGTTCTTTATAAGGAGGGCTTGACATGCAATCTTTAATTATTGCATTTGCCATGTATTCGAAGATACCAATGCCACGGGCAGACTGGAATGACAAAAATATGCGCTATGCCTTTTGTTGGTTTCCGGTGATCGGTCTGGTGATCGGCCTGGTGGAGCTGGCTGT
This sequence comes from Coprococcus intestinalis, assembly GCF_023656595.1. Classification (NCBI taxonomy): domain Bacteria; kingdom Bacillati; phylum Bacillota; class Clostridia; order Lachnospirales; family Lachnospiraceae; genus Coprococcus; species Coprococcus intestinalis. The sequence continues at coordinate 105,202 of NZ_JAMOKJ010000001.1, read as the reverse complement.
TTTTTACATTTTGACAAAATGGCAGGCGGGATCTGTTTTCAGAGGCGTTTGCCTGATGGCGGTGCCTTTATTGGTGACAGGCGGCATTCATCTGGATGGATTTATGGATACAACGGATGCCAGAAGTTCTTATGGAGACAGGGAGAAAAAGCTGGCAATTTTAAAGGATTCCCATGTGGGGGCCTTTGCGGTGATCGGTTGCAGCTTTTATCTGATTTTGTCGGCCGGGGCCTGGAGTGAAATAGATGCAAAGGGAATTGTTGTGATGGCGATGGCTTTTGTTCTGGAACGGGCATTCAGCGGATTAGCGGCGGTTAACTTCAAAGGCGCACGCAAAGACGGAATGCTGACCGCTTTCAGAGAACCGGCCAGGAAAAGGACAGTTACTGTGGTGTTGGCGGCGGAGGCTGTTATTTCGGCAATTGTGATGTGTTATCTCTGGCTTCCGGTGGGACTGTTATGTAGTCTGGGAGCCGTTTTGACATTTGTTTATTATTATAAAATGACGATGAAGGAATTCGGCGGCACAACCGGAGATCTGGCAGGATGGTTTCTGCAGACCTGTGAACTGGTGATGCTGATGCTGACTGTTGTTGGAAAAATGATTTTGGCATAATATAGTCAATACAAGAGGAGAAAGATATGATATTTGTAACAGGCGGCTGTTTTCAGGGAAAACAGCAGTGGGTGCTTCAAAATTGTCAGGTGCAGCCATTCCGGGTGGCAGATGGGGCAGTCTGCAGTATGGAAGCAATCAAAAGTGCCGGTGTACTGGATCATTTTCATTTGCTGGTGCGCCGTTGGATGCAGGCAGGCAAAATACCGGCGGATGAGACGGAAAAGATTCTGTCAGATAATCCGGATATTGTGATCATCACGGATGAAATCGGCAGCGGGATTGTGCCTTTGGATGTAAAAGAACGTGAATGGCGGGAAGTACACGGCAGAATCTGCTGTCAGCTGGCAGGAAGAGCCGATGCTGTTTTTCGCGTCATCGCCGGCATCGGGCAAAAAATAAAGTGAGGCAGCAGGGATAAATGAAGATAAAAATATGGCTGATCCGGCATGGCATGACAGCAGGCAATAGGCAGCAGCGCTATGTGGGAACAACAGATGAGCTGCTCTGTGAAGAAGGACGACAGCAAATAATATTGAAAAGGCAGTTGATAAAGTCGGATCAGGATATTCAGAATGTTTATGTCAGTCCGATGCTCAGATGCCGGGAAACGGCCGAAATTCTGTTTCCGGCGGTCAGTCAGATAACAGAAGCGGGTTTTCGGGAGTGCAGTTTCGGAGAATTTGAATACAGAAATTATCAGGAACTCAATGGGCATCCGGATTATCAGGCATGGATAGACAGCGGCGGCACCATTGGTTTCCCCGGCGGTGAAGATCAAAAAGCCTTTTGCGACAGAGTACAGACTGCTTTTGAAGCATGTATCAGGGATGATGTGATGCCAAAAGCTCGTAATTGGGGACAGACATATGCAGGTCAAAATGCCGCAGAAAAAGAATTTACGACAGCCATGGTTGTCCATGGCGGGACCATCATGGCCATTCTTTCTAAATGGGCAATGCCGCATCAGGATTATTTTCATTGGCAGGTCAAAAACGGCTGCGGATATCTGGTTTGTCTGGATACAGATGAATGGCTGGCGGAAAAAGGCACTTTGTCTGTGATTGAGAAGTTTTAATGGCTGTGGAAAAGGCAGGTTTTTAAAGTGAAGATTTGTTAAAAGGAGAAAATGTATGCATGGCATCATTGTTTTGGTGGGAGGTTTTTTGCTGGATTGTCTTTTAGGTGATCCGCATAATCCATGGCATCCCATTTGTCTGATCGGCTATCTGATCAGTTTTCTGGAAAAGAAAATACGGAAACTTTTTTCCAAGCAGCCCAAAGGTGAATTTTACGGTGGACTTGTGATGGTTGCTTTAGTTTTATTCATATCTACAGCCGTTCCGATAGTGCTTCTGAAAGCTGCGAAGTGGATACATCCGTATCTGGCACTTGTGCTTGAAATTATCATGTGTTATCAGCTGTTGGCGGCCCGGTCTTTGAGAGATGAGAGTATGAAGGTGTATCATGCACTTCATCAGCATGATATTGAAGGAGCAAGAAAGGCTGTGTCGATGATCGTCGGCCGGGATACACAGCGGCTGGATGCAGCAGGCATTGCAAAAGCAGCTGTTGAAACAGTCGCTGAGAATGCCTCTGATGGGGTGATCGCACCGATGATTTTTATAGCTATTGGCGGTGTTCCACTCGGCTTTTTCTATAAAGCAGTGAATACAATGGACTCCATGGTGGGGTATAAAAATGAGAAATATCTTTATTTCGGCCGGGCGGCAGCAAAGCTGGATGATGTGATGAATTATGTGCCTTCAAGAATTTCCGGGCTTTTGATGGTTGCATCTGCTGCATTGACCGGCGGTGATGCCAAAAGGGCATGGCACATCTTTTGCCGTGACAGGTATAATCATGCCAGCCCGAATTCTGCGCAGACAGAGGCGGCTTGTGCCGGGGCACTTGGCCTTCAGCTGGCGGGAGACGCATGGTATTTTGGCGAGCGCTATCATAAACCGACGATTGGAGATGCGGTGAGAGAGATTGAAGATGCGGATATCATCAGAGCTAATTGTCTGATGTATGGTGCAGCCGTGTTATGTCTTGTGATCTGTGTGATCATTCGCTATTTGCTGGTGGGATAGTGTACAGCAGGAAGAAGACAGAAACTTTCGGATGAGGTATGAGCGCGTGGATGCAGGCGAAAGATTGATCAGAAAGCCGATAATGGCGGCAGGAACAGGAGAAGAAACGATGGCAAAAGTTATCATGGTACAGGGCACCATGTCCAATGCGGGAAAGAGTCTGCTTGTGGCTGGATTATGCCGTATTTTCAGGCAGGACGGATACAGGGTGGCTCCATTTAAATCTCAGAATATGGCCCTGAATTCATTTATCACAACAGAAGGTCTGGAGATGGGAAGAGCCCAGGTGATGCAGGCGGAGGCGGCAGGCATCGAACCGTCGGTCAGGATGAATCCGATTCTTCTGAAACCTACATCAGATGTGGGGTCTCAGGTGATCGTCAACGGTGAAGTGCGTCAGAATATGCGGGCAGCGGAATATTTTAAATATAAAAAGTCACTGATACCGGATATTATGGCGGCGTACAATTCGCTGGCAGCAGAGAATGATATTATCGTGGTGGAAGGTGCAGGAAGTCCGGCAGAGATCAACCTAAAATCCGAGGACATTGTGAATATGGGATTGGCCAAAATGCTGAAAGCACCGGTATTGCTTGCAGGAGATATTGACAGAGGTGGTGTATTTGCACAGCTTGTGGGTACCATGATGCTGCTTGAAAAGGAAGAACAGCAGATGGTCAAAGGCCTGATCATCAATAAATTCCGGGGAGATAAGCGTATTTTGGATCCGGGGATCGAGATGTTGAAAGATTATACGCCAGTGCCGGTTGTAGGGGTTGTACCGTATATGCATGTGGATATTGACGATGAAGACAGCCTGGCAGACCGTCTGGACAAACATACCGAAAAAGGATTGATTGATATAGCGGTGATCCGTGTGCCGAGAATGTCGAATTTTACGGACTTCAATGCACTGGAACGCATGCAGGGCGTAACACTGCGTTATGTGGAAAAGGTGCAGCAGCTCGGCCGTCCGGATCTGATCCTGCTTCCGGGTACCAAGAATACCATGGGGGATCTGAAGTGGCTGCGTATGAACGGTCTGGAGGCTTCGGTTTTGAAATTGGCAGCGGAAGGTACGCTGGTGATGGGCATTTGCGGCGGTTATCAGATGCTTGGTCTGACGCTGGAAGACCCGGATGGCGTGGAGGAAGGCGGCAGCATGCGCGGCATGGAATTGCTGCCGGTACATACGGTGTTTGAGAAGGCAAAGACGAGAACCAGAGTTTCCGGAAAGACGGGAACATTACATGGACCGTGGCAGTTGTTATCCGGCACGGCTTTTGAAGGCTATGAGATTCATATGGGTGAGACAACCTATGAACCTGGGGGCACTGTATTTTCTGCAATAGCAGAAACAGTCGGTACGCAGCATGTTGATGAAGCGATGGCTAACGGCTGCCAGTATCAGAATGCGGCCGGCAGCTATGTGCATGGCCTTTTTGACTCTGTGGAGATGCAGAAAGCACTGCTTAGGCTGCTTTGTCAGAAGAAAGGGCTGCCGGAGGAAGCGGTATCCTGGATTGATGAGAAAGTCTATAAAGAGCAGCAGTATGACAAACTGGCAGAAGGACTCAGGGAGAATATGGATATGGCAAAGATTTATCAGATATTGGAGGAGGGACTGGCATGAAGATAGAACTTGAGAATGTATTGCCGGCAGAGATTGAGAAGCGCAGTTTTGAGATCATCACAGAAGAACTGGGAGACCGGGTATTTGATCCGCTTCAGGAGCCGATTATTAAGCGGGCCATTCATACCAGTGCGGATTTTGAATATGCTGATTCGCTGTGCTTTTCTGAGCATGCGGTGGAGAAAGCGTTGGATGCGCTACGCAAAGGGGCTTATATTGTGACTGATACACAGATGGGGAAATCAGGCATCAACAAGAAAGTGATGGCAGAATTTGGCGGCGAGGTCTGCTGTTTTATGTCGGATCCGGATGTGGCAGAGACAGCCAAAAAGAACGGTACAACCCGGGCCGTAGCCAGTATGGAAAAGGCCGCAAAGCTTGACAGGCCGTTGGTTTTTGCCATCGGCAATGCGCCGACAGCCTTGATCCAGCTCTATGAGATGATTCAGGAGGGCCGTATCCGACCGGAACTGATCATTGGTGTGCCTGTAGGCTTTGTCAATGTGGTACAGGCAAAAGAACTGATTATGACGGCGGGTGTACCGTATATTGTTGCAAGGGGCAGAAAGGGCGGAAGCAATATTGCCGCCGCCATCTGCAATGCGCTTTTATATATGCTGGACAGTTCCAGAGGACAGCGCTAAAAGAATAAAAATCAATCGTAAGGGGTCGCTTTTGGCGGCCTCTTTTCTTCGAGAAAACTGCCCCGCATGACGGCCTTGCTGCCATATTTCTGCCGGATGCTGTCCAGGGCCTGATCCAGCTTTTCCTGCTTGTCATTCCGGACATAATCAAAGAGATTCATCTGACGAACCTGGCAGTCACTGAGCTTGGAAGTACGGATGCCGAGAAGCCGTACGGGGGTACCGTTCCAGAGTTCATGAAAAAGCTGCCCGGCAGCTTCATAGATGACCTGTGTGGCCTGGGAAGGTGAGAGAAGCTGCATTTGATGAGAAACATTCTCAAATGTGTTGTAGCGGATTTCAACGCTGACCATACCGGCCAGAAAACCGGCTTTGCGCAGTCGGCCGGCAACGGATTCTGACAGTTCCAGCAGCACTTTGCGGGCGGCTTCTTCTGTGGTCACGTCTGCTGACAGGGTTGTGGAATTGCCGATGCCTTTGTTGGAGGTATCCGTTTTGGTCCGCTCGTCAATGTGGACAGATTCGATACCGTTGGCGTATTCCCAGATGGTACGGCCATGACTTTTCAGATGGGCTTCTATGAGTGCCGGATCCATTTTGGCCAGATCGCCGATGGTTTTGATACCCAGCAGTTCCAGTTTTGCAGCGGAAGCGTGGCCGACCATGAAGAGATCCCTGACTGGAAGAGGCCACATTTTCACTGGGACTTCTTCGGGGAAAAGGGTGTGAACTTTGTCCGGTTTTTCAAAATCAGAAGCCATCTTTGCCAGCAGGCGGTTGGTGGAGATGCCGATATTCACAGTGAAGCCCAATCTGTCACGAATTGTATCTTTGATCATATGGGCTGCCCTGACAGGGTCCCCGTTATCTCCGGGGATCGGGACATATTCGGCAAAACATTCATCAATACTGTACTGACTGATGGCGGAAGTATAATGATGCAGCAGATCAAGCAGCTGACGGCTGCACTGGCTGTAGTAATGATGTTCCGGCGGTACAATGGTCAGATTGGCACATTTTCTCAGGGCATCGGTGATCGGTTCTCCGGTGCGGATGCCGTATCTGGCTGCAGCTATGGATTTGGCCAGGACAACGCCATGCCGTTTGGACATATCACCGCCTACAATAGCCGGAATCTTCCGGAGATCTGTTTCACTGCCGTCACGGAGCAGTTTGATGGCTGTCCAGCTTAAATAGGCGCTGTTCACATCTATATGAAAAATAATTTTTTTCATGATAATTTTCACCTTTTTTCCACAATTATAGGGTATGTTATACGTAAGATATAAGATGCTTTTGATAAAGTTGATATTTATCTTTATTATATAGGAATAAAGATTGTCCGTCCACGACATTTTTACGTTGAGATTTTGTACGGCCGGTGTTAGAATGGTGGTTGTTGTAATAAATGCTGTATACACATGCATGCATCGAATTTGAATTTTATAGATTGGGAGAAAGACTTTAATGAAAAATATTGTTTTTATAGGTATGCCGGGGGCTGGAAAGAGTACCATCGGCGTGGTAATCGCCAAGATTTTCGGATACGATTTTGTGGATTCGGATCTTCTGATCCAGAATCAGGAGGGAGATATTCTGGAACATTTGATTGAGAAGCATGGAATTGAAGGCTTTTTACAGATTGAAAACCAAGTGAACAGAGATATTAATGTGAAGAAAACGGTTATTTCAACAGGAGGCAGTGTCTGCTATTGCGATGAAGCCCTGAAACATATGTCAGAGCATGGCGTTATTGTTTATATCAAAACAGATTATGAATCATTGCATCAGCGCTTGGGCGACCTTCATCAGAGAGGTGTTGTGATTCGAAACGGATCGACACTTTTGGATTTATATAATGAAAGAACGCCTCTTTATGAAAAGTATGCAGATGTCGTTGCAGATGTCAGCGGATGTCGGATTGAAAAGGCCATTGATAAGATAAAAAATTTACTGAAAGCCTGTGCCAAATTATATGAAGAATAGAATATCAAAAAAGAGACATAACAGTTACAGAAAGAGGGAGAGAAATTTCAGAGATTGGCCAAAGAATCCGCATTTTTACGGTGCGCTGGCGATGCTTCTGCCGTTGACGGCGATACTGATCGCTTATATTGCCATGGGCGTTTTCCCTTTCGGCAATCAGGCAACGATGATCATTGACTCTTATCATCAGTATGTACCGTTTTTCTCTGAATTTCATGATAAGATCTGGCATGGTGAAAGTTTCCTTTATTCATGGCACGGCAGTCTGGGATTTAATTTTATAGCGGTTCAGGCTTATTATCTGGCAAGTCCGCTGAATTTTCTGATTGCCTTGTTCCCGGCCTCGATGATGATAGAGGCCTTTGAGACGCTGATCGTGCTGAAGATCTGTCTGTCAGGATGGACGGCTTATCGCTATCTGCGGAGAAGAACCGGAAGAAATGATTATTCGACGGTTGTGTTTGCATCGTTTTATGCCCTTGGTGGATTCAGCATCGCTTATAACTGGAATGTGATGTGGCTGGACAGCATTGTCCTGTTTCCGATCATTCTTATGGGTGTTGAGAAGCTGATCAATGACAGAGACGGTCGGATGTATGCAGTCAGTATGGGACTTGCTATTTTCTGCAATTACTATATGGCCATTATGATCTGCATTTTTGTTGTTTTGTACTTTTTTGTTATCTGGTTTTCCAGAAAGCGAGAAGGCATCAGACAGTTTCTCAGAAGCGGTATTCATTTTGTGCTGTGCTCTGTGTTGGCGGGCGGAATGGCGGCCATTTATCTTTTTCCGACGTATTATACATTGATCAACAGTTCCCAGGGATCGGCCCCGACAAGCTTTAAGATCTACAGGAATTTCCTGGAGATTTTTCGTCAGCAGTTTGCACTGGTTGAACCGACGCAGCTGACAGGGGCGCCGAATATATACTGTGGCGTTCTGCTTGTGATGCTGGTTGTTTTTTATGCGGTTTCCAAAACGATTCCATTAAGGGAAAAGATCGGACGTCTTTTTGTAACAGGATTTGTTCTGGTGAGTCTGAATATTAATGTGCTTGATTATGTATGGCACGGATTCCATTTCCCGAATAACCTGCCCGGCAGATTCTCTTTTATTTATATTTTCATGGTGGTTGTTATGGCCTACGATGCATGGCAGTCACTGCGGCTGACGAATAAGAAGGTTTTCCTTGGGATTTTTGCGGCAGAAGCGGTGCTATTTGGTGTATGTCTCTGGTATCCGAAGGATCGTCTGCCCCTTTACAGTATGATTGTGACAGGGGTGCTGATGGCACTTTACATGATCCTGCTGATCGCCCATCGGAGACATGCTTCATTGACGATTAAAGGCATTAAGGTCCTGCCAAAGTATCTGTGTCTGATGGTACTGACAGTGGAAGTGGCGGGCAATGCTATTTTTGGCCTGTGTATGAACGGAACCACCAACCGGACGAACTATACAGAGGACAGGCAGGAGGTTGCAGATATCCGCAGCCGCTACGAGGCAAAAGATACTTTTTACAGAATGGAACTGGAACAGATCAGAGGCAGGGATGATGTCACATGGCATCATCTGAATGGTCTTTCATTCTTCTCATCAACAGCGGATGATCGTGAGGAGAAGTTGATGGGAGCTCTCGGTTTTTACAACAGCGGCAATAAATACAGCTATAAAGGGGCAACGCCTCTGACAGATGCGATGTTTGGTATCCGTTATATTATCAGCAATGATGAAATATGGGCGTCGAATCTGTCATTATGTGAGCAGACAGAGAATAAGTATATTTATGAGAACCAACAGAATCTTGCTCTTGGTTACATGGTGAATCCGGGGGTTACCCAGTGGAAGATCGTGGAAGGGGATCCTTTTGTCACCCAGAATGATTTTGTGAGAATGGCAACGGATACTCAGGGAGCGATGTTTATCCCGCTTGAAACGGGAGAGCCGCAGGTGACAGATGGCATGTTGACCAGTACCGGTGAGGATAAATATTATTATGAGCGGCATGGCAGCGGCGGAAGCCTGACCTGGCAGCTGACTTTCACGGAGCAGCAGGATGTGTATATTTATTTTGAGGCCAGTCATTGTGAGAAGCTGAAGGTGACGATTGACGGAAAGACGGAGACCTATTCTGATAAGCGGGGACATATTGTGCATCTTGGGCAGTGTGATGCAGGGAAGGTTGTGACATTGGATTTTCCGATGGACAGCGAATATGAAACAGGCAACGTGAAACTGCAGATGTATGCCCTCAATCAGGATATTTTCGATTCGGCCTATGCCCAGCTGGCGGATGAACAGCTGCAGGTGACAAATTACGACAGCACCCACGTCAATGGACGTATTCAGGTGAATCAGGATGGTATGATGCTGCTGTCGATTCCTTATGACGAAGGCTGGCATATCTATGTGGATGGTGAAGAAACAGAGATACAGCCGGTGGGTGAAGCGATGACAGGATGCTGGATGACAGCAGGCGAACATCAGATTACGATGCGGTACACACCACAGGGATTTGTGGAAGGAGCCGCGATCAGTGTTATTTCACTACTGATACTTGTGTTGGGAATTGCTGGAAAAGCAGGTCTTTTCAGCAGACATCATAGGAAAATGTAACAAATTCTTAACAAATTTTTATAAAAAGATAAAAAGCGATTTACAAACAGAGAGTTTGTGATATAATCATTTTGAGGAAAAATCAGTATAGGGATTTTTTGTCGATTTTTATTAGGAATAATAGTTGATCAGCGAGTGATGTATTGCATGATTCGCTGATTTTCGGATATTGAATCAGATAGATGAGAACAACGCAATATAATTTGAGGTGCAATATGGAACAGTATTTAATAAAAGGCGGGAATCCGTTGGTTGGCGAAGTAGAGATTGGCGGAGCAAAGAATTCGGCCCTTGGTATTTTGGCAGCAGCGATCATGTGTGATGAGACTGTGACAATTCGGAACTTGCCGGATGTGAATGATATCAATGTTTTCCTGAATGCGGTTATATCCATTGGTGCGGAAGTCCGTTATCCGAATCCGAAGGATCGTCATACAGTTACAATTAACGGCTGTGGTATTCGTACACACGAAGTAGACAATGACTATATCAGAAAGATCAGAGCGTCCTATTATCTGATTGGCGCTCTTCTCGGCAAGTACAGGGAAGCCGGTGTGGCGCTGCCTGGCGGATGCAATATCGGCAGCAGACCGATCGACCAGCATCAGAAGGGATTCAAGGCCCTGGGTGCGAAGGTATGGATTGACAGAGGCATGATCTTTACTTCTGCTGATGAGTTAAACGGCAAGCATATTTATCTTGACGTGGTCAGTGTGGGTGCAACCATCAATATTATGCTGGCAGCATCCAGAGCCAAAGGCATGACCATCATTGAGAATGCAGCGAAGGAACCGCATGTTGTTGATGTGGCGCAGTTCCTGAATCAGATGGGGGCCAACATCAAGGGTGCCGGAACAGATATGATCAAGATTATCGGCGTAGATCGTTTCAGAGCAGCTGATCATGAGATTATCCCGGATCAGATTGAAGCGGGTACATTTATGTGTGCAGCTGTTGCAACAAAGGGTGATGTGACGATCAAGCATGTTATTCCGAAGCATCTGGAATCTATCTCAGCGAAGCTGATCGAGATGGGGGCAGAGATTGAAGAACTGGATGATGCCGTACGTGTTGTAGCGACCAAGAGACTCAGCCCGACAACGGTGAAGACAATGCCTTATCCGGGATTCCCGACAGATATGCAGTCTCAGATTGCGGTATGTCTTTCTCTTGCTGACGGCACAAGCCTTGTTACAGAGAAGATTTTCGAGAACAGATTTAAGTATACAGACGAGCTGACCAAGATGGGTGCCAATATCAAGGTTGAAGGCAATACAGCTTTCATTACAGGTGTTGATAAGTATACAGGTGCAGTTGTTGTTGCACCGGATCTTCGGGCAGGTGCAGCACTTGTTATTGCCGGACTGGCAGCAGAAGGCTGTACATGTGTTGAGCAAATCCAGTATATCCAGAGAGGTTATGAGAACTTTGAAGAGAAGATCCGAAGCCTGGGCGGTATTATTGAACGCGTGGACGTAGAAGACCGTACAGATCGTGACCGTATGATGCGCAAGATGAGTCTTGCAGCTTATTAATTATCACTGAATGAGTGGGAATCTCTCATTGTCGTATGGATGACAATGAGGGATTTTTTCTGTAGGAGAGGGATCGGGCTACAAATCGTTGGAATTGTAGTGCTCCATCGCTTGACTTTAAACTTATTTTCATGTATGCTATGTAAGCAATCAACACATTAAATAGTCAACTGATTAATTAAATAGTAGTTTTCTCTTATTCAGAGCAATGGAGACCAAGGATCTGTGATATTGCGGCAACCCCCATGAGGAAGGTGCCAACCTGAGCGAGTAACATCGAACAATAAGAGGATTTGATCGTATCAAGTCCGCTTTGAGCGGATTTTTTTTTGCCATGGACAGCAGTGTTTGGTGCCAAGGGCAGAACCAATGACGATTAAATAGCAATAAGAGAAATAGTAACTGTGAAGAGAATGCGCAGTTATGAGAGATACTAATTCGACAAGGAGGACATAATGGAAAAGTTATTATTCACATCTGAATCTGTAACAGAAGGCCATCCGGATAAGATTTGTGACCAGATTTCCGATGCAATTCTTGATGCAATGTTAGAGCAGGATCCAATGAGCCGTGTCGCATGTGAGACATGTACAACAACAGGTCTTGTTATGGTTATGGGTGAGATCACCAGCAATGCGAAGGTAGATATCCAGAACATTGTCAGAGACACAGTCAGAGAAATTGGTTATACAAGAGGTAAATACGGCTTTGATGCTGACACATGTGCAGTTATGGTGGCACTTGACAAACAGTCTACAGATATTGCCATGGGTGTTGATAAGGCCCTTGAAGCCAAAGAGCATACCATGTCTGAAGAAGAAATCGCAGCTATCGGTGCTGGTGACCAGGGTATGATGTTTGGTTTTGCAACCAATGAAACAGAAGAATATATGCCATATCCGATCGCACTGGCTCACAAGCTGGCGCGTCAGCTGACAAAGGTTCGTAAAGATGGTACACTGCCTTACCTCAGACCGGACGGCAAGACACAGGTTACGGTTGAATATGATGAGAAAGGCAAGGCGGTTCGTCTGGATGCTGTTGTCCTTTCAACACAGCATGATCCTGAAGTAACACAGGAACAGATTCATGAAGATATCAAGAAGTATGTTTTTGATGTAATTCTTCCAGCAGAGATGGTCGATGAGCATACAAAGTTCTTCATCAACCCAACAGGCCGTTTTGTTATCGGCGGACCTCACGGTGACAGTGGTCTGACAGGCCGTAAGATCATTGTAGATACATACGGTGGTTACGCTCGCCACGGCGGCGGTGCTTTCTCCGGTAAGGACTGCACAAAGGTTGACCGTTCTGCTGCTTACGCTGCACGTTATGTTGCCAAGAACCTGGTAGCAGCAGGTATTGCAGATAAGTGTGAGATTCAGTTATCTTATGCCATCGGTGTAGCGAATCCGACATCGATTATGGTTGATACGTTTGGCACAGGCAAGTTATCCAACAGCCGTATTGTTGAGATTATCAGAGACAACTTTGACCTTCGTCCTGCAGGCATCATCCGTATGCTTGATCTGAGAAGACCAATTTATAAACAGACAGCCGCTTATGGTCATTTTGGCCGCAACGATCTGGATCTGCCTTGGGAGAAACTGGACAAGGTAGATACATTAAAGGCTTATCTTTAGGTTACGCGAATAATGAAGCAGGCCCATGTATGGGCTTACGTATACAAACGCAGACTATTTTCGATGATGAAAATAGTTCTGCGTTTATCTTTATCTCTTTTTCATAAAAAATTTTATTATCTTTTACAATTCCTTTTCTTGATTATGATATAATAAGTTGAATGTTTAAAATCGGTGGTGATTTTTTGAAATTATTAACAAGAATAAAGATATCTTATTTTCTGGCTTTTATATGTCCGGTTGTATTGATTCTGGCGACCGTATTCGGTGTGATGAAGATAGGACTGAACTCTATGGAGCAGAAGTATGATCTGGATCAGTCCAGTTATGAAATGATCCTGGATCCCATGAGCATGCTGGGGCATATGACAGCATCCACGGTGGAGGAATTGGAACAGGTGACGAAGGAGGATCCGGATAAGCTGTTGGATCAGGTTTATCTGAAGAAATTGAATGAGAGACTTTCCAATCATTCTTCTTATCTGCTGGTGAAGAAGGACTGGCAGAATATTTATTCAGGACTTCCAAAGGAAGGAAATTATAAGGATGACCTGAATTATTCTCCAAAGGATGGCAAGGATGAAAGCCTTTATGTTATGGATGAGCAGCCTTATCATATTCAGCAGACGAATTTCACATTTTCTGATGGATCAGTCGGACAAGTATTAATATATACCAATGTGGCGCAGATTGTACCGCAGATCAAGAAACTGGTGGCGCAGATTATTATAACGTCACTGCTGATCTTATTTGCAGGAAGTTTTATTGCCATGTTCTGGCTGTATAAGAGTATTGTGCATCCTCTGAACAAATTGAAGACGGCGGCTGAGAATATCAAGGACGGCAATCTGAATTTCAGTGTGGCGGCTGAGACGGACGATGAGATCGGTGAGGTTTGTGTTGCTTTTGAGGAGATGCGTCTGAAGCTGAAGGGTCAGATTGAACGCAATATTCAGTATGAGAAGGAGAGCAAGGAGCTTATCAGCAATATTTCCCATGACTTGAAGACACCGATGACGGCCATCAAGGGTTACATAGAGGGTATCATGGATGGTGTTGCGGATACCGAAGAGAAGAGGAATCGTTATATCCGCACGATTTATAATAAAGTCAATGATATGAACAGTCTGATTGAAGAATTGTTCCTTTATGCCAAACTGGACAGCAATTCCGTTACCTATTCCTTTGCAAAGGTGAATGTGGATGCTTATTTCCAGGATTGTGTGGAGGAAATCAGCCTCGATCTGGAATCCCAGGGGGTTGATTTTGGCTATTTTAACTATGCGGACAGGGATACCGTGATCATTGCGGATCCGGAACAGTTAAAGCGTGTAGTGAACAACATTATCGGTAATTCTGTGAAGTATGCATCGCCGGATCGTAAACTGATGATCAGCCTGCGTATTATGGAAGAAGCAGAATTTGTCAAGATAGAAATCGAAGACAACGGCAAGGGCATTGCGCGAAACGAAGTGCCGCTGATATTTGACAGATGTTATCGTACGGATGCATCCAGGAACTCTTCCAAAGGCGGAAGCGGTCTGGGGCTGTCCATCGCCAAGAAGATTATTGAGGAGCATGGCGGTAAGATCTGGGCAGTCAGTACAGAGGGTGTCGGGACGACGATGTGTTTTGTTTTAAGAAAGTATAAGGAGAATAATGTATATGAGTAAGATTTTGATTGTAGAAGATGAAGTGGCAATTGCAGAGCTTGAGAAGGATTATCTGGAACTCAGCGGTTTTGATGTGGTGATGCAGCATACCGGTGATGCCGGACTCAAAGCGGCTTTGAATGAAGATTTTAATCTGATCATTTTGGATCTGATGCTTCCGAATGTGGATGGTTTTGAAATCTGCAAGAAGGTCCGTGAGAAGAAGAATACGCCGATCATCATGGTATCTGCCAAGAAGGAAGATATCGATAAGATCCGTGGTCTGGGTCTGGGGGCTGATGATTATATGACAAAGCCTTTCAGTCCGAGTGAGCTGGTAGCCCGTGTGAAAGCTCATCTGGCCCGATATGAACGTCTGGTGGGCAGTGGTGTGAAAGCCAATGAGATTATTGAGATCCGCGGTATCAAGATTGATAAAACAGCCCGCCGTGTTTATGTCAATGGTGAGGAGAAAGCCTTTACCACCAAGGAATTTGACCTTTTGACCTTCCTGGCGGAGAATCCGAACCATGTATTCACCAAGGAGGAATTGTTTAATAAGATCTGGGATATGGAATCTATTGGTGATATCGCAACGGTAACGGTACATATCAAGAAAATCCGTGAGAAGATTGAGTTTAATACATCGAAGCCGCAGTATATCGAGACGATTTGGGGCGTGGGATACCGCTTTAAGGTTTAAAATGGGGATAGAGTGCGGCTCTAAAGGGTTATGATAAAAGGAATCGAAGGGGCCATTCGACACAGGCACACTCGCGTTGCCTAATGCTGGCAGCAGTACATAAGATGCTAAAAAACAGCATCTAAGTACTGGCCGCATTAGAAGCACCTGTGTTGAATGGCTCCTTTCGATTCCTTTTTTGGCAAATTTTTGAGCCGCACTTTTATTGCAGTTGAAGATGGCTGTAAAGCGGGTATCCCTTTGGATAGGAGGAAGAAGGAGTTCGGAAGGTATCGAGGAAATCCCGTTGGTAGTGTAAAATGGTTGCAGAACAAAAAGCGTGAAATTGTTTTAAACAATTAATATAAATAGTGTAACGAATGGTGTTTTAGGGACATTAATAGATGAAAATAACAGTTAGGAAAGGAGGCGGGCCGTGAAGGTTACGGATGAGGTTTACAGGGAGTATTCCCAGATGGTTTATAAGTATCTGTTTTCGTTGACCGGGGATGCGCATGTGGCGGAGGAAGTGACTCAGGAGACTTTTTATCAGGCGGTCCGCTGTGCCGGTCGTTTTGACGGAAGCTGCCGTTTCTCTACATGGCTTTGTGCTATTGCGAAGAATCAACTGAACAGTTATAGACGAAAGCATTTTGTGCCATTCGATGATACAGAGAAACCGGAGGCGTTGGCGAAAACAGGAGCAGGAAAAACGGATGTGACGCCGGAGAAAACAGTGCTTTCAGAGTATGGCCGTGTCGAAATTTTAAGGAAATTGCATCAGTTAGATGCAGCGGTCAGAGAAGTTATGTATCTTAGAATTTTTGGTGATTTATCTTTTGCACAGATTGGAGAAATCACCGGACGGACAGAAAACTGGGCCCGGGTAACTTACTATCGCGGTAAGGAAAAACTAAGAAAGGAGCTGGATGGGAATGAGTGATAAATTGAGATGTGAAATTGTGCAGGACCTTTTGCCGAGTTATGTGGATGGGCTGACCAGCGATGAAACAAATGAAGCCATCAAAGACCATCTGGCGGACTGTGTTTCATGCAGGGATATGTATGAGCGAATGAAAGCGGATGAGACGTCGGGTGAGGAAAATTCAGAGGTGATGGAAAAAGAAAAAAAAGAAATTAATTTTCTGAAAAAAATTAAACAGAAGCATCGGTTGAATCTGATGCTGGTGGTAGTGATTCTGACAGTCTTTTTTGCAGCGGTTTATTATCATCAGACTTATCAGAAGGGGGAAGAAATGTCGGCGGATGAAATAGATTATTCTCTGCAGTGGAACAGCAATGACAGTCAGTTGAATATTCTGGGTAATTTTAAGAATGTTAATCGCGGATATACAAGGTTGATTGGTGAAGAGGACGAGGATGGCATTACCCATTTGAAAATTTATTCATCACCGGTGGGAAGCAGGCATCCGAACCAGTTTGTTGCAGGCTATTCCAAGGTGAATGCAGCTGACCAGGTATGGCTTGGGGATAGAATTATCTGGGATCAGGGAGAGAATATCAGCAAAATGACATCGGATTTGTATCAGGCGAAAACGCCGTATGCAGGAGATGCAGTTGCAGTCAAAACGTTGGCAGATACAGTCGGTGTCGGTAATCATTTTGGTGCATATCACATTTCCTTGGAGACATCTGAAGAACCGTATGATTGTCAGTTTATCATTCAATATCCGATGAAAGGGGAAAAGAAAGAGAAAGCTCTGGAGCAGATGAAAAAAGATGCCTGTGTAATGTTGGCACTGGTAGACAACCTTGGTTCAGTTTCATGGGGATACATGATGACAGCGGAGGATAATAATGGTGTGGAAACATTGCAGATGACAGCGGAGGAAGCATCTGCTTATGTAGGAAAAAATATCAAAACCTGTGGTGAGTCACCAAAAGCCCTGCAGGAAATGCTGACGCAGCTGGATTTTATCACAGATGATGGATTCTATGTTGTTTCGGGAACTGAAAGGGATGAAAATTATAATTTTAAAGTTGTGATTTATCATTCTCAACAGGTAGATATGGATGGACTGAACTGTGGCTTTGGCTTTGAATCCCGTATTGGAACCGTTTGCAGTTCTGTTATGTATTGGGAGCAGGAAGAACATCCTGAACAGACAGTCATTACAGTGAGTCCGGACCGGTTTAACAGGACGCTGACAGATGAAGAAGTTTCAAAACTGACACTCAGTGTTGCTGTAAGGGATACTTCCGGAGAATGGCATGAGGTGTGCGAGGCATTACCGCTTCATGCGAAGTACGGGGATTTGCTGAAGTATACTCTGGAAGAAAATAGTGAAGATGGGTACAGTTTGAAGGAGAATTAATAAGCAAAGCCATTGCTTTTTATTATACCGAATGGTATACTGGTGTCAGGAGGTAAAAGCATGGACAATCGGATGAATATTTTGCAGAAAGCATTGCAGCTTTTCTATGAAAAAGGCTATGATGCCATTGGTGTTCAGGAAATTGCAGATGCGGCCGGAGTGACGAAGCCAACGCTGTATCATTATTTTGGCAGCAAGTACGGTTTGCTTGAGGCAGTTGCCCGGGAGGATTATGTGCAGTTGAGGGACGGCCTGGCAGTACGGGCAGAATATGCAGGAGATTTGCCGATGAATCTGGAGCGTCTGACGAAGTTTTATTTGGACTTCTGCAGCAGTCATGAGGCTTATTACAAGCTGATGATGGCTATGATGTATTCTGCGAAAGAATCCGACACCTACAAAGCGATTTATCCGTGCATGCAGGAGATTATCAGAATGCTGACCGACATGTTTCTGAAAGCCGGAGATATTATCGGCAATATGCGGGGGCGCCAGGAACAGTACAGTATCGGTTTTTTCGGAATGCTGAACAATTATATGCTCTACTGGTTTGGCAGAGATGCAGAAAGCAGACCGGAATTATCAGAAGGTCAGGCACACGAATTGGTTCATCAATTTTTATATGGGATTTACGTTTAGGAGACAGGGAGGTATACAATGGCTTTAGAACACAGAATTTCAGAATTGGACACCTATTTATTTGCAAAGGGGACACATTATGAGATTTATGAGAAGATGGGGGCGCATCTGGCTGAAGAAGACGGCAAAGCGGGCACTTATTTCTCTGTATGGGCACCGAATGCAAGAAGTGTCAGCGTGGTAGGCGATTTTAACAACTGGGACAGAACGGCGCATCCGATGCAGCCGGTTCAGCAGTCCGGAATATGGGATATTTTTGTTCCGGGGGTGAAGGCAGGAGACTTATATAAATTTGCGGTGGAGACCAGCCAGGGCTATACGGTTTTGAAAGCGGATCCTTATGGCAATCAGTCACAGCTTCGTCCGGATAATGCATCTGTTGTTGCGGATATACGATATTTTGACTGGACGGATCAGGCATGGCGGAAGGCGCATCAGGAGAAGAAGACAGAATCACCAATGGCAATTTATGAAGTGCATCCGGGTTCATGGAAGAAAGATCCTTCCATGCCGGGAGAATTTTATAATTTTAAGAAGTTGGCGGTGGAGCTGGCAGATTATGTTCTGGAAATGGGTTATACGCATGTGGAGCTGATCGGTCTTTCTGAGCATCCTTTTGATGGTTCCTGGGGCTATCAGGTATCCGGCTATTATGCTCCGACAGCCAGATACGGTACACCGGCGGATTTCATGTATTTTGTGAATTATATGCATGATCATGGCATTGGCGTTATTCTGGACTGGGTACCGGCACATTTTCCGAAGGATGAGTTTGGACTGGGACGTTTTGACGGTACAGCACTGTATGAACACCAGGATCCGAGAAAGGGAGAGCATCCGGAATGGGGCACTTATTGTTTTAATTACGGCAGAACAGAGGTTTCTAATTTCCTTGTGGCCAATGCATTATTCTGGATTGAGAAGTTCCATGTGGATGGTCTGCGTGTGGACGCAGTGGCTTCCATGTTGTATCTTGATTTTGGTCGTTCTTCCGGCAACTGGATTCCGAATGAGGATGGCGGCAATCAGAACTATGAGGCCATCACTTTCCTGAAGCATCTGAATTCTATTGTGGCACAGAGAAATCCGGGGGCTATGATGATCGCGGAAGAATCTACAGCCTGGCCGAAGGTAACTGGAGATGTGGATGACGGCGGTCTTGGCTTTACTTATAAATGGAACATGGGATGGATGCACGATTTCCTTGAGTATATGAAGTGCGATCCGATTTTCCGTAAGTACCATCAGAATCAGATCACATTCAGCTTTATGTATGCTTACAGCGAGAATTATGTGCTGGTGCTTTCGCATGACGAAGTTGTGCATTTGAAGAAATCTATGATTTACAAGATGCCGGGAACAATGCCGGAGAAGTTCGGCAATCTCAGAGCAGCCTATGGTCTGATGATGATGCATCCGGGCAAGAAACTGCTGTTTATGGGACAGGATTTTGCCCAGACAGCGGAATGGAATGAGGCTAAGAGCCTGGACTGGCATTTGCTTGAGAAATATCCGGAGCATCAGCAGCTGAACCATTACTATTGTGATTTGCTGCATTTCTATCAGAATGAGCCGGCTTTGTATGAACTGGATGATTCACCGGAAGGTTTTGCATGGATTAACGGTTCTGATGCGGAGCACAATATGTTGACATTCTGCCGTATGACCAAGGATAAGAAGAACTGTTTGTTATGTCATTTCAATTTCTCACCGGTGGCTTATGAGAATTTTCAGTCCGGTGTACTGTGTCCGGGAACCTATACAGAGGTCTTTAACAGCAATGCTGCAGAATACGGCGGCACAGGTCTGGTGAATCCGGAACCGATTGAAGCTGTGAAGGAAAGCTGGGATTTCAAGGACTACTCTATTAAATATCATCTGGGCGCTTATGGTGTATGTATTTTCAAGTTTGACTATGTAGAACCTAAGCCGGAAGAACCACAGAAACCGGCAAAGCGCTATACAAAAGAAGATATTCACAAATTGGCCGGTCATTACAAGAAAGTAAAATAGACTGAACTATTGGGCATGCCTCTGTTCTTAAAAAAAGGACAGGGGCATATCTTAAAGAAAAACGGGTGACGAAAGATGCTTCGTTTTCTGATCAGAGGACTTTTGGGGTCCTTTTTTATTACTGTTTTTTCTTTCTTTCTTACTGCCGCCGGGATTGTTTTGCCGGTAGGCGTCAATGTGCTGACTTTTTTGAGCTGTGCAATACTGGGTGTTCCCGGACTTTTGTTGGCCTATGGGCTTAGTTTTATTCAAATCTATGTCTGAAAATGTCGAAGCTCATGGATAGGACTCGAAAAAAGTCAGATTGTTCCGATGAATATTGATAAGAATCAGATAATATCGCATTTACAAAGCAGATAGGGACTGCTATAATTCAGATACAAAATCCAATTCATCAAAAATTCCCCTTTTAAAACGATAAAATTGAATAACAGGGTGTGAGACCATGATTTTACAGATGACGCTGCTGCTATTTATGGCAGCAGCTGCCGTGAAAGATTACCGCAGTTATTGGGTTCCGAATGAACTCATACTGGTTGGGGCTTTAAACGGGTATATCCTGCGCTTTTGGGCAGATGGTTCCGGAGGCGTGATCGATGGTGCGGCAGGAATGGTGTTGATTTTCATCCTTTGTGCAGGTTTTTTTGTCTTGTCAATGTTTGGTGCCGGAGATTTGAAGCTTATGATGGCAATGGCTGTCTATATGGGGCCTGTAAAGTCTGTACGGATACTGATTGTGTCACTGGTATTTGGTGCAGTTATTTCACTGTTGAAAATGTTGAAATATGACATTTGCAGAGAACGTTTCAGATATTTGCTGCATTATGCGCAGCGCATACAAAGGCATGGAGCAGAACCTTATATGGATATGTCGCATCTACAGGGAAGAGAGCACTGTATCATACCGTTTGCTGTGCCGCTTTTTTTGGCACTGGCAGCAGAGGTTGTTGTTTGGAATATAGGTAGTTTGTGAGAGGTGGTGACCGAATGCGTTGAAAAATGTAACATTGCTGATACTGGAAAAACGAAAAAGTTATGGAGAAAGGCTTGCCGCGTTTCTTGGACGTCAGGCATATTCGCCATTTAATATCCAACTGTATCTGGAACATCCGATATCGGATGAAAAGTGGAAAAAGGCAGATCTGGTATTGATAACTTCATCACTGATGGCGCTGTATGGGGAAAAAGTCAAAGAGGGGAATGTATGTATACTGGATGAAAGTGGACAAATAATCGGAATGGAAGGGAGGAATGTGTACAAATACCAATCAGCAGGGGTGATTTATCAAAGATTATTGGAATTTTGTGAGGAAAATGGATGGATGTTGCAGGGGGAAAGAAATCATGGAAAAAAGGAGAGTGTGTGTGCAGGGATATACAGGCCTGTGAATAATGAAAAGAGTTTTCTTAAGGTGCTTGAAATGTGCAGACAGAAAGGCAAAATGGGGAATTTGCTGTATTTGAATTTTGAAACAGTGACGATATTTGAGCAGTATATGGAGGGGGAAAGAAGGCAGGAAGGATTATCAGAGATTATTTATTATGTGAAGCAAAGAAGCAGTAATTTGGGGATGAAAGTTGAAAGAATGGCTGTCAAAGGACCGGTGGAATATATTGCCGGGGCGGCGATGCCGATGGAGATGTGGGAATTGGAGGAGGAAGACTGGCGGTTTTGCCTTGAGAGGCTTTGTAAAGACACAAAGTACGATCAGATTTTGCTGGATTTTGGTACGGTGATGCCGCCGGGAATTGTTATGGACAGTTGTGATGAATGGTATGTAGCAGGGGAGCATGCGCCATGGTCGGAACAATTGACAGAACGTTTTTTGAAGGCAGCTGGGAAGGCAGCCGGTGAAGGTTTTTCAGAGAAGGTAAAAAGATTGAATGTTGAAGACTAAAGGGCGGGGATGAAGATATGGAGCAGTTTCAGAATTTGAAACAGCAGTTGCAGGAGACGGTGCGTCAGAGAATGGATATGAGCAGTGAACTATCGGATGCACAGATTGGGGAAATCATAGATTCGGTCATTATGGAAAAAAGCAGGGAAGTTTATATGAGTGCGGTTACGAAGCTGACACTGCGGCAGGAATTGTTCAATGCGATCCGGAGACTGGATCTTTTGCAGGAGCTGATTGATGACAAAACAGTAACAGAAATTATGGTGAATGGGGCGGATGCGATTTTTTATGAAAGAGATGGCCGGATCTACACCTGGGACAGGCATTTTGAATCCCGGGAAAAATTGGAAGACGTGATCCAGCAGATTGTTTCACGCTCCAATCGACAGGTCAATGAATCAATTCCTATTGTGGATGCAAGATTGAAAGACGGATCCAGAGTGAACGTTGTCCTGGATCCTGTGGCACTCAACGGACCGATTCTGACAATCAGAAAATTTCCCGAGGAAGCGATCACAATGGAGGATTTGATCCGCTGGGAGTCCATCAGTCAGGAGGCGGCAGAATATTTGAAAGTGCTTGTGAAAGCAGGGTACAACATATTTATCAGCGGGGCTACCAGTACAGGGAAAACAACATTTTTGAATGTTCTGGCGGATTACATTCCTAAAACAGAGCGGGTGATCACCATTGAGGATTCTGCGGAACTTCAGATCCACGGAATAGAGAACCTGGTGAGAATGGAAGTGCGTCAGGCGGATGGTGACGGAGTCAGTAATGTGACACTGAGGGACCTGATCCGTACCAGTTTGAGGATGCGGCCGGACAGAATTATCGTTGGTGAGGTCCGCGGTGAGGAGGCATTGGATATGATCCAAAGTATTATATGTACTATATTATAATTATATATATGACGTTTATAACGATTAGAATGGATACGTAGGAGAGGAGAAGAAATACGTCATGAACATTAAGTATAGATTAATATGTAAAAGGTTAATGGAGGAACGAAAGAAAGTAGGTGTCATTCAATACTACAATGTACTGTTCATAATGGAATTAATGACAGATAAGGATATATGGTATATGGAACAGTTAAGCAATGGAATAGACAGGATGTATATGAAGGATATACATGAATGGTGTAGATTACATTCTATTGAATACCAAACTGTATTTGTTTATAGAAAGGAATATCCTTTAGGGGCAAATATATGGAATACATATTCTTATCTTCGCTGGAGGGTGGAAAAATGTTTGGGAGCAAAGATAAGCAAGAGGGAGCCCTGAAATAGGGCATCCGTCTTGTGTTTAGAGACTCCTAGTCATTGAGTATTAAAGTTTTGTTGATGCTGGCAATATTATTTTCTACCAGTAGATTAAGTATCTTGTCTATGTCTAGTGAGTTGTCATTTACCATGTGGACAAGAGTTGTGTAAATATCTTGTGTAGCAGGAATATTAATATTCAATGTTTTTAATGTGGCTTCCAGAACAGCAGGGTCATTCAAAATTGAAAGAACTGCATGTAAGTAATTAAGCTTAATTGCTGTATTATTTAATCGTGGCTTGGTTATTTGAGAACCAAGAGCATCCAGAACACCAGCTATATCACGACCTTGTTGTATAACGGAAGCAGTACCTTCGTCTATTAATTTTTTTGTCCCTGTTTGAACATCTTCTACTACCTCTCCGATTGCGGGGCAGTAAATAGGCTTTTTTTGTCTTCCTGCATGTTCAACGTTATGCATGGTTCCGCCTTTTTCGTCACATTCATAAATCACAACGACTTTTGATAATCCTACAATCAAGCGATTTCTATTTACGAATCTAAATCTATCAGGCTTAGTTCCTACTGCATATTCTGACATTAAAATACCACCTGATTCCAGAATTCTTTCTGCCAGTGCTGAATTCTCTTTTGGATAAATTGTATCAAGACCATGTGCCAAAACAGCAATAGTCTTACCGCCAGCGGAAATACAAGCCTGATGTGATAATTTATCTACACCAGAAGCAAGCCCTGAAATGATTGAACAGTCTTCATGTACCCATTGAGGAACTAAATAGTTTACAGCGTTATATGAAATTCTTGTGGGTTTTCGGGTTCCAACACAAGCAATTGCTTTTGAGGGGATATCGGAAAACTCAGCTCCTTTGTAATATAAAATGGCTGGAGGATTACTTATTAAAGCCAACCCTTTCGGATATGATGAAGCTGTTAAGTAAGTTGTTTTAATTCCAAGTTCTTTATTACGAGTAAGAATATCATCTGCCTTAGATAAAGCTAAATCCACTGCTGATGAATCTGAAAATATGTCATAGAACGGCATTAAGTCCAAGTGCTTTTCAAATAAACTTTGACTTCGATTTTCAAACATATCCACAATATCAGAAGAATGTTCTCTTAAAAGCGATATTAAATTATTATTTTTTAGCCCAAGTTCAGTCAAGGCAATAATATATCTAGTCACAAGTAATTCCTCTATTCATTATGAATTGAAAATATCATATAAATCAGATACTTCCTGTTTTGCATTATCATTTACTCTAAAATCAACTAAAGCAGAACTTTCTGTTAGCTGGTAAGAGTAATTCTTTCTATATACTGAGCCAGTAATGTTATATTCTTTTTTTTGAAATGGTCTTTTAAACACACCCATGGAAATAAAAATAATTTTGTTTGCTCCTAGAGATTCTAATAAACATCTAACAGAATTAAAGGTGTTTCCATGTGTCATATAATCATCAAATATGCATACATTGAATCGGCCTTCGTCTCTTAATTTATCAATCCTCTTTTTGTAATCGGGATTAATACAAAGAGTAGCAAATTCATCATTTCCACCTAACATTGCACGTTGTTGAGAAGTTCGATTGATGTGTGCCTGATTCTTAGATGTATGCCGAATTAACAAATTGGTTTCTCTTCTTGGTACTGTTACAGCATAATTTTTAGGAAGGCGTTTCCCTTTTAAACACCTTATTGAAGTCATAAAAGAATATAAATCTTCATTAACTTCGCAATTTGAAGATGGAACCATGCCGAATAATTCAATGTCATCAAATTCTGTTGAATTTGTCATACCTGCTAAGAAGTGATATAAAAGAATTTTATAGTAATTCCTGCTTTTTCCTTCTTTCAATAATTCTTGAAAGTGCTGCATCATTTCTTTTTCTTCAGGTGTTTTAGCATAGTAACCATACCTTGCATCCATGAGAGAATAGCAAGTTGTTTTATCATCTACAGTAAGTTTGGAGTACCATACATTTTGATTATTCAGTGTAAGAATGAATTTATATAATTGTTTTACAGTATCTACATGTACGCCGTATTTTTGTGGCTTAATTTCTAACGGTAACCAAGTCGGAACAATGTAGAGTGAACGTGTATTAACTGCTAATTGGAAATCCGTATTTTTTCCGCCGATAAATACAAAATAATTATTTCTATTTTTGTTTAACGATACAAAATCTTTTAAAGCACTTCTATCACGAAAGTGGAAATTAGTATATCCATGGTCACGAAATGCTTTTTCATAATTAGTTAAAACATCAGTCTTTCTGCTATAGAAATAGATGGTATTATCCGTATCTTCTGAAAGCTGTTTGAACTTTTCTGTAAATTTGTCACGTTTTTTCCTCATGAGCTCAAAATTAAAATCGGATAAATCCAAGTCTTGATAATCTGCAGGATCAAGATTTAACTTCAATAAATCCAGATTACAAAAAATTAGTTTTTTCATTGGTTACCTCCTCTTATTTTTGGAAGATGAAAAATACTATGTAGTATAAAATAGTTGGTTCGTTTTTATATCTTCTATATTATCAGGATCTAAAGAAAACTTCAATTGGATTATATGTATACGGTACTCATAGGTTGCAGTATACATATATTTATTATCTTTTATCAGAGATTTTCATTGGCTTGCCAGAGTATTGAAATCTAAGGAGTTTGACATTTAAATAAAATGATAAAGGGTTAGAGATAGGATAATGAATGACGGTTTTATTTCTTCGTGGTATACTGTAAATATAGATGAAAATAATGTATTGTATCAGAATATACAAACAAGAAGTTTTACGTATGCTGACTTTGAATAGTAGTATGCTATTTGCGCAAATAATGAAAAGGAAGTTACTTAATGGACATAGATGCAGTTGAACAAAATATTCAAGATATTAGTCCGGATTTGTTAAAAATACTATTATCCGATAAAACAACAAAAAAATATATTAGATGGGGCAGTGACAATTATATTTCATATGGACCGGAATACCGAACAGATCAAGAAATAAAACCGAAATTAATTACAGGTGCTTTTACTTCTGTAATTCAGCCTAGAATATTGAAATCAGAAGAAGAGAGATGTAAAAGAACCAGGGATAAAGCAGAAGTATTTACACCTTCTTGGGTGTGTAATGAGCAAAATAATCTTGTGGATGAAGCTTGGTTCGGGCGATTAGATGTGTTTAATAATTCTATTGGTAAAATCTGGTGTAGCATACAAACACCAATACAATTTCCGGAAGAAAGAACATGGAAAGATTATGTTGATGCACGAAGGTTAGAAATCTCTTGTGGAGAAGCTCCGTATTTGGTTAGTCGTTATGATACTGTATCAGGATTACAGATTCCTGTTCGTGATAGAATTGGAATTTTAGATAGAAAACTTCGTATAGTTGGAGAAAATACTTCTACGATTGATGAATGGTATGAGTGGACAATTAGAGCGTTTCAAAGTTGTTATGGGTATGATTTTCAAGGAGACAATGTATTATTGGCTAGAGAAAATTTATTGTATACATTTATTGAGTATGCTCAAGAATGGAGAGGATTAACTCCAAGTATTCAACAAATAAAGAAGATTGCGAATATCATATCATGGAATATTTGGCAAATGAATGGCCTTACACTGACAGCTCCATATAGTTTAGCTGAACCTGTATATAAGCAAATGTCAGTTTTTGATTATTTAGGTATAGAAGATGATACTGAGGAAAATACAAATATGAGCGTTTCTGAAATTCCTTGTAAAATCTATGATTGGAGAGCTAATGAGAGCCTTGAATTTCGCTCAATGATGGAGGGAAAATAACGGATGGATAATAACTTTAAAAATGCATTTGAATATAAGGTGATTTATGTTTTTACAATTGAGGATGATGCACATAAAGGACTTGTCAAAATCGGTGATGCTACATTGCATACAGATCTTCCACTTGATCGACTTACACCGAATAGTAAAATATTAAACCAGGCAGCCTTGAAGCGAATAAAAGCATATACAAACACTGCGGGATTAACACCTAAGTTGTTACATTCGGAAGTTGCTGTTCGGACTATTAAAAATGCAGAGGGATCCATTAAAATAGAGGCATTTCGTGATCATAATATTCATGAGGTTTTGCGTAATTCTGGTATTGATAATGTTCAACTTGGGGAATCATCAGGAAAGGAATGGTTTCCGATTGATGTTGAAATGGCAAAAAAAGCAATTGATGCTGTTAAACATAATTATGCAAATTTGAGCAATACAGATGTAATAAAACATACACCTATCATTTTTAGACCAGAACAGGCAGAATGCATTACGAAAGTAGTTAAGCATTTTAAAAAAGCTGATCGCTTTTTGATAAATGCGAAAATGAGATATGGAAAAACTTTTGTATCTTTGGAAATTGTTAAACAATGCAAATTCAAAAAAACTATAATCTTAACACATCGTCCGGTTGTTGATGCTGGTTGGTATGAAGATTTCACAAAAATATTTTATGGGGTGAATGATTATATTTATGGATCGAAAACGACGGGATATTCTGTTGAACAGCTTTTAGAAACAGGGAAAAACTTTATATATTTTGCTTCCATTCAGGATCTTCGAGGATCTGAAACAGTAGGTGGAAAATTTGATAAAAATAATCTTGTGTTTAAAACTGTATGGGATTGCGTTATTGTAGATGAAGCCCATGAAGGAACTACAACAGCACTAGGGGAAGATACCGTTAAAGCAGTATTTAAAGAAGGTTCAGGAACAAAATTACTTTCATTATCAGGTACTCCATTTAATATTCTTACTGATTATGATGAGAATTCTATTTATACATGGGATTATATCATGGAGCAAGAGAGCAAATCGGAATGGGATAAATTGCATTTTGGTGATCATAATCCTTATGATGAACTGCCAGAATTAAGAATTTATACATATTCTTTAGGGGATATATTAAAGAATAGTCATTATATTACTTTTGAGGATAAGGCATTTAATTTCCATGAATTCTTTCGAACTTTTACTGGAGATTTTAGTGTGGATTATGCAGATATGCCTCAAGGTACAGATATTGGAGATTTTGTACATGAAGCGGATGTATGGTCTTTTTTGAATTTGATGACAGTAGAAGATGATAATAGTCAATATCCATATTCAAATGAAGAATATCGTTCTTTATTTAAACACTCTTTATGGATAGTACCAGGGGTGAGAGAGGCAAAAGCACTTAAAAAATTAATGTTAAAACATCCGGTTTTTGGAAATGGAATGTTTGATATTGTTAATGTTGCAGGTTCTGGAGATGAAGAAGAAAAGTCAGAAGAGGCATTGTCGAAGGTAAAAAGAGCAATTAATAAAGCAAAAAAGAATGATACTTATACTATTACTTTGTCCTGTGGTAAATTAACTACTGGTGTAACGATCAAAGAATGGACTGCTGTATTTATGCTTGCAGGTTCTTTTTCCACTTCAGCAGCTAATTATCTTCAGACAATTTTTCGTGTCCAATCACCTTGTAATGAAGATGGAAAAATAAAGGAAACTGCATATGTTTTTGATTTTGCACCTGATCGAACCTTGAAAATGGTGTCCAGTGCAGTCCAAATATCATCGCGTGCAGGAAAAACCAAAATAGGCGATAAGCAAATCATGGGTAAATTCCTTAATTATTGTCCAGTTATTGCTGTATTGGGATCTGAAATGCAAGAATACAGCGCAACAAAACTTTTGCAACAACTTAAGCGTGCTTACGCAGATAGAGTTGTGCAAAATGGATTTGATGATACAAATTTATATAATGATGAATTATTTAAACTAGATCAGATAGATATAAAAAAATTTGATGAATTAAAAGGAATTATTGGTACTTCAAAGGCAGCTCCGAAATCGAATGAGATAAAAGTTAATGCTCAAGGATTAACGAATGAAGAGTACGAGGAACAGGAAAAATTAAATAAAAAGAAAAAGAAGGACCTTACGCCGGAAGAAAAGGCTCGTCTGGAGGAACTTAAGAAGAAAAAGAAAGTTCGGAATGATGCAATTAGTATTTTAAGAGGTATTTCTATACGTATGCCTTTATTAATATACGGAGCCGATATTCCTTATGATGAAGAAATTACTCTGGATAGATTTGTTGACGTAGTAGATGATTCTTCATGGGATGAATTTATGCCTGATGGTGTAACAAAAAAGAAATTTAAAGAATTTCAAAAGTATTATGATGAAGAAGTTTTTATTGCAGCTGGTCGCAGAATTCGTAATATTGCAAAAGAAGCTGATACCTTAGATCCAACTGAAAGGGTAAAAAAGATTTCCAGTTTATTTAGCTGTTTTAAAAATCCAGACAAAGAAACGGTATTAACACCATGGCGAGTGGTAAATATGCATATAAGTGACTGCATAGGTGGCTGGTGCTTTTATGATGAATCATTTAATGAAGAAAGCAAGCTAGATGAGCCAAGATATGTTGATCAAGGTAAAGTAACAAGAGATATTTTTGGAAAGGATGATCCAAAGATACTAGAAATTAATTCAAAAACTGGTTTGTATCCATTGCTTGTAGCATACAGTGTGTATAGAAGTAAACTGAATAGAATTGATAATAAGCAATTATCTATCGAGGATAAACAAAAATTGTGGATGACTACCGTTAAAGAGAATATTTTTGTTATTTGTAAAACTCCTATGGCAAAAGCGATTACAAAAAGAACGTTAATTGGGTACAACCAGATGGCAATAAATGCACATTATTTTGATGACCTGCTTAATATAATGTCAAATAAACCACAGCTTTTTGTAGATAAAGTATTAAAAGCAAGTTACTGGAAAAAGGAAGGTAAGTCGATGAAATTTGATGCAATTGTTGGAAATCCACCATACCAATCGACAACAAGTGGTGGTATTGGGAATGGAAAGGCTGCGACGCAAGCTAAACCTATATTCCAATTATTTGTACAGCAAGCAAAAAAAATTGCTCCAGAGTATATTTCGATGATTATACCGGCAAGATGGTATAATGGTGGAATGGGGTTAAATGATTTTCGGCGTGATATGCTGGATGATAAAAGAATGCAAAAATTAGTAGATTTTTATAATGCAAAGGATTGTTTTCCAACAGTAGAAATTGCGGGAGGACTTTGCTATTTCTTATGGTCACAACAATGGGATGGTGATTGTGAAGTAATCAATAAGCTGGAAAAAGAAGATGATAGCTTAATAAGATCGCTCAGCCAATTTGGAGATCTCTTTATTAGATCGAACAAGTCAATCTCCATAATTAATAAGGTTTTGAAAAAGGCAGATCGTTTTTGGGATCAAGAAGTTTCTGCACTTGATACTTTTGGAATTTCTTCAAAAGAGAAGGGGCATGAAAAATATCAAGAAGGTGATATTCAGCTTCTTCACAGTGTTGGTTTTAATGGACAAAGCATAAGTTATATAAATCCTAATATTGTAACAAAGAATAGGGATTTAATAAACAAGTATAAAATAAAAATATCTATTATGATTCCGCAAGGTGGAGAAACTGGTGTGCAACCGGCCAATGGATATAGATCAATTTCCGGACCACAAATTCTGAATCCGGGAGTGGTAGATACGTTCTCATATTTGAATGTTGCTTTTTTTGATACTGAAATAGAAGCAAAGAATTTTTTAAATTTTCTTATAGGAAAGTTCGCAAGATATATGATGCGTACTACTTTTTCTTCAGTGCATCTTTCAAAAAATAATTTTATATTTGTTCCGGCAATGGACTTTAAAGAGCAGTGGACAGATGAAAAATTATATAAATATTTTGAATTAGATGACCATGAAATAGAGCTTATCGAAAATACAATGCGAGTAATTGAATTATAAATATTGTTGTTTGTTTTAGAAATAGTAGGAATTGTGATTTAGTAATTAGGTTTATATTGAATGGAATCTAATTTTAGCCAGTTTGTTTTTTGTATGATTTTCTATAATTAGCAAACTGGCTTTTAGATTACTTTGAAGAAAAATAATTATTTAGGATTGTATTCATATAGTCTTTTTTATAATTTTTCAATTTTGGGGTAGGGAACCCTAAATTGGCATTATGCGGAAGTGTATACACACTTCCTGTCCTTGCTATTTCTTAATCACATAGTGATTTCACAGGGATATAGGGCTGTTTAGCCTATTTTTTCTCCCTGTGCTGTGACTGAAGAAATTCGAGGAACCAATTATATATTTATGCTGAATGTGAGGAACTAGGGAGCACAATCCTCAGCAAGATTCCAACATCCGAAAAATGCCGTATTGCTAAAATAGCGATATGGTATTACCGGGGTGGATCTTGCTCTAATGCGTACAGTAACCTCGGCATAAATAAAAAGAATGGGTTTGGGGAATCCCCAGCAAGATAAAAACCTGATGAAAGAACATTTGTCGGAAAGACAATATTGTTAAACACAGGTGGATCTTGCTCTGAGGTAAGAAAGAAGTATCTTTATATTATCAAAGTGCTATTTGGAGTTTATGTTGTTGGAAAGTTGTAAGCAGGAAAATAACTTCCGGTTGTCGGTGCAAATATAATGAATAGAAGTGTCCAGTACATTTTTTGTGATGGGTATTTTGGTGGAATCCACTTTTATTTGTTTTTGAATAATAAAATTTTGAATCTGCAGCCGGTAGAAGCAGATGGTTATAAAAAGCTTTTGATAACTATGAGTGGAAAAACAGATAGCTGCGAAAATTTATTATGAGCTAATAGCAAAATTTGATATTTTGTGATATTGAGGGTATGGGGAATCGTAATCTCCATTAAGTTCGTCAGAGAATCATAATTCAGCAATGGGATTTTGAGTTACTCTAGGCGATACTTGCTTTAGAAAATGATTTGCCATAATGAGTTAGAACATGGGAGGAGGAAGCGTTAAAAAAAGAGAGAGCCATAAGCAACTCTCTCTGTGATAAAACCAAAAAGTTATAGTATCAGTGATTCGGTAAGATTACAAAAATCCTTAACAGGAATATTTTCTTTAAGTGGTAAAGCTGTCTCTAAAAAGGTTTCGTCTGCAAATCTTTCGAGTTCAGAATCAAAATGTATAATAGAAGCATTTGTATTTAATTGGTATGGTGGAATTGTAACAAAATAATCATAATCTTCGTAAGAAGGAGTGGCGCAAGAAACTTTGATTTTTCCGCCCAATTTCAATTTTGCAAATTCTCCATAAATGGCAGTTAAGGCTTTTTTCCTTTCTTCATCAGAAGTAATTCTATCTACATATCTAATATACCAATAATCTATATTTCCCTCTTTTAATTCAATTAAATAATCGTATGATCTGGGCGTTCCAGATTTTATTGTCCATTCAACTTTATGCAGACTTGTCATCATGGAAAGTCCACGCATTAAGGTAGAAAAAAACTTTTCATGCACCTGAACAGTAGAGAGATCCAAAGAAAATCCATTGTCTGCAATTATCTTTTTTCGTTCCCGTATTTTCTTAGAAGAATATCCCGTTGCATCATATAATTCTTGGATGAGTTCTGGATCATCAATGGCTTTTGCAATTTTATCAATAGTGCTTTTATATGGTCTTCCAGATCGGGCACCGTTGAGCATTCGTGAAATGGTTGCATTATTTAAGCCTGTTTGTTCAGATAATTCTTTTTGTGTTTTTTTCTGTAAAATGATTTGAAGTATATTGATGAATCTTTCCTGATCGTAAACGCTGTCAGGATTTATTAGTGTGCCTGAATTTGATATAAATTCGTTCATTCAAATCTCCTCTTGACTTCTTTGACTTTGTATAAATTGACTTCTTGTTTTTTATCTTATCAATTATATCCCTAAAAATCAATTTAAAACATAAAGAAATCAAAAAATGTTTCATTGATATTCTTGCAAAAGTCAAAGAGGTCAAAAACGTAATTGACATTTTGACTTCTTTGTGTATAATGTAAATCAAGAAGTCAAAGAAGTCAAATGAATCAAAAAGAAAGGAAGGAGGGCTGTGGATTGAAATATAGGGTTGTTTCGGTTTTGAAAGATAATAGACCACGTTTTTTGATTATTTCTGATATTGAAGAAATTGAAATCCTTCCATCAAAGTATTTGAAGCATCTGGATCAGATTAATGCTTCTCCGAATACTGTAAAATCCGCAGCCTTCGCACTTTCATATTATTACAATTATCTGCAGGAGCAAACGATAGGATTGGATGAGATTACATTGCTATCCTATTCAGAGCAGAATAAACATTTTATTGATTTCTTGTATTGGGTTAAGAGTGGAAAGCATACTGAGCATAATACACAGACGAGCAATAAGACCTGCAATATGTATCTTGGTGCAGTCTTCAGATACTACCAGTTTTTGGCACTGGAAGATGTTTTGCCAATGCTTAAAGTCTTACGAGTAAAAAAAGTATCATATTTTGACAGTATGGGAGTAAATCATCAAAATGCAGTGAATTCGTTTAAAGGTTTCTTCAAAGAAGAAGAACCTAATCTGGAAGAAATAACATCCGAAGAAATACAGGAGCTGATAAATGCCTGTACGAATGATAGAGATCGATTGCTGATAGCAATGATGGCAGAAACCGGTCTTAGATTAGGGGAAATTCTAGGAATCCATTATACCGAAGATATTGATTTTGAAAGAAGGACGGTTCGGGTAAGGTATCGTGAATCCAATACCAACTTGGCAAGAGCAAAAAATGCAGAATATAGAATGGCTTTGTTAAGTAATACAACTTTTGAGTTCTTGGTTAAGTACATTTCTGATAACCGAAAAAGTCTGATGAACTCGGAGTATCTATTTACAAAATTAACTGGAAAAAACAAAGGAGAGCCATTAGATGCGGATTCTGTGTATAGCATGTTGAAAAGGCTATCCCAAAAAACGGATATCAATTCCCATCCGCATCAGCTCCGACACTATTTTGCGGAGGAAAGAAGAAAAGAAGGATGGGATTTGAATGACATTCGTTTTGCCCTGGGGCATAAGAAAGTTGAAACTACCATTAAATACTTGGGTGAAAATAATGAACGATTGATAGAAGCGACAGATCAATACTACTCAAATAATGAAGATTTATACCAAATTGCAGATTTTCTGTAAAAGGAAGGAGGGATTACCTTGGCAGTATTAAAAATTGTTCCGAAGTTATATCAGGAAAAAATATCTGAGAAATTAAAGGAAGAAATATCTTTAGTTACGACTGGAGAAGCAAAATACTATAACCGGTTATACAAATTTTTTCAGTATACAGATATACAGTGTACTGCAGATATTAACTATGAAACGAGAAAAATGTATATGGATTCTCTTGAAAAAGAGGATATTTCAGAAAAATATAAAGCGGAATTACTGAGCTTATTTGATC
This sequence comes from Coprococcus intestinalis, assembly GCF_023656595.1. NCBI lineage: Bacteria > Bacillati > Bacillota > Clostridia > Lachnospirales > Lachnospiraceae > Coprococcus > Coprococcus intestinalis. The sequence continues at coordinate 70,588 of NZ_JAMOKJ010000001.1, read as the reverse complement.
GTTTAAAAATAGAAAATATGCCGGATGTTTATTCACAAGGAAAGCCCTTCTCTGTAGAACAGGAGTTTTTTAAGCAAGACAAATTGTTTTTGCTGTATGTCCCCAATAAGAAGAAAGCACAATCTTTCCGTCAGGTGGTTGATAAGAATGATTTGTTATGGGACTTAACGAGGATACATTCATCACAGTTGGTGCGACAGACAAAAATATTGCTGTGTGAAATTCTAAATATGGATAAGGTACAAAGACATCGAAGATATTTTTTAGAACCATTAAAAGCACTTATACGGTTTTGCGATAAGTACGGAATAGATGATATTGAAGAAATGGAACAGGCAGACGAAAACAGATTTTATCTGTATTTAAACAAGGAGTCGGAAATTATAAAAAAACAGGCTTCTAAGATTGTTGAGTTTGCGAGAAGAACGTTATTTCTAACAGATTCAGAGACAAATTGGCGAGCGTGTATCTGGTATATGGATAGGTTTCAGTTTGATAAATCGAGAATCAATGCCAGTTCACCTGTTAAAAGCCTTTCATTTATTAATATTTACGAAAAAGAAAATCGTTGGTATTTACAATTATACGCAAAATATTTGGTCGGGATATCTGATCTGTCTTTATCAAATATCCGAAATACAATAAGTTTTATTTCACAATTTTTAAAATATCTGGATGGACAGAGTAAGAAAGTAACTGAACTGGAGATGCAAGATATAGCGGATTATGTGTCTGTTTTGGATGAGTCCGATATTAAGTATTCCACTTTTAACCGATATATCACACATATGCATACATTTCTACAGTTTTTGAAAATGAAAAATATTGAAGTGTTGAAGTTTTATCCGGAACGATTTTTAAAAAAAGGTTTTTCGGAACACAATGAAAGAAGTGTTCCAGAAAAAACAATTGCTCATCTAATTAAGGAGCTGCCGACATTCCCAGAGCATTTACAGTTGATGTATTTGATTTTGTTTTGCACAGGAATTAGGAAAAGCGAGGTTTGCACAATAAAATCGGGAGCCTTTTATTCACAAGGCAATGAGAATTGGATGCGCATATATCAAAGCAAAATGCGGAGAGAAAAAGTCATTCCTGTTCCCAGTTTATTGGTTGGACTGGTGAATGATTATGAAAAAAAGTACGGAATAAAAAATGGGGAGTATTTATTCAAAAATAAAAAGGGTGGTGCATTTAATGGACAGACATTTTCAAATCAGATGATTCGGGAGTGTAAGGTTCGTGGGATTGCCTGCGGAGATTATATCTTTAGAGCACACGATTACAGACATAACCTTGCAACTTCAATGTACGGAAATGGGGTTTCTATACAAGGGGTACGAGATTATCTAGGACATTCAAGTGAGAATATGACAAAACAGTACATTGATTTCATGCCGGAACGTATTGTATCGGCTGAAGATAAATATTTCTCTAAAAATCAGTCATTTAAATTGAAAGGAGCAGAAGATGATGAAAGGTAATATTAATTTGATTTCGTATGACTGTTATCAACAAGCTACAGAAAAACAGTTGGCAGGACTGAAATGGAAGGAAAACAGGGTGTACTACATATCAGAGATTCATAATGAAAAGATGCAGGATGAGATTTATGGGTATATCGATGATAGATGTAGACGTTTGTCATTATCAACAGTAGTAAATGATATTTACAGATTTGATCTGTTGAAAGAATTTCTGAATGAGAAGTGTACAAGTTGTAGCAGCATCACTGATAAAAAATGGGAAGAACTGGAGAGAAGTTATAAAGTATTTTTATATAAAAAAGGATTGGCGCTGTATGTTAGAAGAAATAGACCGGATAGGCGGAATGTTGAGCAACAAAGTAGCGCTCAGATTTCTTTTCTGAAAATGTATTATGAGTATGTTGTGAAGTGTAAAACAGCAGATATTCCAGAAAATGAAAAAGATGTATGGGATATGAGAAAGTTGGATATTGTGCCAAGGAGTAATCCGATTCGTGGAAGATATAGATTAGATTTTCGTGAGATCAGGCAGAAAGAATTTAAAGAGATAATAAAGAAAATATTGTATAGCCACTGCCAGACAAAAGCAATGGGTAGTATAAAAGGTGAATTGCGTGGATTCCGTCGGTTTGCTAGTTTCATGTATGATCGATTCCCAGAAGTAAAGCACTTTACAGAAATTAGCAGGGATATGATAGAAGATTATCTGGTTTATATAAAAACGGATACCGGTCTTACATCAGTCAGTTACACGACAGAGCTGTCGGTTTTGGATAATCTGTTGGATGAAATAGGGCGTGAACTGGAAATAGAAAATATATGCAACCTTTTTCTGTCCAGTGATTGCAGAGCATATGACAACGCTTTACCAGAAGCGTATTCAGATGCAGAAATCAGAAGATTTAATTGTGCATTAACAAAATTAAAGCCCCAGTTAGGCAGATGTTTAATAATACATCAGATGCTCGGTACAAGAATAGAGGATACGTTGACTTTGCGAAGGGATTGCTTATCTGAGAAATCTGGACATTATTTTATAACTATTATCCAGCAGAAAACAAGGAAATACAAAAGACCAGTTAGCGATCAGCTGGCAGAATTGATTAGAAAAGCAATAGAAGTTTCAGAAAAGGAGCATCCAGATTCAGAATATATTTTTCTGCAAGATAATGGAAAATTGTATACAGATTCAATGCTGAAATATCATGTAAATATCATGATTTATGAAAATGATATCAGGGATGATAATGGAAATTATTTTGAGTTTCGTACACATCGTTTTAGACATACTTTTGGAGTAAAACTTACAGAAATGAAATTAGATGATGATAGCATTGCAAGGTTGTTGGGGCATAAGGATACACGAACCATACCACATTATCGGCGGCTAAGAAACGAAGCATTAGCGGAGGATACAAAGGCTGTACGAGATGAAATGAATGAATTATTAGCACAATACAGGAGGGAAAAGGAAAATGCAGAAACACGATAAAATGGTAGCACTGGCAAAAGAAAAAAGTGCGGAAATGACGGAAACAGCAATAACAGCTATTGAAACAATGTATAGAAAAAATATAAAAATTTCAGTTGCTGAACTTACAAAACTAACAGGACTTTCCAGAGGTTTTTTCTATAATAATCCGAATGTGAAACAGGTCATGATGGAATTGAAGGAAAAACAACAGGGAATGATATTGCGAAATCCTAAAAGTGATGCTATTGCAAAAGCACAGGAAGCACGGATTAAGAGTTTAGAACAGAAATTATCCGATAGTGTTCCGAAAAACGAATATGAAAGTCTTCAGAAAAAATATGAAGAATTACAGGTGAAATATAGTCAAATGAAAAAGGGAACACTGTTGAAGATGTACGACCAATTATAGGAAGAAAAGGAGAATATTTTATGCAGAACGAAATTTATGATGAGAAAAATGGACTTACTTATATGTTATGTGGTGATTATTATTTGCCAGAATTGGCACTTACAGATATCGAACCAACTTATGGGAAATATGGGATGCTTCGTAAAAGCTATTTACAGGAACACAGAAAGGCAAAATATCAAATATTGTTGTTACAAGGAAAACTTGTCGAGCATTTGAATCAGATTGATGCAGAAGCAAGGGATAGAGAAGAACAATTAGTAAAACAGATGATGGAGAAACAAGGAATTACAGAGAAATTAAAAACGCAGGACAACATGGAATGGACAAGGAGGATGAATACCCTTTGTCATGATGCAGAAGAGATGATTTTGACGGAAATGATATACACGAAAGGATAATGAACTGTATTGGATAGCAAGAATTTTGCAGCCCGGATAGCAAAAAAGTGGAAGTCCGGATGGCAAGATTCTTGCTATCCGGAAAGATAAAAAAGGGAGGGATTAAAAATGTTGGTTAAGTACATAATAAAAGTGTTTTTATATTTAATTCTTGCAGTAATGACATTGATTCACTGGTTATTAAAAATTCCGATGATATTGGGAAATATTTTGCTTTACTTTTTATCAATTATATTTATTATGACAGGTGTTTTGAGTTATGGATTTGCATTGGAATCTGCAAGAGAATGTGGTCGAATGATAATAATTGGGATGGCATTTGGTGCAATACCAGACTTTATCCCATTTTTGGGAAAAAGTTTAGAGACATTGGTTGCAAAACTGTTGAGTATGACAAATGAATGAGAAAGTCGATATGAAAGAGGGCTGTGAAAGGCGCTCTTTTCTTTTTGCAACTGTGGAATGGCAAGATAATAACGTTATATACAGTGTATATTGAGTAAAGATATTGTATTTCTGCATGATGGGAACATAGGGAGTCCATATAAAGGCTTTGAATACCGGTCATGATGGCTCTTTGAGTACCGGTCATGCCAATTCTCCGCAGGATATGCTGTCAAGACTGGAGACAATGGCTTTATTTGCCTCGGATATACCGATTCAGGCAATCCGCAAGCAGATTGCTTCTTCTATTGACATTATTGTGCAGCTGGAAAGATTAAGAGACAGATCAAGAAGAGTGACGGCGATTACAGAGGTATTGGACTGTACAGAGGATGCCTATATTTTGAATCCGATATTTGAGTTTCATGAGCAGGATAATCTTGTGATGGAGAACAGTTCTTACGGTGATATTCCGGAAAGGGTTGTCGGTCAACTGGAGCGAACAGGCTATCATTTGATGCACAGGCGTAAATTGCATGCAGCGGCCCTTGAGTCAGCGGAGATTTAGAGATGAATGAAAAACAAAAATTGTTGATTTCTGACAGTTTACAGGGCGTTCTTTTGGGATGTCTGATCGGATGGCTCTGTTACAGAAGCGTCATTACCAGTCTTTTGGGGATTATGATCGTTCCGTTTTACATAAAGTATAAAAGGCGAATTAGGGAGAAAAGCAGGAAGCAGATGTTATGGCATGAGTTTAAAGATGCGGCGGCCATGCTGTACAGCAGTACGGCTGCAGGTGGCACCCTGGAAAAGGCGCTGAGAGATACTTGCTGTGATATGAAGACTTCAGACAGCAGTTATCAGGTGCTACTTCCGGAATTTGAAAGAATCTGCATGCATCTTGATCAGAACCGATCACTGGAAAGTGTTCTGGAAGATTTTGCAGTGAGAAGTGAGGATGAGGATATTGCGTACTTTGTGCGTATTTTGACGGTAGCAAGAAAAAGCGGCGGTTCACTGTCATCTATCATCCGTCATACTGCGGATACAATGAATTTGCGAATGGAAATTAACAGTGAGATAGAGACAATTCTGGCAGGAAAAAGGGGAGAATGGCGGATTATGCTGATCGTGCCACCGGGGATTTTATGCTATATGAATATGTGCTCGTCGGAATATATGAATATTCTCTACACTGGGTTGACGGGAAGGCTGGTGATGACAGCAGCACTGATGGTCTATGCGGCAGCCCTTTGGACAGGTCATAAGATTTTGGATATTCATGTGTAGGAGGTGGAAAAATGCAGTTTTTCTGGTTTGGTGCAATATTACTTTGTGCGGCATTATTGCCTGTTTTTCTGGCAGAAAACTGGTGCCGTCGGCATAAAGTAAAGAAAATTTTTCCTGTGCCAAGAGGTATGGGATGGCTGCAGAGAACGGCTGTCTGGTTGTTGTGTCACCTGCCGGATACAATCAGCTGTTCAAGATGGCTGACAGGGTGTTCGGAGGACATCGTCGGAAAACTTTATCCGGGGATGAAAAAGGAGAAGTTTATCAGGCAGCATGTGATTCGAAAGATGATGGTTGGGTATGGCGGCATGCTGGCAATCCTGGCATTTATGATGATCTATGGTCTTTTGAATCAGACGCCGGAATTAAGCGGTAATAATCTTCAAAGGGATGATGCCGGAGGCAAGAGTCGGGACGTTCAGGTATCTGCAGAGATAGAGGGTGTGACAGAAGAAAAGTCGCTGACAATTACCGTTGAACCGAGAAAATACAGTCGGTCTGAGCGGGAAGCATTGATGCGGGATGTGAAAGCTTATATTGATGCATGTCTTCAGGGGGATAACTCCGATCTGCAGCATGTGAATCGGCCGTTGTTTTTTCCATCTGATTTTCCGGGGGAGAATGTGACGATTGAATGGCAGCCGGAAGATTACAATCTGATCCGACAGGATGGCTCCTTGGGTGAATTGTCAGGGTATCAACTGCCGATAAAGACAAAGGTAACTGCGGTGATCATCTATGATCAGGAAAAGGAATTTTACAGTAAAGAAATCTGCCTGACTGTACCGGAGAAATCAGATGAAGAAGTGTTGGATGAACAGATTCGGGAGGCCGTTCAGGCAGCAGATCAGGGATCGTCAGAGAAACTTACGCTGCATCTGCCGGATTCTGTGGGCGGACGGGTTGTTGAGTGGAAGTATCAGAAACAGTCACAGGCGGGAACTATACTTTTTATAGCCTTTTTGTTTTTGGCAGGCTGCATATGGTATCAGGATAATAACCTGAAAAAAAGACTTGAGGAGAGAAATGAACAACTTTTGTATGCGTATCCTGGTTTTGTTCACAGAATGATCCTGATGTTGGGAGCCGGCATGACGGTAAGGAGAAGTTGGAATCGGTTATTGGATGATAATGAGCGATTGGACAGCGGTCATTTAAAAGAAGATTGGTTGTACAGAGAGATGAAATATACAAGAATTCAGATGGAGTCAGGCGTGCCTGAAATACAGGCCTATCTGGAATTTGGACAGAGGATGGAACTGCAGCAGTATAAGAAGTTTTCTCAGCTGCTGATCCAATATATTAAACGTGGCAGTAAAGGCATGCAGGCGTTAATGCAGCAGGAAGCGGCGGAGGCTGAAAAGCAGAGGCGAGATCTGGCCAAACAGTTGGGAGAAACAGCAGGAACGAAGCTATTGATGCCGATGATGTTATTGTTGATCATTGTGTTGTTGATTGTTATGGTGCCGGCATTTTTGTCGATGTAAAGCGGGGAGTGTGTGGAATGAAAGATTTATGCAGAAGATTCTTTTATGAAGAAACAGCAGTTGGTGTTGTTGAGATGATATTGATTCTGGTGGTACTGATCGGACTGGTCATTATATTTAAACAGCAGCTGACATCTATTGTAAATTCTATTTTTAAGAAAATAACCAGTCAAAGTAATTCTATATGATGAAGAAAGGCGTTATGACGGTTTATTTTAGCCTTGTCTTTATGCTGGTGATGTCGTTTCTTCTAGTGCTTCTGGAATCAGACAGGCTATATATTTTGAGGACGGAAGGAGAACGATATGCTGATATGGCTGCGGAGATGGTATTTGCAGGGTATATACAGCCTTTGGCGGATTATTACAGTCTTTTCGGTGTGAACCATGGAGAAAAGAACAGTCAGCTTGAAAAATTTGATGATTATCTCAAGTTAAATATAACAGGAGAGGGAAAGACAAAAAGGCTGTTTCAGGTGGCTGGTGCGATTGAGGAAGTTGAGGTTGATGAATGGACCGGTTTTAAGGATAATGATTGGAAAGCACTGATGGAGCAGGTGAAATTATACGAAGAGGCGAGGACAATTCAGAGAGGCAGTGAGGAAGTGAGTCGTTTCTTTTCGGATTTGTCAGGGATGGATACAGACGAACCCGTTGGTGATTATTGCAGGCAGTTAGAGTCAAAGGGAGAAAGAATGGAGGCGGAAGAACAGGAAGCGAACAAGAAAGATAACGGGAATATGCCAAAGGATACAGAGATTCAGATGGAGGATCCGAGAGGCGGAATTACAAGATGGTTTAAAGGCGGTCTTCTGGAACTTGTTATGGGGGATCAGGCGGTTTCAAAGCAAAAAATAAGCACAGCAAGATGCTCATGGCAGACCTCGGAGGAGAAAAAAAGCAATGTCATTGTTCGATTTGATCGGTATAAAGAAGTAGCGGAAGCGGTAAAAGGTCAGAATCTTTTGTCGCAGATACAGTCGGGAGTAAAAAATCAGAGTGATCAGATGATTCTGAACATGTATATATATGATCAGTTTAAAACATTGCGAAACAGCCGGCCTTCCGGAAGATCAAAAGATACCGCTTTGAATTATGAGATAGAGTATATTGCCTTTGGTCATGCTTCAGACAGAGAAAATCTGGAAAGTGCCGTGACAGCATGTTTTACGCTTCGGACGATTTTGAATCTGGCTTATCTGTATTTAAGCCCGGATAAAGATGCAGATCTTCAGCGGGTTGTGCAGGGGCTGTCTGCAGCAGGAATGATTCCTGTAGCGGGAGAGGTGCTGAAATTATTATTAATGATCTGCTGGGCTTCGGCAGAGGCGGCCGTGGATTGTGCAGGGTTGGCAGAGGGCGGAAAAGTCCCTTTAATGAAGGACAGAAATACATGGAATATGTCCGTTGAACAGCTGCTGCATGCTGCCGCAGGCGGCGGAAAAGCCTCCGAATATTTCAAATCAGGTACAAAAGGATGGGATTATCATCAATATCTGATGTTGTTTTTAATGCTGACACCGACAGAGAAAAAAATCATCAGAATGACACAGCTGATAGAGAACAATGTGTGGCTGATGAAAGGTTATGAAAACTTTCAATTGAAAAATTGTGCCGTAAAGGCCAGCTTTTCGGGAAAAATCGATGTGAAGCCATTTTTTTGGAAATATCCGCAGAAGATACAGTATCGTTTTCATACAGAATATGCTTATTGATTTTACGGAAAGGAGGCGAAGAAGAATGCTCTTTTTTTACAAGTCACACACACCTATTTTCTCATACACGGGACACTTTAAAAAAATATATAATGCAGTCAAATGCACGATCCCAACCCAAATTTTAAAAAAAGGTGTTCAGTGGAAGAAATATTTAAAAAATAAAAAGGCAATCGGAGAAACAGATAACAGTAAAAAAAGAGCAGTCTCCTTCGCCTCCTTTGCGGGCAGTCTGACTGTGGAGGCGGCGCTGATCCTGCCGATATTTCTAAGTGCTATGCTTTTATTATCAGGTTTGTTTCATGCGATGTCTGTCTGCAGTCAGGTGAATCATTATTTATGTATGACAGGAAGAAAAATAGCTGCGTACAGTCGATCTGAAAAAGGTGTGGATCAGGGAACCTTATATCAGCTGTTTTATTCGGAAATAGGCGGGAGCGGTATAGACAGCGATGATATAGCAGGCGGATATGCAGGCCTTATTCCGAGGGCAGAATCGTCTGAACAAGGGCATCTGCTGAAGCTGTCCATCCGATTTGGTATAAGAATGCCCGGATATTTGCTGCCGTCACGAACAATTTGGACTGTGGAAACCGTTTATATACGGCCGTGGACAGGGGAATCTGCGGAAATGTACAGCGGTGCAGGTGAATATGGACAATCAGGACAGGTTTATGTGGCTGAAAATGGTTCTGTTTATCATAGAGATTTATCATGTACGTATCTTGCTTTGTCCATTCATGCCTGTTCGATGTCATCGGTTCAGCATTTAAGAAATCAATACGGAGCGCGTTATGTGCAATGTGAGAGATGCGGACATGTAAGTGATAAAAACCAGACAGTTTTTATCACCGATATGGGAACCGCCTGGCATACGGATCGCCATTGCAGCGGGTTGAAACGAACAATGGATGGCATGAGTCAGAAGGAGGCAGAGCAAAGCGGTCTTCGGCCATGTTCACGATGTGGAATGAGTGGAGGTGGAGATGCTTAGTGCGTGCATGATATTGCTGCTATATCCATTGATAGCGGATATAAGAAAAAGCAGATTTTATATAGGACCGGTGCTTATTTGCACTTTGATACTGATGGGAATTGGTATTGTAAGGGGAAAAATAACACTTTTTTCAATTTTAACAGGATGGATTCCCGGAATGATGATGGTTATGATGAGTCGATGGACAAATGGAAAAATCGGAGAAGGGGACGGCATTGTTGTCGCAGCAATGGGGATGCTGATCGGCTGGTATGAGATATTGCTTCTGTTTTCTCAGGCGTGTTTTCTAAGCGCCGGTTATGGACTCTGGTTGATGGTTGTAAGAAAAAGCGGAAAAAACAGAGCTTTCCCGTTCATCCCTTTTTTGTTTATGGCTGTACTGTTTTTTTCGTTTTTCGGGCGATGAAAGGAAGGTCCTTATGAGGAAGGTTGAGGGGAGTATGACAGTTGAGGCATCATTGCTTATGCCGATGGTAATCTTTATTCTTGCAGGTCTATGCTATAGCTTTTTCTTTATGCATGATTATATTGTAATGCAAAATGAGGGGTATCGGCGGACAGAAGCAGAATTATGGCATCGTGAGACAGAGGAAGATATGCCGGTGTTTATGATGTCGGTTTTGCTGGATGGATCCGGAAAGAGCATATTGCAGCAGGCGGCGGACTGGGTGAATCATCAGTCCCGTGCGCATTTGGTTCTTCAGGGAGAATTGAAGATCCCTGTACCCGGCATACAAAGCTGGACAGGAGGTGTGCTGAAGACCAGACAGGAAGCGGATGCGATAAGGGTAGATTATACAAGAGACAGGGTGTTGGCGGCATTAAAAAGAGAACAGTAAAATGAGAAGGTGAGTGCATGGAAATAGTTTATAGCGGGGATGCTTTTCATACATATATGGTGATCAGCAGTGAGGAATGGGGGGAAAACGAAGATGAAGAAAAGATGATGAGCAATCAGAGTGCACAAGTGCTTCTTCCCTTTCAGGTACAGAGATTGAATGATAGAAAAAATTACTGCTACGATATCAGCGGACGGATGGAATTTCGAAGCTATATTGAAAGAAAGCAGGCTGATCGGTCAATGATTAAAAGTGTTATCCGTTTTATAGCTGGGTTGGATCAGGCCGTTGAGGAATATCTTCTGATGCCGGACGGCTTATTATTGCAGCCGGAATGCCTGTATCTTGAAATGCCGGAAGAGAATCTGAGAGCGGCCTATATTCCGGGAAGAAAAGAAGATTTTTCGAAACAGTTAAAAGAATTGACAGCATGGCTGTTGGAAAATACATATCATGAGGACAGAGAAGGTGTTTTACTGGCTTACGAATTATATAAAAGCGTTCAACAGGAGAACTTTTTGCCGGGACGGCTTAAGGAACTTCTGAGAAAAGAAAAGAAGGAAAATGTCCAAGGAGAATTGGATATGGAAACCAATAAAACCTTTGTTGAAGAAGCAAGTGATAAGGGGCAGCAGAGAGAAGAAGTCGATGCCGACAGTAAAGAACCGGCAAGCAAGAAGCTTATACAGGGGAAGAAAGCAATAGCATGGAAAATTCTGTCGGGTATTGCGATTGGCGCAGCTGTTGTGTCTTATATTTGTGGCTGGACGGGGAAGCTGTTGCAGACGGCCGGAATGACAGTATCCGCAGAGTGGGTGACGGCAGTTTTTATACTCGGGGCAGGAATCAGTGTATTATACCGTCTATTGAGTAGGCGAACAGGTCCGAAAGAAGTGAACGTGGAGAAAAGAGATCCGGATCATCATGACTTGTTTGAGGGCGGTGGTGTGTATGCTTTTACGGATGAAACGGGAGATGATATTTGGAATACAGATGAGAATAAAACAATGCTGTTATCGCGTTCGGAAAATCAGATAAGACTGCTTAGCCTTGATAAAAAGATTGCGCCGGATTTAGTGTTGGACAGATTCCCCTGTATGGTTGGCAGTCTGCAGGCGGAAGATATATATGTGATTCCTGTCAGAGGAATAAGCAGGAAGCATGCAAGGATTGAAAAAACAGAGAAAGGCATTTATTTAATGGATCTGAATTCGACAAATGGAACACGAATCAATGGAGAAGAACTGAAGAAAAATGAGAAAAGAAGGTTGATGGCTGAAGATATTATTGAATTTGCAGGTGTTCGCTATATGTTTTGCTGATTGAGGCGAAGACTGAAAGGCAGAGGGGGATTATCATGAGAAAAAGACATTTATTAAAAAAAGCAGGAACATCGTTGATCGCAGCAGCGTTGATGCTGTCTTGTACAGCATCTGCATATGCTCAGGAAAAAGAATCAGGGGCAGCAGAAGATGCACTGGAAGCATCAGACGTTATTGATATTACGAAAAAAGGGTCTATTACTATTTATAAATATGATATGACATCAGCAGAAGCGGCGGGGGTATATACGGAAGGCAGTCATCAGGCAACCGGTGAGGCGGATCCGGCACTACAGGAGATAATGTCACCGTATGCAGTTGAGGGTGTGGAATTTTCATATTTGCGATGCGGGGATATAGAGACGTATAGTTATAATGGAGGAGCCGCTGTGAAACTGGTCTATGAGATACCGGAAGAACTGCGTCGTATACTGGGTTTAAAAGAGGCAGATGCTGTTTCTATGTCGGATGAAAAGGTTTCTTCGCAATGTTTGCATACAGGCGTATGGCATTATACGAGTCAGCAATTGAATGATGCATTAAAAAATGGACTTGAAAATGAGAATATTAAAACGAAGAGTGCACTTGAAAATTATTTAAACACATCTGAGAAGTCAGAGAAAATGACCTTAACAGACCAGTTTGGATACACCTATGCGGATAAACTGCAGACGGGATTGTATTTGATCGCGGAAACAAAAGTGCCTGAACAGGTGACGGCAACCTGTAATCCTTGGCTGGTATCATTGCCATTTACCAATGAAGGCGGTGATTGGAATGATGAAAAAGGCGGAGAAAAATGGCTTTATGATGCGGTATGCTATCCGAAAAATCAGACAGGCAATCCTACATTGGATAAGCTGGTTAGACAAAGCCCTGACTGCGGTGGGGACGGTGGTTATGATTCAACAGAAACCGTATCAGAAGGGGATGTTCTGGATTATCTGCTTGTGTCAAAAATACCACATATCACAAGTCAGGCAACATGGCTGAAAATGTATACATTTAAAGATACATTGTCAAAGGGACTTACCTACAATAAGGATGTCAAAATAGCTTTATACAGCCATGAGGAAGATGCGATAAACAACAAAACAGAAAAGGCAGAGGCAATTTGGACAACTAATGAATTTACGCAGAGTGCATTGAAAGATGGAAAAAGCGGACAGACGGTGCTGACTATTTCTATTACGGATAAAGGCCTGGAGAAGATGAATTATCCGGAACAGGGCTTTTCTGATTATTATATGGTGGTCTATTATACAGCAAAAGTCAATTCTGACAATACAACTGTACTGGGAGATGATGGAAATGAGAATGATGCTGTACTGACCTGGAAGCGTACGTCCGAGAAATACTTTAATACATTGGAAGATCGATGTGTGGTTTATGCCTTTGGTTTAAATTTAAATAAGACTTTCTCAGATGGCAAAGGAAATGCGGCAAAGGCGGCTTTTACACTTTTTAATAAGGACAATCAGGTCTATGTTGTGGCTGAAGAAGCTGCGGGCGGCACATATTATGTGACAGGAAAAACAAACATGAAGGAGCAGGCAACAATTTTCAGACCTGCAGAATCCGGAAAACTGCTGATCAATGGCATTGAAGGTGATAACTATCAGTTGACGGAGTGTTCAACTGATAACGGTTACAGTATTCTTAAAGAAGGCATTATGATCACAATCAATAGTACAACAGAGACCATTATTCCGTCAGTGGCCGGGACAACAGGTCTTGAGGCTGCGACGGATGCAGGGCAGGCGATCAATAAAAACTATAACGGCGGAATTGTGGATGCAGAGGGTGTCAATGTTTCTGAAAGCAAAGGTGTTCAGCGGCTGGAAAATGCCAATGGTCGGACAATTGGCAAAACAGATATGTATGAGGGGGATAAGATCAGTGCATCAGCCTCTGTAGATGGTATTGATGCAGCAATGAGTGATGCAGATGGATCCGTTAATGCACGTGTGAATCTGAACATCCTGAATAGTAAAACGTTTTTATTGCCGCAGACAGGCGGTACAGGTTTATATGCGGCAACCATTATCGGGGCAATTGCAATCGGATTGGGATTTGTACTGACAAGAAAGAAGAGACAGCAGGCTTAGAGATGCGTTATGGGACGAAAGAACAGAAAACGATTTGAATGGGTACCGTATTTGTGTATTGCGGCAGGTCTATTATGTATGCTTTATCCTTATTGCAGTGAATATATTTTTCAGAATAGAACAGCTTCTGTTATTTCGACCTATGAGCGTGCCTCAATGGCGTTGGAAGAAAGTCAACATCAGGAGATGCTTGAGCAGGCACAGCGCTATAATGAGTATTTGGCCGGCAGCCAGGAAAAATTGACAGATCCGTTTCAGATGAAAAAGGGTGAGGCCAATGATCTGATGTATGATCAATTACTGAGTACAGGCGGCTCGGATGTGATGGCTTATATCGAAATTCCAAAAATCAATGTTATATTGCCGATATACCATGGAACGTCATCACAGGTCTTGAGTAAAGGGGTCGGACATCTGGAAGGCACGTCGCTTCCGGTAGGCGGTCAAGACACGCATACAGTTTTAACCGGGCATACAGGGCTTGATCAGGCCAGGCTGCTCAGTGATTTAAATGAAATTGAAGAGGGGGATGTATTCTGCATTTATGTGCTGGGAGCGTGTTTAAAATATCAGGTGTTTGATGTTGAAACGGTCCTTCCGGATGATACAGATGGTCTGCAAATCATAAAAGGTGAGGATAGAGCAACGTTGGTAACGTGTACACCATATGGAATTAATACGCATAGACTTCTGGTACATGGGAGGAGAATGGAAGAAGGTTTTGCAGATGTTGAGGCTCCGGGTGAGAAGATCGAACACAGCAGAGATTCACAATGGCAGAAACGATATCAATACGCAGCTTTGATAGGAGGTCTTTTGATTATAGGTATTATTCTGCTTTTTTCACAGGATATTTTAAAAATTGCAGGCATTTGTCTGATGATATCAGGAACATTTCTATTTATATCACCTGAACTTATGCAGACCGCTCAGAAAGTGAAGATGCAGATTGTGATTCAAACCTATGAAAAATCAGAAGAAACGCAGAAACAACATCAGGAGGAAAGTGCGCTGTATCAAAAAATGGTTACCTACAATCAGACAATTTATCGTGAGCAGCAGAAAGGACTCGACAATTTAGGCGAGGATGGGGCAATGGAGAACTTTGAAAATGAAATGATCGGGGTCCTCGAGATACCTGCTATGAATCAGGATTTTCCGCTTTATGCGGGTGCAACAGCAGAGCATATGTCGGAGGGCGTGGCCGTGATGAAAGATACATCGCTTCCAGTTGGCGGAGAGGATACAAATTGTGTGATTGCCGGACACAGAGGATATAACAGAAGTAAGACATTTTTTAAAGATATAGAATACCTATCTGCGGGTGATCGGATATATATTAAAAATTCATGGGAAGAATTAGTCTATGAAGTGGAGAAAATCGATATTGTAACGCCAAATGATGTAGATGCAGTAAAAATTCGGCCCGGAAAGGATATGGTGACATTGTTGACCTGTCATCCGTATGGTTCGAATGGAAAATATAGATATCTGGTTTATTGCAGCAGAGTTAAGGACGCAGGGAAGGATGACCGTAAGAAGGAAGTATCTTATGCTTATAAAGATCATATTGTTGCTTCGGATGGACAGATTTATTCGTTATCATCAAAAGATATTCAGAAAGAAAAATATTTTAGATGGTTATGTGCAATTATTTTGTTTTTGATAATGGCAGCCATGAAAATAAAAGATATGTGGAGGAAAAGGAGGCAGACATAGATTGCGAAGAAAGAAAAGAACAGGAATATTGACTTTTTTGGTTTTTCTCATTTTTGTTTTTTCCATGGTTGTTTGGGCGTCAGATGGAATCGAAGGAGAACGGATGGATACAGAAGATACAGAGACAGAAAGGGTGATTCGGGAAAGTGAGGACAGGGAAAGTCAGATCCAGGAAGAATCTGAAGGCATAGCCGGTGAAACATTTACGGAAAACGATGTGGAAACAGAAACAGGGATTGAAGATTCCTATGTGTATGATGGAGAAGTTTTCTCGGAAGTGAATGAATACAGCGCACGTGCGGTGACAAAAGGTAAAATTGATTATACATATTGGGCGATTCATCAGGGAGCAGGTTTTGGAAATATTCTTGAGGATGGACGTGACCTTGATCATGTCGGATGTATTATGCTGAAGGTGGGAAATACCTGGAAAACGGCTTACTGTGTCCATCATAATGCTGATTTGAAGGGTGGCCATGAATATGCGGATACAGCGTCATATTTGACAGATTCGAATAAAAAGAGACTGACAGGTCTGGCTTTATATTATGGTTTTCGTTTTTCTGGTTGGAATCCGGATAAAAAAACTGTTCCGGGGGATAGCGATAAAGGAAAATATACAGCAACGCAGGTGATGATATGGATGATTGAAAGAGGCTGGTATACGTATGATGCGAATACATATGCTTTTCAATTGAATACAAAGGCAATCAATGCAGCAAAGAAAATCTGTGATAAATCGGATCAGAGCCCTGTCGGAAGTTCCTATGACTATTTTAAAACGATATATAGTAAAATGCAGACATTTGGTACAGTGCCGTCTTTTACTTATCGGAGTGAGAACAGTGCGCAGGTCAGGAATATGGGGTATGACTTTCAAACAAACCAATATGTTCTCAAACTGACGGATACGAATAACGTTTTATCCATGTATGATGTCAGTGAAGTGCCGAATGGTGTAACAGCCCAAAAGACGGGAAATACACTTAATTTATATTCATCAGTACCAATCACATCTGCGGGGGTGATAAAGTTGTCAAAGAAATCCTTCAAAGCGGAGAAAGCTGTGACTGTGTGGTCAGACCAGACAATAAGCGGTTATCAGCAAATTGGAACTTACAAAGAGCCGGAAACGGCAGATTTGAATACCTATCTGAAGATAACAGCGCAGTCTGTAACGATGACGGCTGAAAAAGTATGGAATGACAGTGATAATATTTATGGGAAAAGGCCATCAGAACTGATGGTAGATTTGTATCGAGGCCAAAGTAAAGGGGATAAAGCTGTGCTTGTAAAAACGGTCATATTAAATGCGGAAAATGAATGGCAGTTTACAGTTTCAGATCTTCCGCAGAAAGATTCCGCAGGCGGACATATTTATTATATGTTTACAGAGCGAGAGGCAGCGGGGTATACAGCGGAGACAACAGAGAGTACAGCCGGGACGCGTCATTGGAAGTTTACGTTCACCAATACATTAAATAGCGGTCATCTGCAGCTGCTTAAGAAGTCATCTGATGAGGCACTTACAGGTGGGAATCCCTGTTATACACTGTTAAATGCAGAATATGGGGTTTATACAGATAGAAACTGTACCAATAGTGTGGGTAATCTGATCACGGGTGAAAGTGGATGGTCCAATACACTGACATCACTTGCTGCGGGAACATACTATGTCAAAGAGAGAAAGAAGCCTTCCGGGTATAGAACAGATGATGCTGTTCATGAAGTAATGATAAATGAGGGTGAGACAACCGTGATAACATTGACAGATGAGCCAATCATCAGCTGGGGACAGTTTCGAATTGAAAAATCAGCATTGGATGGTGCATCAGTATCTGATACAATTCCATTAACAGGAGCGGAATTTACCATTGATTATTACAGAGAAACAGGGGTAACAAAGGAAAACATTTCCGATAAGGTACCATTAAAGACCTGGGTTGTTGCTGTGAAAAAAACATTTGATGGTCAGAACACTTCGTATAAGGCGGAATTAGAGGATACATATCTGATTGCAGAAAAGAGTGACGAACTTTTCAGGGATAGGATGGGGAAGGCGGTACTGCCTCTTGGAACAATTGCAATTCGAGAAACAAAGGCAGCAGAAGGCTATTTGCTGCAGGGGTATGTCGATGATGCTGATGGAAGACGGCTGAACAATTACCCTGGGGAATCAGTTATCATCAATCTGGCAGATGGCGGTGAAAGTGCATCGTTTTTGGGAGAAGACGGATTGAAATACAGTAATCCTGTTTTCAGGGTGACAAATGAATTGCATAAATGTAGTATACAGATTATGAAATCCTCCGCAGATGGAAAGCCGTTGGAGAATGTGATATTTGGTCTGTACGATGAAAGTCGACAGAAAATCCTGGAAAGTCAGACGAGTCAAGATGGTAGGATAATATTTTCGGGGCTGCTTCCGGGGAAATACTGGTTAAAGGAAGAAAAAACAGGAAACGGACAGCAGCTGCTGAAAGAACCAATGGAAATCGTGCTGCCGATGGTATTAACAGAGCAGGACGTTGAAAAACTAAAAATTGATAAAAGTCAGCTGGTCTATGATGAAAATCAGCAGGTATTTAAATTGTATGACAGAATTTTTGAGATATCAAATGCAGGAAATTTAGTATTACCGATGACAGGCGGTGATGGATTGGTCTTACCTGACATTCTGTTTTTGGCAGCCGCTCTGCTGCTGATCGGCGTCTGCTTGTTTGTATATCGTAAGGGGAAAACAACTGCCCGATGAGTATTCGACAATTGTAAGCGAATATGGTATGATTCTTCTATATCATCTGAAAATTCAGGCAATCAATGATGGAGGAAAGTATGCAGCAATATGATCGAGGATATAGAAGAAACGCTTTATGGCAGATGTCACCTGTGAATACATTGATTATTGTGATTAATGTACTGGTATTTGCGGGACTCAGTTTTCTGGGAGATACAACAGATGTCCGATTTATGTATAATCATGGTGCCAGTTTCTGGCCGGCAATTATTGAGGAACATGAGTATTACAGACTGCTGACATGTACATTTATTCATTTTGGAATCAGTCACTTGTTGAATAATATGCTTGTATTGGCCTATATTGGTGATAATCTTGAGAGAGCACTTGGGAAGATTAAGTATTTAATTGTTTATCTGGCAGCCGGTGTGGGATCAAGTGCAGTGTCAGCAGTCTGGAGTATGATGAAAGATGAATACAGTGTATCGGGAGGTGCTTCCGGGGCTATTTTTGGTGTTGTCGGTGCACTTTTGGTTATTGTTATAAGAAACAGAGGACAACTGGAAGATTTAAATAGTCATCAGTTGATGTTGTTTGCCGGATTCTCGATTTATCATGGTGTGATGAGTGCAGGTATTGATAATATGGCACATATCAGTGGTTTTGTGATCGGTGCTTTATTGGGCGGACTTCTCTACAGGAGAAAGCGGTATCGGAAGCAGAATACAAAACGAGCTGCCGGAACCTGGTAGGGATTTTACAGACAGGTGACCGTGATGGGCAGAAACGATGGATTGAACGATTGCAAGTCCAAGCCCGGTGCCGCCTGTCTTATAGGACACAAAAGGCTCAAAAATGTGGGCCTGCTGTTCGGGTGTCATGCCGTTGCCGGTGTCACTGACAGAAAGCATAAGATGATTGCAGTCATCGGAGAAAGCAGATAAGGTAATTTGACCGCCGTCAGGCGAAGCTTCGGCTGCATTTTTCAGAAGATTAATGAGTGCCTGTCGAATCAGTGACAGATCAGCCCGTATGGCAGGCAGATTGGGAGCAATGTGAAGATATAAGGCAATATGCTGTGCGTGCAGAACGGGCAAAAAGGATGTATAAAGCTCATTAAGCAGAGGCTGCAGACTGCATAGTGTCAGTTGGGGCTGACGTGCAGTCCGGTCGTAATTCAGCAGACGTTGGATATCTGAAAGATCATTCTGGATTTCAGTGAAGTCTGAATCTTCTTTCAAGAAATCGTATCGGGCTGCAAGCAGCTGAAGCCGGCTGGAAATCAGTGTCAGAGAATTATTAATTTCATGTCGAAGTGAAGCATTGCCTCTGGTGGAATCGTAAGTCATCTGAAAACCTCCTTTGTGATGATTTAATAAGGAAAAAGTATCTATAATAATAAAAGCCTGTTTCCGCTTTTTTGTGACAGAAAATTAAAAAAAAAGCTGTTAAGATTTTTCAGTCGTGGTAAAATGGAGATTAAGAGCATTGAAAATGCAAAAATATCAGGAGGTAATCAAGATGATCGACAGAGATTGTATTTTTTGCAAAATAGCAGGTGGTGATATCCCTTCATCGACGGTATACGAGGATGAACAGTTCAGAGTACTGTTGGATCTGTCACCGGCAACAAAGGGACATGCCCTGATTTTGCCTAAACAGCATTATGCTAATATTTTTGAGATTGATGAAAACATATTAAGAGATTTGATTGTTCTTGCTAAGAAAGTGGCATCTGCCATGAAAGAAACTTTGAATTGTGATGGCGTGAATATTGTACAGAACAACGGCGAAGCAGCAGGCCAGACTGTGTTCCATTTTCATATGCATATCATTCCGAGGTACAAGGATGATGGTCAGGTAATCGGATGGGAGCCGCATACTTCAGATCCTGAAGTACAGGCACAATTGGCAGAGAAGATTGGTCAGGCAATCCATTAAATAAAAATGAATCATTAGATATAAGCAAAAGCACGACAGAGAAAATGATAATCAGGAATAAACAGTGACTGATCATTTCTGTCGTGCTTTTTAGATTCGGTATTCAGGATCAGACAGAGGCTAACTGATCGATCAGATCAGCGATAATTGGAATTGCCTGATTTTGCTGACTTGATGCCATTTGCTTCTGATAATTCTCACGGTCGGAGTAGACCTGATGAATTGTGTCAAGGAATTTCTCGTTTGTAATCTCTTCTTCAGGGAGAAGATAACTAAAGCCCTGTTTCTGGAAAGATTCTGCATTCAGAATCTGGTCGCCTCTGCTGGCAGCTGCTGGCAGAGGAATCAGAATATTCGGTTTGCGGAGTGCGAGAATTTCACATATGGCATTGGCACCTGCACGGGATATAATGAGATCTGCAGCAGCAAGAAGATCGCGAAGTTCTTCTTTGATGAATTCATACTGCACATAACCGGTCACATTGTTGAGCGATTTGTCAGTTTTGCCTTTGCCGCATAAATGGATCACCTGAAAATCTTTTAATAATTCCGGAAGTACAGCGCGAACTGCTTCATTGACAGCAACGGCACCAAGGCTCCCACCCATAATCAGGATAACCGGTTTATCAGATGTCAGGCCACAGAAATGAAGTCCGCGGCTGCGGTCACCTTCAAAGAGTTCACTTCTGATGGGAGAACCGGAGAGAACAGCCTTATCGGAAGGCAGATACTTAAGCGTCTCTGGAAAATTGCAGCAAACTTTGGAGGCAACAGGGATACAGAGTTTGTTGGCCAGGCCGGGTGTCATGTCGGATTCGTGAATGATCACAGGAATCTTCAGGGCATGTGCAGCGCGGACAACAGGAACGGCAACAAATCCGCCTTTTGAAAAGACTACATCCGGATGAATCTTCTTCAATCGGGAACGTGCCTCGAAATAACCTTTGATGATTCTAAAGGGATCAGTAAAGTTCTTTAGGTCGAAATATCGGCGGAGCTTACCGGTGGCAATTCCGTAATAGGGTGTCTTTGTCTCCATGATCATGCCTTTTTCCATGCCTTCATAAGACCCGATATAGGAAATATCGTAGCCGCGTTTTTTCAGCTCCGGCATCAGAGCAATATTAGGCGTAACATGACCGGCCGTTCCACCGCCTGTTAAAACTATTTTTTTCATAATTCACGGCTCCTTTGTGATGATAATTTATAAAATTATGGTAACTGTTCAGAGCTAACCTCCAAATGCTTCGCATTTTGTCGGTGTGGCGTATCCGCCAAATGGATTTATGTTCAAGAGTGTTCATTCATGCAAGCATGCTTCGCACTTTTGAACATAAATCCGCTTGGCTCTGAACAGTTACAAATTATGCCTGATGGCTGGCTTTGTAAGCCTTTAAGGCCTGAGCAAGCTGATCCGGACATGATGTACCGCGATTACCGCAGTTGATGCCTTCAAGTGTCTTGATGACGTCGTCAACGCTACGGCCAACAACAAGACGTGCAACACCCTGTGTGTTTCCCATACATCCGCCGATGAATTCACAGCTTGTTACGATGTTGTTGTTATCAACTTCAAAATCAATTTCACGGGAACATGTTCTGCTTGTAGCGTATTTCATAATTAAATAACCTCTCTTTAAATATTAATGTATTTTTATTTGGTTTCTAATGCATTATATCAGATAATGGCGCAAATTCAAAGCGGTCTTTGCAGTTTTTGAATGGCCAGATTGTTCTCTTGACTTCCTGCACTTTCATAGTAAAATAGGATTGAAAGTTTGAAAATTTGGAGGATTTCAGAATATGTTAGGTATTATAGGTGCAATGGATCAGGAAGTGAACATCCTGAAAGAGAAAATGGAAGTGAAGAAGATTGATAAGAGAGCTTCCATGGAATTCTATGTCGGGATTTTAAACGGCAAAGATGTTGTTATTGTAAAATGCGGTGTCGGCAAGGTCAATGCTGCTGTCTGCACACAGATTCTTGCAGATTGCTATCAGGTAGAAGCGGTGATCAATACAGGTGTGGCTGGCAGCCTGAGAGCGGAGATTAATATTGGTGACATTGTTGTTTCAACAGATGCACTGCAGCATGATATGGATGCAACAGGATTTGGGTATGAACCGGCTGAGATTCCACTGATGGGTAAGAAGACTTTTGAGGCCGATGCTTCACTGCGCAGTCTGATCGCAGAAACATGTCGTGAAGTGAATCCTGAAATTGGTGTATTTGAAGGTCGTGTTGTAAGTGGTGACCAGTTTATTTCCGATGGCGATGTGAAGGACAGACTGGTCAGAATGTTTGCACCATACTGCACAGAGATGGAAGGCGCAGCGATTGCGCAGGCAGCATGGCTGAACCAGATTCCTTTTGTTATTATCAGAGCAATTTCAGATAAAGCTGATGGAAGTGCACATATGGATTATTCCGAGTTTGAAGCCAAAGCAATCGAACATACCGTGAGACTGGTGGAAGCTGCCGCTGCAAAGCTTGCATAGGTATTATTCCAGCTTCAATAATTCAGTCACGATTTGACGAAGTATTAGGCTTATGGACAGCAATGTCGGGAAGACGACAGGAAAAAGAAAGATTCCGTCAGGTTATGTTGATGAATTGCAAGTGGCAAAGGGCACAATATTGATTATAATTAAGTGCAAATAAAATGAAGGGGGCACTTAATTATGAAAGAATGGATCGTTTTACAGGGATGGCCATTGTATCTTATGCTTGGGATGACTGGATTAGGTCTGTTGGGAAGCATATTGAGCCGTATATTTTATGGAAGGCTTGCAAGAGAGGCACAGTTGTGTGGAACATCGGATTATCCGATGCTGCATTATATAAGGCAGAAGTACAGCAGTTATTATAAGCTGGGTATGCGTCCGGGCAATGCGGAGGCACTTGTAAAAAGATATCTTGCATTACATAGGGTTGGACCGTTGGCATTGTACAGCTGGAATGAAGCAGGGAACTTTATGATGGGTGCCGTTATGCTGACGGGACTTATCCGCGGTATTTACAGATTTCAGGCGACCATGCAGACGGGGCCTGCATTGATGGATATTGGCATAGGACTGGTTCTGGCATTGGGATTGCGGTTGACCGGGAAGATTTTTAGTGTTGAACGTCTGCAGGTGATCACGCTGAATGCGATTTGTGATTATCTGGAGAATTATTTGAAGAGCAAGCTGGACGGAGAATATGGTTATGGTCCACAGACAGAAACACCGGATCATTATGCCCGGGCTTTGAAAGAAACAGCAGCATCCCGAACAAAACCGGGACTGCGTCCGACAACTGTTCGACGGATGCCGGCTGAACGTTCGGAAACGGTCGACAGTACAGTGGATGCGAAGATTGTAGAAGATGTGCTGAAGGAGTTTCTGGGCTGAAAATATAGTCCGAATTATTGATAAATAGTATCTGATTTGGTATGATTAAATAGAATTAATTAAAGATAAAATTGGAGGAAGAAAAATGGCAAATAAGGTTACATTTGATTATTCAAAAACTGCCGAATATATTAGTGAGGGCGAGATAACAGCCATGAAGCGTATTGCGGAGGAGGCGAAGAAGCTTCTTCTGAGCCGTGAAGGCGAAGGCAATGATTTCCTTGGATGGATCGATCTTCCGGTGGATTATGATAAGGAAGAATTTGCACGTATTCAGAAAGCGGCGGCAAAGATACAGAGCGATTCAGATGTCCTGCTTGTTATCGGTATTGGTGGTTCATATCTTGGAGCTAGAGCAGCCAATGAATTCCTGGGACACAATTTTTATAATATCATTCCAAAGTCAATGAGAAAGACACCTGAGATTTATTACTGCGGTAATAATTTAAGCAGTGCGTATATTAAGGGATTGATGGATGTTATTGGAGACAGAGATTTTTCTATCAATATGATTTCCAAATCCGGAACTACAACAGAACCTGCAGTTGCTTTTAGAGTTTTCAAGAAGATGCTTGAAGAGAAATACGGCAAAGAAGAAGCTGCGAAGAGGATTTATTGCACAACAGATAAAGCAAGAGGCGCACTTAAGAGCCTGGCAACAGAAGAGGGATATGAGTCATTTATCGTGCCTGATGATGTAGGTGGTCGTTTCTCTGTTCTTACTGCGGTTGGTCTGCTTCCGATTGCAGTCAGCGGTGCAGATATTGAACAGCTGATGGCCGGCGCTGCATCCATGCGAAAAGTCTGCCTTGAGAATGCCTTTGAAGAAAATGATGCACTGCAGTATGCAGCAGTCAGAAACATCCTTTTAAGGAAAGGCAAGAGTATTGAGATCACAGCAAGCTATGAACCTTCCGTCCAGTATATCGGAGAATGGTGGAAACAGTTATATGGTGAAAGTGAAGGTAAGGATAAGAAGGGAATCTTCCCTGCCTCAGTTACATTGACAGCGGATCTGCATTCCATGGGACAGTTTATTCAGGATGGTTCTCGTCTGATGTTTGAGACAGTACTTTCAGTAGAAGATCCGGGAGCAGAGATTATTCTTGAAAAAGAGGATGTCGATCTGGATGGATTGAACTATCTGGCTGGCAAGTCTGTAGATTTCATTAATAAGAGCGCGATGAACGGTACAATTCTGGCACATACAGATGGACAGGTACCGAATCTGATGGTGAAAATACCGGCGCAGAATGAATTTTATCTTGGTGAGTTATTCTACTTCTATGAATTTGCCTGCGGTGTCAGCGGTTACATACTGGGTGTGAATCCATTTAACCAGCCTGGTGTTGAAAGCTACAAGAAGAATATGTTTGCATTGCTTGGTAAGCCGGGTTATGAAGACATGACAGAAGCTTTATTAAAGAGATTATAAATCATTTTTAAGAGGGCGCAGGGAATGATTTCTCTGTGCTCTTTTCGTGAAGAAGAGAGATTCTCTGACAGCAAAGAAAGTCGGATATTCAATGGAATCAGAGAATATATATGGGTGTGAAATGCAGGAGGACAGAATGAAGAAACTGATAAAAAACGGAACCATTGTATTGGAAGATAAGGTTATACAAGGGGATTTACTGATAGAGGATGAAGTGATCGCTGAAATCGGACAGAATTTAGAGGCGGAGGGCGGACAGATCATCGACGCGACCGGGCTGGTTGTATTGCCTGGCGGTATTGATGTGCATACACACTTCAATATTGATGTTGGTGTAAGAGCTGTAGATGATTTCAGTACGGGAACGATAGCGGCAGCTTTCGGCGGTACGACGACAATCGTTGACCATATGGGATTCGGTCCGAAAGGATGCAATCTGCATCATCAGCTGGGGGTTTATAAGGGGTATACGAATGGCAAGTGTGTAACAGACTATGGCATTCATGGTGTTTTCCAGGATATTAATGAGGATATTCTGAAAGAAACGGAAGTGATGATGGCAGATGGTGTATCAAGCTTCAAAATGTATCTGACTTATGACTACAAACTGGAAGATGCAGATACCCTCAAGGTGTTGAAGAAACTTAAAGATATTGGCGGCATTACAACCGTACACTGTGAAAATGATGCGATTATTCACTATCTGAGAGATAAGTTTGTTGCTGAAGGAAAAACGGAGGCAAAATATCACCCACAGTCCAGACCGCCATATTGTGAGGCAGAGGCTGTGGACAGAATGATCGCACTGGCAAAAGCAGCAGGAAAGGCTCCGCTGTATATCGTACATGTTTCGGCAAAGGAGAGTGTTAACCTGATCAGGGAGGCAAGAAAAGCAGGGGATACGGTCTTTGGAGAGACTTGTCCGCAGTATCTTGTATTAGATGAAAGCCGTTATGATGATCCGGTGGAAGGATTAAAGTTTATTTTGAGCCCGCCGCTCCGGGCTAAGGAGCATCAGGAAGCTATCTGGCAGGGAATCAAAGATGGGACGTTGCAGGTGATTGCAACAGACCACTGCAGCTTCGATTTCCATGGAGATAAACAAAACGGCAAAGATGATTTCACAAAATGCCCGAATGGTGCGCCGGGAGTAGAGACACGAATGCCAATTGTTTTCTCGGAAGGTGTATCGAAAGGCCGATTGAGTTTGAATGAATTTGCAGCAGTGACAAGTACGAATCCGGCCAAAATTTTTGGTATGTACCCAAAGAAAGGTGTTCTGGCGCCAGGCAGTGATGCAGATATTGTGCTGATGAATCCGGATATGGAAGTAACGATTACGAAGAATATTTTGCATGAGAATGTAGATTATACACCGTATGAAGGCATTCAGGTTAAAGGATGGCCGGTGATGACAATGGTTCGGGGGCAGGCAGTGGTAGAAAATGAAAGACTGCAGGTTCCGCTGGGATTTGGACGCTACATTAACAGAAAACCTGTTAAATATACGGAATTATTAAAGTGAACGGCCAAGCGTGCAGACGGCATTCCAGATAAAAGCATGAATGGTATATGGTAAGTGCAGCAATGGAGATATGAAAATGGCAGAAAAAAAGGAAAAAATAATTTATATAAGTGGACATAGAAATCCGGATACAGATTCCATCTGTTCAGCCATGGCATTAGCAGATCTCAAGAACAAGATTTCAGCCAGACAGGTGGCAGATGAGCATGCAGATAGAGTTGTGTATAAAGCTGTTCGGGCGGGACATTTGAATCAGGAAACCCGATATGTGATGAAGGCATTTGATGTGACGGCTCCAACCTATATGAGAGATGCCAGAACACAGATTAAAGATATATTTGATGATAAAACACAGAGCGTCAGCGGTAATATTTCCCTGAGACAGGCATGGAAGACAATGCGTGCAGTCAAAAAAGCGACCCTTGCAATTACAGACAGCAAGGGACACCTGGAAGGTCTGATTTCAACGGGAGACATAGCAAAGTCCTATATGGCTGTTTTTGATAACTGCATTCTGGCACAGGCGCATACACCTTATGTGAATATCATTGATACAGTTGAGGGCGAATTGCTGGCCGGTGATGCAAAACAATGTGTAACTTCCGGAAAGGTTGTTATTTCAACGGCCAATACAGAGATTATTAAGGACCATATTGATGCCGGTGATGTCGTTATTCTGGGAAATCGGTATGAGGCACAGCTGTGTGCACTGGAGCAGCATGCCGCCGTCATTATCGTGTGTGATGGTGCCCCGGTTTCACGAACAATCAGAAAAATTGCCGGAGACAATGGATGCGCGGTCATCAGTACGGCTTATGATACATATGCAGTAGCAAGACTGATCAATCAGAGCCTCCCGGTTTCTTACTTTATGACAAAAGAGAATCTGGTGGTTTTTAAAGAAAACAGTTATGTGGATGATATCAAGGATATCATGATGAAAGAAAGAATCAGAGATTTCCCTGTTGTGACGGAAGATGATTGCTATGCAGGGATGATCTCCAGGCGTAATCTGATTGATATGAACAAGAAAAAATTTATCCTGGTGGACCACAATGAGGCAGATCAGGCCATCAATGGCATTGAAGAGACTGAAATTGTGGAGATCATCGATCACCATAAACTTGGAACGATTGAGACGATTAAACCGGTGAATGTACGAAACCAACCGGTTGGATGCACAGCAACAATTATTTATCAGATGTATATTGAGAATGATATAGAAATTTCAAAGACAGTGGCCGGTCTGCTTTGCTCAGCCATTATATCGGATACGCTGCTGTTCCGTTCACCAACCTGTACACCGCTGGATGAGCTGGCGGCTGAAAAGCTGGCTGAAATTGCCGGATTGGATATGGAAGCCCATGCGGTAGCGATGTTTGATGCAGGCAGCGATTTGAAATCGAAGACGAATGAAGAAATATTATATCAGGATTTTAAGAAATTTAAATCCGGAGATACAACATTTGGTGTGGGCCAGGTGACATCGATGAATGCGGAAGAACTCAAGAAACTGAAGGATAAGATGAAACCGTTCTTGGAAAGTGCCCGGACAAAAGAGAATATAGATATGCTTTTCCTTCTGCTCACAGACATTCTGAGCGAAAATTCTTATGTGATTTATACCGGTGCGGAGGCAGAAAATATTCTTTCCCAGGGATTTAATCAGATGCCGGTGGATGGAGAAGCCCTTCTTGAGGGTGTTGTATCACGAAAGAAGCAGTTTGTGCCTGTAATGATGGGTATGTTGATGGCATAGGAGGAATCGGAAATGAGCAATGAAAAAGAAATATTTGTCATAGGTCATAAAAACCCGGATACAGATTCAATCTGCTCAGCAATCGCCTATGCATATTTTAAGAACCAGATTAGCAAAAGCAATTGTTATAAAGCAAAACGCGCCGGGGAAGTGAACTCAGAGACACAGTATGTTCTGGACAAATTTGATGTGAAGGCACCGGAATATGTGGATAATGTCAGAAATCAGGTCAAGGACAGTGGATTAAAAGAAGCTGAACGTGTCTCAAAGGATATGTCGGTCAAAAAAGCGTGGGAATTACTGAGCAGCAAGCGTGAATCTACATTGACGGTTGTGAATGATAATGGCGGCCTGGAAGGACTGATGACAATCGGAGATATTGCCAAGTCCATTATGGATGTGTCCGGTGGAAGGGCATTGGCGGATGCAAAGACATCTTACAAGAATATCGTTGAAACATTGAAGGCAGAAGTCCTTGCAGGCAATATTGACCATAAAACGGCTACAGGAAAAGTAATTGTTGCAGCTGCAAATCCTGATCTGATGGAGGAATCCATTGAAGCCGGCGATATGGTCATTATGGGGGATCGCTACGAATCTCAGCTGTGTGCGATTGAAATGCAGGCGGCGTGTCTGATCATCAGTATCGGATGTGAGGTTTCACCGGCGATTATACAGCTGGCAGAGGAAAAGAACTGCATTATTTTAAGAACTGCGTATGACACATTTATCACTGCAAGGCTTTTGAATCAGAGTATCCCGATTGGCTATTTTATGATCAAGAATAATCTGACTTATTTCAGAACCGATGATTACACGGAAGAAATTCGCAGTATCATGGCTAAGATGCGTTATAGAGATTATCCGGTCCTGGATAGTGAGGGCAGACTTGTCGGAATGATGACGCGTCACAGCTTGTTGGAAATGGATAAGAAAAAGGTCATTCTCGTGGATCATAATGAGAGCGGACAGGCTGTAGACGGACTGCATGAAGCAGAAATAGAAGAAATCATTGATCATCATAAGCTCGGATTTGTGGAAACTATTCGTCCGATTATGTTCAGAAATCAGCCGGTAGGATGTACAGCTACCATCATTTATATGATGTTTAAGGAGAAAAAGATGGAGATTCCTGAAAAGATTGCAGGTTTGATGTGCTCTGCTATTATTTCAGATACGCTTTTATATCGTTCGCCAACCTGTACGGCCATCGACAAGATTGCAGCAGAAGAACTGGCAGCCATTGCAGGGATAGAAACTGAGGTACATGCCAAGGCAATGTTTGCAGCAGGAAGCAATCTCAGCAAAAAGACAACAGAAGAAATTTTTTATCAGGATTTCAAAAAATTCAAATCCGGAGATATTTCTTATGGAATTGGTCAGATCAGTTCAATGGATCATGATGAACTGACGGCAATTGTCGACAGGTTGACAGAATTTATGGAGAAAGTACGTCCGGAGACCGGATTGAATATGCTTTTCTTCATGCTGACAGATATCCTTCAGGAGTCGACAACATTGATCTGTGTAGGACCGGATGCATTGACAGGCGTTGCATCTTACAGTGGTTGTCCGGTTCAGGGCAATACGGTCATTATGGAAGGCGTTGTATCGCGTAAGAAACAGGTAGTACCAACATTAATGCAGGCATTTCAATCTTAATTGCTGCAAGTGTTGAATGAAGTCACGAACAATAGAAAGGCAGAGAAAATGAGCAAACAATTGTGGAAGCCGGGAAATATGCTGTATCCGCTGCCGGCTGTTCTGGTATCCTGCGGGGATAAAGCCGGCAATTATAATGTGCTGACGGTTGCATGGACAGGAACAATCTGTTCGGATCCTGCGATGGTGTACGTTTCTGTAAGAAAAAACAGATATTCACATCATATGCTAGAGGAAACCGGAGAATTTTATATTAATCTGACAACAGAGGCATTGGCATTTGCAACAGATTACTGTGGTGTGAAATCAGGAAAGGATTTGAACAAATTTGAGGAGATGCATCTGACCCCTGAGATGGGGATGCTGTCATGGGCACCAATGATCAAAGAGAGCCCGGTATGTATTGCCTGTGAAGTTGTGAGAATAGAAGAACTTGGCAGTCATGATATGTTTATTGCCAATGTCAAAGGTGTTTATGCTGATGAGGCCTATATGGATGAAAAGGGCAAGTTTGATCTTATCAAAGCGAAACCGATTGTGTATTCACACGGGCAATATTACGGATTAGGACGTTACATCGGCAAGTTTGGCTATTCTGTGCAGAAAAATCCTGCAAAAGTCAAGAAAGCCTCAGTGCATAAAACAAAGGCCAAGAATAAAAAAGCATGATTGATTACAGGAGGAAAACAGTCATCAAAGGTCAGCAGGAATTAAGATGCGGCTATACAACCGGAACATGTGCGGCAGCTGCTGCCAAAGCCGCCGCGGTTACTTTGTTGAGCGGCGAAATTTGCAGGGATGTTTCCCTGCAGCTTCCGGGAGGCGAGCATATTATTCTTGAAACTGAGTTCCTGGAATGCAATGAAAATTGCGTGAAGTGCGGAATGATAAAAGATGCCGGAGATGACCCGGATATTACGAATGGACTGCTCATATGTGCAGCTGTTGAGAAAACAGAAGGAAAAACAATTCTCATAGATGGCGGAATGGGCGTCGGACGCGTGACAAAACCAGGGCTTGATCAGCCTGTGGGTGCAGCGGCAATCAATTCTGTGCCAAGGAAGATGATCCATGAAGCAGTGGAAGATGTGCGCAGGCAGTATGCCTGGGAAAAAGGACTGAAGGTCACTGTTTTTATTCCAAATGGGAAGGAAAAGGCAGAAAAAACACTGAATCCG
Organism: Coprococcus intestinalis; assembly: GCF_023656595.1. Taxonomy (NCBI): domain Bacteria; kingdom Bacillati; phylum Bacillota; class Clostridia; order Lachnospirales; family Lachnospiraceae; genus Coprococcus; species Coprococcus intestinalis. Next base: position 39,324 of record NZ_JAMOKJ010000001.1, on the reverse strand, counting down.
ATGCTTGGCATTGTAGGGGGGCTTTCTGTGCTTGGAACAACAGGTATTGTTGAACCGATGAGTGAGAAAGCATTAATTGATACAATTGCAGTGGATATCCGAATGCACCGGGCACAGAATGAAGATATTCTTCTTATGGCTCCGGGCAATTACGGACTGGATTATCTAAAGGCGGCTTATCATATCCATCCAGATCAGGTGATAAAAATCAGCAATTTTATTGGAGACAGTATTGATCTGGCGGTTTGTGAAGGGGCATCGGGGATTGTCCTTGCAGGGCACATTGGCAAGTTGATCAAAGTTGCCGGAGGAATTATGAATACCCATTCTCATCAGGCGGATGCCAGAATGGAGATAATGACAGCCTATGCGGCAATGGCCGGAGCGGGGAATGATATTTTGCGTCAGATTATGTCTTCAGTAACGACGGATGCCGGGATGGAAATTCTGCTGCAGTGCGGACTTTTAACAGAGACAATGCAGTTAATTCTTGAGAAAATAGAGGCACATGTGAAAAAAAGAGCCGGAAGCCAGATTGAGATTGGCATTATTATATTTTCAAATGTATTCGGGATGCTGGGACAGACAGAAAATGTACCGAATCTGTTTAAGAAGATGAATGCTGCACAGCATAAGGAGGAATAAGGGTGAGCGGCTGTTTGTACAGTGTGGGTGTAGGTCCGGGAGATCCGGAACTGATGACTTTAAAGGCAGTTAAGATAATCAGGAATTGTCAGGTTCTGGTTTTGCCGGCGGAAAGTAAAGAAAAATGTGTGGCCTATCAGATTGTGAGGCGGGCAATACCGGAAATTGAAGATAAGACAACTGTCTGTCTTGTCATGCCAATGACAAAAGACAAAGACAGGCTTGAAAAAAGCCATAGAGAGGGAACCCAAAAGGTGGCAGAGGTCCTGGATGCAGGGAAGGATGCAGCCTTTTTGACGTTGGGCGATCCGACTGTATATGCCACATCCATGTATATCCATCAGCGGATTGCCGGGATGGGGTATCGGACATCCATTGTCAGCGGTGTGCCTTCTTTTTGTGCTGCGGCGGCAAAACTTGGCGTTTCTCTTGGCGAGAAGCAGGAACAGATCCATATTATCCCTGCAAGTTATGATGTTGAAGCGGCGATACAGCTTCCCGGAACCAAAATCCTCATGAAAGCAGGGAAAAAGATGCCGGTTGTCAGACAGTGCGTCAAAGAACATCATGGATGGGCTGCAATGGTGGAAAATTGCGGCATGGAAGAAGAACATCTGTGGATAAATGTAGAAGATATGCCGGAACATCCGGGGTATTATACCCTTGTCATTGTGAAAGATCGGAAGGATGAAGAAGAATGATACATTTTGTAGGAGCAGGACCGGGAGCGCCGGATTTAATTACAATAAGGGGACAAAAGTTGCTTGCAAAGGCCGATGTGATCATTTATGCCGGTTCTCTGGTCAATCCGGCATTGCTGGAAGTAAAAAAGCCGGAATGTGCAGTTTATAACAGTGCCCATATGACCTTAGAAGAAGTTCTGGATGTGATGAAGAAAGCGGAACAGTCAGGAAAGACAACTGTCCGGCTGCATACGGGAGACCCAAGCCTTTATGGTGCGATTCGTGAGCAGATGGATGCTTTGAAAAAGATGAATATTGCATATGATATTTGTCCCGGTGTCAGTGCGTTCTGCGGCACGGCATCGGCACTGGAATTGGAATATACATTGCCGGGAGTGTCCCAGACGGTTATTATCAGCCGTACAGCGGGAAGAACGCCGGTGCCGGAGCGGGAATCTATTCCTCAGCTGGCAAGACATCAGGCAACGATGGTCCTTTTCCTGAGTACAGGCCATTTGCCGAAACTTCAGAAAGAGCTGATAGAAGGCGGCTATACAGCGGCTACACCGGCTGCAATCTGCTATAAGGCGACATGGCCGGAGGAAAAAAGATTTTTTTGTACGGTGGGGACGCTGGCGGAGACGGCAGAACGGGAAAACATTACAAGTACAGCATTGATTGTGGTGGGCAATATCATCGGAGAACAGTATGATCGGTCCCTTTTGTATGACCCTTCGTTTACGACGGCATTTCGAGAAGCAACAGAAACCACGAACGGATCTGATACAGATAAAGCCGGTATGGATCAATAACAGTATGAAAACAGCGGTTATTAGTTTTACACAGAATGGCAATGCCTGCAATCGGAGAATTATAACCGGCCTGAAGATGGCAGGCTATACGACGGAAGGGTTTTACGGCGGCCGTTATAAAGAGAATGACAGTTTAGCAAAAGAAATTTTGCGTCCTGCTGCCAAAAAGGTAGCTGAATGGACAAAGGATGCTTTTGAAAAGTATGATGCTATTGTATTTGTCGGGGCAGCGGCGATAGCTGTGCGCAGTATTGCCCCCTGTCTGAAAGATAAATTAACCGATCCGGCAGTCTTAGTTGTGGACGAAAAAAATCAGTATGTCATTCCGATACTTTCAGGTCATGTGGGAGGAGCCAATGCACTGGCAGTTCAGCTGGCAGCGTATTTGCAGGCAATACCTGTTATCACAACTGCGACCGATATTCAGGGTTTGTTTGCCGTTGATGTGTTTGCAGTGAAGAATCATTTGCTGATAACGGATCGAAGAAAAGCAAAAGAGTTATCTGCTTCGATCCTTGAATATGAACAGAAATTGGTTTATGCGGATGCCATGCTGACACATGAAGCGGTGCTACCGAAATACCTGAGTATAACAGATGAAGTTGAAAAGGCGGATATTATTATTGATTATCATCGGTTGTCCGGCAATATGAAAGGGCTGCAGCTGATACCTGAAAAGACAGTATGGATTGGGATCGGGTGCCGTAAAGGTACAGAGACTGACAAAATTAAAGCAGCAATCAGATATTTTTTGACGGAACATGCGATTGATGAACGGTCTGTTGCCGGGATAGCTTCAATAGATGTAAAAGCACAGGAACAGGGGATTCTTGATGCGTGCAGAGAATATAACTGGCCTTTTATCACATTTTCAGCAGAAAAACTGTGTGCTCTGGAGGGTGACTTTACAGCGTCTGAATTTGTTAAAAGTCATGTTGGTGTGGATAATGTCTGTGAGCGGTCTGCATTTTGTGCGGCCGGGGAGAATGAAGAAAACGGCATCATCGGACATGGAGAGACCATACTTCTTATCAGAAAGGAAATTATGCCTGGGATTACACTGGCTGCGGCCGGTACAGGCAGGAGGTTAAGATTTGAGTAAGTTATATGTAGTCGGCATCGGACCGGGCGGTTATGAACAGATGACAGTAAAGGCCGTTAAGGTGCTGGAAGAATGTGATATCATTGTGGGGTATACGGTATATGTGGATTTAGTTGCGGAGCATTTTGCAGGAAAAGAAATGCTGACAACACCAATGCGCCAGGAAGAGAAACGCTGCAGAATGGCATTTGACGAAGTCATGAAAGGTAGAAATACAGCCATGATCTGCTCTGGAGATGCTGGTGTATACGGCATGTCAGGCCTTATTTATGAAATCAGTCGTGATTATCCGGGGATTGAAATAGAAATTGTCAGCGGTGTGACAGCAGCCTTGAGCGGCGGTGCCGTACTTGGAGCGCCTCTGATGCATGACTTTGCGGTCATCAGTCTCAGTGATCTGATGACACCGTGGGAATTGATCCAGAAGCGCCTGGCAGCTGCAGCAAGTGCCGATATGGCTATCTGTCTTTATAATCCTTCCAGCAAAAAGAGAAAGGATTATCTGAATAAGGCTTGTCAGATTGTCATGCAGTATGCTTTGCCGGAAACAGTCTGCGGTATTGTCAGACAGATTGGAAGAGACGGAGAATTTTTTGAGGTCATGACGCTTCAGGAATTGTCGAATTATGAGGCGGATATGTTTACAACAGTATTTATCGGAAATAGTACAACTAAAGTCATCAATGGCAAGATGGTGACGCCAAGAGGCTATAAACTGAGTGAATAGCGGTAATCGGAGAGATTGAGGGGCGTTTACCTGCGGAGCAGGCCGCTGACAAGAACAAAGTAGTGAGGAAGTCGGCCTTCTTCCATCCATTCAAGGTCAATGCCCATGCATTGACTGAGGGTCAGACCGACATTGCCGCCAAGAGATTCGATGGAATAACGGAGTTTGTCGGGATAACGGCATGGCAGGCCGTCGGGACGTGTACAATTGTCATGGCACAGGCTACAGGAGCCGGCTGAAAGACTGACGGAGCCGGGGTATTTTTCTTCAAGTCGGAATAATTCCCGGCTGATACGGGCTTTTTCGACATTGAGGGATTGACGCATAATATCGGCAATTTTGTGTTCCGAGAATTGTTTTCCGGCATAGTCATCATTATAGAGGATTTTGACCGCAAATAGATCCAGTGTCTGAAACTGATTCCAGAAAGCCTCCACATCGAAGGTGTAGGAAGGACAGGACCAGAGTCTGTCATAATTGGGACAGGCTTTGCAGTATTCAGTGAAAGTGGGAATATCGATATATCTTTTTTTATAATCACTGACAGCGATGCATGTTGTGTAGGATTCGGTTGTGTACATGGCTGATTCCTCCTTTTTATCTATCATACCTTAAAAAGTGAAGAATGTATAGGATACTTTTGGTTAAGATGCCTATTTCACTTTTGAAAGCGGTAGGTTATACTATCACGAGATAAACGCAAATAAACAGTTACAATAATTGTTAAAACAATAGAAGATAAAGATACATACAATGAAGGAGATGCTTTGAAGATGGAAAAATCTAAAGTTTTTTTTACTGATTTCAGAACACCGGCTTATGGAGATGGCTTAACAACAAAACTGCAGAAACTGCTGAAAAAAGCAGGCATTGAGCAGTTGGATATGGACGGTAAGTTCGTAGCCATTAAAATGCATTTTGGTGAATTGGGCAATTTGAGCTTCCTTCGCCCGAATTATGCCAGGGCAGTGGCTGATCTGGTAAAATCTTTGGGTGGCAAGCCGTTTTTGACAGATTGTAATACGATGTATCCGGGCAGCAGAAAGAATGCCCTTGAACATATGGAATGTGCATGGCAGAATGGTTTTACACCGCTGACGGTAGGATGTCCGATCATTATTGCGGATGGTCTTAAAGGCACGGATGATATTGATGTACCTGTAGAAGGTGGTGAATATGTCAAAGCAGCCAAGATCGGACGTGCAGTGATGGATGCGGATGTCTTTATCAGTCTGACACATTTCAAGGGACATGAAACGACAGGATTTGGCGGCACGATCAAGAATATTGGTATGGGCTGCGGTTCAAGAGCAGGAAAAACGGAGCAGCACAGCAACGGTATACCAACAATTTCATCACGCAAATGTGTAGGCTGCAAGCGCTGTCAGAAGGAATGTGCCAACGGCGGACTTGTATTCGATGCAGAAACAAAGAAAATGACTGTAGATACAGAACATTGCGTAGGTTGCAGCAGATGCCTCGGCACATGTAATTTTGATGCTATTACATTCAGAAATAGCAATGCTAATGCTATTTTGAACTGCAAGATGGCAGAATATACGAAGGCGGTTATTGACGGAAGACCGAATTTCCATATTTCTCTGGTTCTTGATGTTTCTCCGAACTGCGACTGCCATGGAGAAAATGATGTGCCGATTCTGCCGAATATCGGCATGTTTGTTTCTTTTGATCCATTGGCCCTTGAACAGGCCTGTGTAGATGCCTGTCTGAAGGCAGAACCGATGCCGAACAGCCAGCTTTCGGATAACATGAGTCGACCGGATTTTGTCGATCATCATGATCATTTTACGAATTCCACACCGGAATCAGAGTGGCAGTCATGTCTGGAACATGCAGATAAGATTGGCCTCGGCAGCAGAGATTATGAGCTGATTGTCTGTTAATAGGCACAGAGATGATAAGGTTTCCGAAATTCCAGTCGGCGTATGCTGACTGGAATTTTGTGACAGGTTTTATGGATATTTGAATGACCTTGAGGGAGGATGAAGATGAGCAGAAATGCTACAAAAGATTTGACAACGGGTTCGCCGATGAAGCTGATTCTCGGTTTCGGCATTCCGCTTTTGTTTGGTATGCTGTTTCAGCAGTTTTACAATATGATGGACACGATCATTGTCGGAAAGTTTCTGGGTGTCAGCGCCCTGGCATCTGTTGGAGCTACCGGGTCTATTAATTTTATGATCATTGGTTTCTGTATGGGTGTCTGCAATGGTTTTGCTATTCCTGTGGCCCAGCGTTTTGGTGCAAAGGATGAGCATGGTATGCGAAAATTCGTGGCTAACAGTGTCTGGCTGTCGATCATATTTGCAGTGGTTATGGCTGTATTGGTCTGTGTTTTCTGCCGCCAGATCCTTGAACTGATGAACACGCCGGAGGATATTATTGATGGTTCCTACAGCTATATTTTTGTTATTTTTCTTGGTATACCGGCAACTTATATGTATAATCTCCTGTCAGGCATTATGCGTTCGCTGGGAGATAGCAAGACACCACTGTATCTGCTGATTTTTTCATCAATCCTGAATATTATACTGGATTTGCTGTCTATTATCGTTCTGAAAATGGGCGTGGCAGGTGCTGCATGGGCGACAGTGATCGCACAGGCCGTCTCAGGTTTTTGCTGTCTGGGTGTTATCTGGAAGAAATTCCCGATTCTGCATGTTCAGAGAGAGGAATGGCAGCCGGATAAATTTTGCATACTGAATTTGTGCAATATGGGTATTCCTATGGGATTGCAGTATTCCATTACAGCCATCGGAAGTGTCATTATCCAGGCGGCAGTGAATTCACTGGGATCTGTGGCAGTCGCTTCTGTGGCAGCGGCGGTCAAGATCAATATGTTCCTGTGTTGTCCGTATGATGCGATGGGTTCTACCATGGCGACCTATGCGGGGCAGAATGTAGGAGCCGGCAAATTTGACCGACTGAAGCAGGGAGAAAAATCCTGTACGCTGCTGGGACTTGTTTATGGTATTGCAGCCTTTATATTTATTCTGCTCTTCGGTAAATATCTGGCATTACTTTTTGTGGATGCCAGTGAGGAGGTCATTATCAATCAGGCACATCTTTTCCTGATGTGTAACTCTGCGTTCTATTTTCCATTGGCATTGGTGAATATTTTCAGATTTACCATACAGGGCATGGGATTCAGCCGTCTGGCTATTCTTGCAGGCGTGTGTGAGATGATTGGCCGAACAGTAGTAGCCTTTGTGTTTGTACCAATTTTCGGATATCCGGCAGTTTGTTTTGCCAGTCCGGTGGCATGGATATTGGCGGATTGTTTCCTTGTACCAGCTTTCTTTTTCTGTGTGCGCAGTCTGGAAAAGCGGGCGGCATTGGAAGATAGACAGGCGGTATTAGAAGATAAGCAGGAGGATAAAAATTGAAAAAGATATTAATGATCGCAACAGGCGGTACGATTGCGTCAAAAGGAACAGCAGACGGGCTGGCACCGGAGCTGACATCTCAGGATATTTTGCATTACATTCCGTCGTTGAAGGACATCTGTGAAGTGGAAACACTGCAGTTGTGTAATCTGGACAGCACCAACATTTCCATGGAACATTGGATGATGATGGCCAATGCGATTGAAGAAAAATATGAAAAATACGACGGCTTTGTGATCTGCCACGGTACAGATACCATGGCTTATACGGCTTCGGCTTTATCTTATCTGGTGCAGCATTCACCAAAACCGATTGTCCTGACCGGTTCACAGAAACCTGTGGATATGGAGATTACGGATGCAAGGGCCAATCTTCTGGATAGTTTTATCTATGCATCTTCAGATGATGCCTGCGGTGTTCAGATTGTCTTTTCCGGAAAAGTTATTCTGGGAACAAGAGCCAGAAAAGTCCGGACAAAGAGTTTTCAGGCTTTTACAAGTATTAATTATCCAAGTCTTGCAGTGATTCAGGATGGACGTAAGATTCAGTATATCCATCAGGTAAAAGCTGCAACGGCGGAGTTTTACCACAAAATGGACTCGAAAGTCGGACTGCTGAAGCTGATTCCGGGGATTGACGGGGACTATCTGAGGTATTTCCTTGAACGTAATGATGCCATTATTATTGAGAGTTTCGGTGTGGGCGGTCTGCCAATGGGTGAGCGTTATCATTTCGGTGAGGCGATTGAGTGGGGCATCAATCGGGGCAAGACCATTGTTATGACAACACAGGTGCCGAATGAGGGCAGTGACATGACCATTTATCAGGTGGGACATCATCTGAAGCAGTACGACAGTGTGTTGGAAGCTTATGATATGACAACAGAGGCTGTGGTCACGAAGCTGATGTGGATTCTGGGGCAGACAAGGGAGCCTGCGGGAATACGGAGATTGTTTTATACCACTGTTGCGCAGGACATTCTGTACAATGAAAGCAGATAGAAAAATGCAGCATGACTTTATTTGAAAAAATAAGATGTATAAACGGAAACAACAACTTAAAAAAGAGGAATCCTGTTTATACAAACGATAAAGTATAGACAGGATTCCTGCTATATTAGCTACAATAACTAAAGAAAAGATTCAAGATAAAATGCGACACCATCTTCGTTATTAGAACGGGTGACAGCCGAAGCGGCTTTCAGGAGATTGGATGTCGCGTTTTGCATTGCGACACCGCATCCGGCATAAGATAAAAGCTCGATGTCGTTATCACTGTCTCCAAAGGCCATAACTTGTTTCGGGGTAATATGAAACTGCGCAGCCAGCGCATGCAGGGCAGAGGCTTTGCTGACAGAGCCGGAGGCCATTTCTATGTAATAGCTTTCAGAAGATGTGATGTAGAGATTCGAGATTTGGGATAAGGCAGTGATCAGCTGCTGTTTCTTCGGCATATCAGGAACAATCATATCAATGCCTTCGATTTCGTTACAATGTTTCATCATAAAGTCCGGCATATCAGAAATCGGGGTGCGGGTTGTTTGGACATAATGATTCATTCGTTCGGGAACGCCGAAATCAGTTGGACAATCGTAATAAGCCTGCATCGTATAAGCATGACCGCCGATAAAAACTTCAAAGGGGAAATGTGTATCCTGCATAATGGCAAGGACGCTCATTACGACACCGGGTTTCATATCATTGGCATAAATTCTGCGGCTGTCCGGCAGTTCAAAAATACTGGATCCGTTGGAAGTAATGATATATTTTAATCCGCGAATGTTCAGAATATCCTCCGGAATGGCGGATAATGCACGTCCGCTGGCAATGACAACGAGAATGCCTTTTGAAAGTGCTTTTTCTAATATTTTTTTTGTATAAGGGCTTACTTTTCCCTGACTGTTCAAAGTGGTCCCGTCTAAATCCAGAGCAATTAATCGTAAATCCATAATATTTATTTCTCCGCAATCATTTTAAAATTCTATTTATTTCATTATAATTGAATCCCGGGTTTAAAACAAGTGCATACCTGCCCCATACCGCACATATGATTAAAAAGTAGTCAGCGATTTGCAGCGGGTATGGGAGGGCGAGTGTGTGGAAGAAAAAATCAAAGATGTTCTGGATGCTTATACGTTTCAGACAACCCGGGTCTGTCGTGGGAGAGGTGCATTTATCTGTGACACGGACCAGGGAATGAAAATTGTCAAGGCGTATCACCGGTCACCCCAGAGACTGGAGTTTGAACAGCTGGTCAAATATACAATCCGCGACAGAGGGTATTATTACGTGGATCAGTTGCTGCCGAATAAAGAGGGGCAGTATCTGAATAACAATAAGGACGGTCAGATGTACACCGTGAGAGACTGGTTTGAAGGACGTGAATGCGATGTGAAAAATGCAGCAGATGTCCTGGCAGCGGTGCGGCAGCTGGCCGTTTTGCATATGCTGATGCGACGGTGTGATTTGTCGGAGGATCGGGTGGAACAATTTAGTTTTCAGGATACCAGACAGATTTTTCTGAAGAGGAGAAAAGAATTGAGAGCTATTTACAGCTATATCCGTCAGAAAAAACAATGGAATGATTTTGAAAAATTGTATATGCAGCTGTATGGTGATTGCATGAAAGAGGCAGATGCGGCCCTTAGTGAATTAAATCAATTCGACTTTGATGGTCTGCGAAAGAAAGCTCTGGATGAGCGGACACTGTGTCACGGGGATTTTAATTATCATCAGGTGATCTTAAACCGAAAATATACGGCAGTGGTGAATTTTGATAAAATGCATTATGATATCCAGGTGAAAGATCTGTATCAATTTCTGAGAAAGGTTCTTGAAAAAAATAACTGGGACAGTTCCCTGGGAACAATGATCATGGATACGTATCTGTCTGTCAGAACACTGTCGGAGGAGGAAAGACGTGTACTGTATGCGATGTTGACTTTTCCGGAAAAATTCTGGAAAATATCAAATCGTTATTACAATTCGCGGAAAAGCTGGATTTCCAGCGTCAATTATGACAAGCTTTGTCGTTTTAAGAAAACGGAGGGACAGAGGCAGGATTTTCTGAATACATTCAAATATGCCTTTATTTTTTAGGCATCCTGGAGTATAATAAAACCAAATAAAGATAAAGGGAGGTCATTCCGATGGAGTATAAAGAAGTCTATGAAAGCTGGCTTGCGAATCCTTATTTTGATGAAGCAACAAAGCAGGAATTATTAAGTATCAAGGATGACGAGAATGAGATAAAGGAACGTTTCTATGCAGATCTGGAGTTTGGTACAGCAGGTTTGAGAGGTGTTATCGGAGCCGGAACCAACCGTATGAATGTTTATGTTGTCCGCAAGACAACACAGGGTCTGGCTAATTACATTATCAAGCAGAATGCGGCAGACAAGGGCGTTGCCATTGCATTTGACTCCAGAAGAATGTCCACGGAATTTGCCAATGAAGCAGCCTTATGTCTTGCAGCCAATGGCATCAAGGCTTACATATTTGATGCACTGAGACCAACGCCGGAATTATCTTTTGCAGTCAGATATCTTGGCTGTACAGCCGGCATCAATATCACAGCCAGCCACAATCCACCGGAATACAACGGTTACAAGGTTTACTGGGCAGATGGCGCGCAGATTACACCGCCGCATGATTCAGGGATTATGGCGGAAGTGAAGGCTGTCACAGACTATAATGAAGTAAAGACAATGAATCGTGATCAGGCAATTGCTGCCGGATTATATCAGGTGATCGGAAGTGATGTGGATGATGTTTATATCGCTCAGCTGAAGAAACAGGTGAAGAATCCGGAGCTCATCAAAGAATATGCAGATCAGATTAAGATTGTATACACACCACTGCATGGTACAGGCAATATCCCGGCCAGAAGGATCATGAAGGAAATCGGTTTCGAGAATGTTTATGTTGTACCGGAACAGGAACTGCCGGATGGTGAATTCCCGACAGTCAGCTATCCGAATCCGGAATCAGATGAGGCATTTGTCCTTGGATTAGAGCTGGCGAAGAAAGTAGATGCAGATCTTGTTCTTGCAACAGATCCTGATGCAGACCGTCTCGGTGTCAGAGTGAAGGACAGAGAAGGTATTTACCATACGCTGACAGGCAATATGTCCGGCTGTCTTCTGGCAGATTACACAATCAGCCAGATCAAGGAGAAACAGGGACTGCCTAAAGACGGCGCACTGATCAAGACAATTGTTACAACCAACATGGCGGATGCCATTGCGAAGTATTACAATGTGAATCTGATCGAATGCCTGACAGGCTTTAAATATATCGGACAGCAGATCCTGAAGTTTGAGACAACAGGTGTCGGTACGTATCTGTTTGGTTTTGAAGAAAGCTATGGCTGTCTGATCGGCACACATGCCCGTGATAAGGATGCGATTGTAGCCACAATGGCCCTTTGTGAAGCAGCTGCTTATTATAAATCCAAGGGTATGAATCTCTGGGATGCCATGGTAGATATGTATGAACGCTATGGCTACTATAAGGATGATATCAAATCTATCTCCTTATCCGGTATCGAAGGCCTTGCCAAGATCCAGTCTATTCTTGAAGTACTGCGCCAGAATCCACCGGCAGAAATCGGCGGTTATAAGGTTGTATCCAGAAGAGATTACAAGAAGGATGAGATTGTTGATCTGGCCACAGGTGAGACAAAGCCGACAGGTCTTCCGTCATCCAATGTTCTGTACTATGACATGACAGATGATGCATGGTTATGCGTCAGACCATCCGGTACAGAGCCGAAGATCAAATTCTATTATGGTATCAAAGGAACTTCCCTGGCAGATGCTGATGAGAAGTCAGAAGCACTCGGCAAAGCCGTACTGGCCATGATCGACAAAATGATGTAAAAGAACGCGCGATTCAGAACTTAAAGAAGGGATTCAAAAAAGTTATTCCGCACAGGAATAAGCTTTTTTGAATCCCTTTTCGTAGTTTTTGATTTCGCGCATTTCAGTTTGTTAATTTATAAAAACTTCTGAACCGCATTCGTAGGTTTATTGCTGCGTGTCTGTCTCAGGCCATGGCAGGAGTGTATTCTGAATTGCTGTCAGAGTATCTTCGGAAATGGTATATAGGCCGTCACTATTCTTTTCTAAGGGGATATCCAATGTTGTGGCTTCACCAAAGGTCATGTCTGCCAGATGACTTTCAAGGATGGTCAGTATCCCATCAAGATAAGTGTCGTAGTAGGCTTCTTCTGTCAGGTCGGCATAGGAGAAGTCGGCGTTTTTTTCGTTAAAAGAATGAACATAGACCTGAATGGCATCGTAATTGTCCTTCAGGATATTCAGCGGCCGGATGGACAACTGCACAGTCTGGGGACTGCCGTCTGAAGCGGGTGTTTCAGCGGTTACCTCATAGCTGGCATTAGCATAGAGCTGGTTCAGCAGAGCGATGATCCGGTCTGTGGTTTCTTCGGATGGCGTGCCGGCGCCAAAAGCTGTCATAAAAGCTTCCGCAGAGGATGTAAGCCATTGATCACGGTAAAGAGAAACATCCGAGCGGGAGACGCCGGTAAAATCCATATAGGATGTATAGTTACCTTTGTACAGGGTATCCATGATTGAAGTCACGTAGCCGCTGCTGTCAAAATTGTGCCCGCATCCTGTCAGCATCACAACCAGCAGAAGCAGACAGGGCAGAGAATATTTGAATTTCATAAACAACCTCCTTTATCATGCAACACTGCTCATTTTATCATAATTTTATGGGTGATGTGAATAAAATACCATCAATTTACATAAACTTGTCAATATAAGATAGTCTGACAGGCGTATCGGAGGGAAACATGGCGGGAAAAGTATGGAAGATAAGTATATGTATGATGCTGACGGTTTTATTATGTGCATGTACGGGAAATGACATGATGGAAAAAAAGGTGCGGGATTTGGATTTTACAGTTGTGAGTGCAGAGGATATCAGTGAGGAACTGAAGTCACATATTGATGAGCGAAAGGAAGAAACCTTTACACTGATTTACAGAGATGGTGAGAATATGTATCTGATTGTCGGATATGGCAGTCAGGAAGGCGGCGGTTACAGCATTAGAGTCAATGATCTGTATCTGGGAGAGCAGTCAGTCTGTGTCAGTACATCCTTGGAAGGCCCGGGATCCGGCAAAAACACGGAGAGCGAGATCGGAGCGGGAACTGTATCGTATCCGTACATTGTGATTAAGCTGGAGACATTGGATGCTCCCGTCATTTTTGACATATAGAGGCCGGGATATATAGGGAAAATGCTGTCGAATTTTGCGTATACGATGAAATTATGAAGAATAAAGTACTAAAAAAATCGTGAAAATCTACAAAATAAACACGTATATTGAGAAAAATAAGTCTTTTTACTGTGCAAATTGACTTTTGATGAAAAAAGAGTTAAAATTATTACAGGAGTTTTATACATTATTACCAAACAGTAGTGAAAGTCCTTTGAAAGAGGTGAACGGATTTGCAGCAGAAAGATATTATGAACGTCAGGAGAGCAGTAGATGCGAATATCGGACGCAGAGTACGTGTGAGAGCGAATAAAGGCCGTCATAAATACTCAGTTGCCGAAGGTGTGATACAGGAGAGCTATCCAAGCATATTTACGGTAAGAATCAATGCAGATGAAGATAACGCTGAGAGAGTGGTATCGTATAGCTATACAGATGTTCTGACCCGTGATGTGCAGCTGGTTATTTGCAAGTAATCCGCAGATTTCATATATAACGCATAAATCCTTTCTTACAGGCATATCAATAGGATATGGATGTGAGGAGGGATTTTTTATGTTGACAGATACACAGATGCTGCAGGCGATGCATTTCAGATCCTCAGTGGCTTTACAGGTGACACTGGATCAGGATTATAACGTGCCGGATAATAAATCGGACATTGAAAAAGTGATTGTGGAGAACGGCGAAATACAGATACAGAATATAAAGACGATGCCGGACAAAATGATTTTAAAAGGCAGTCTGTTCTGGAGAATGGCTTATTTAAAAGACCGCCAGAATTGTACACTGGATCATATGGAAGGTGAACTGCCTTTTGAAGAAGTTGTCAATATGGACGGTTTGACAGAAGAAGCGAGAATACGGGTGGATTGTGAGATGGAAGATCTGAGAGTGACCATGATCCACAGCAGGAAAGTCAGTGTCAGATCCGTTGTCAATGTAAAGGTCCATGCGTCTGCGGTGGAAGAGATACCTGTTGTCAGTGAAATATCGGATACAGAGAAACATTTATGTCTGCAGCGACGGACACTTGATGTCAGTGGGATCGCTGTACGGAAAAAGGACACAATCCGTATACGGGAAGAAATGACGCTCCCGGGTAATAAGGCCAATATGCTGGAACTGATCTGGGGTGAGGTCCAGAACCGACGCGTGGATATACGGCCCCAGGATGATAAACTGCTGCTGAGGGGAGAGGCTTCTGTATTCTGTCTTTACAGCGGGGAAAATGAAGAAAATCCTTTTGAATATGCAGAAGCAGATCTGCCATGGCAGGCAGAGCTTCCATGCAGCGGCATGAGAGAAGATATGATCGTCAATAGTCATTTACATAAAATCGCTCAGTCCCTGGAAATGAAAGCGGATATGGATGGCGAAATGCGTCTGGTGATGGCAGAGATGGTTCTGGAGATTGATCTTGAAGCGTATGAAGAGAAAAAACTGCAGACTGTATCGGATGTGTACAGTCTGAAACGTCAGTTGGTGCCGGTTTATCAGGAGGCAGCGATGCGCCGGGTATGCATTCGCAATCAGACAGAGTGTAAGTTGTATGAAAAGGTGCGCATGCCGGGAGAACATGCCGGGTTTCTGCAGCTTTGTCATCCATGGGCAGAAATCAGGATGGACCGTCTGGAACTGACGGAAGAAGGTATAAGGGCAGAGGGTGTGGCGGATGTGCATATTCTCTATGTTAATGAGGATGACCATCTGCCCCTGGATATTGCCGGTGTGATGATCCCTTTTGCCTGTATGATTGAGACCGGTGTATTGCCGAAGGATGTTTGTTTTGAAGTGCAGCCGTATCTGGATCAGATCAGTGCCGTGATGGCGAGCGGTGATACGGCAGAGGTGAAAATGACGGTTCGCCTGGATACCCTGGTCTGCCAATATATGACGCTCCATGTGATGATGGAAATCTCTGAGGGTGAGGCCAATGACGGATATATGGAATCTCTGCCGAATATGACAGGCTATGTTGTTAAAAAGGGTGATACATTATTTTCCCTGGGAAAACAGTTTTGTACAACAGCCCAGGAAATCCGGCGGCTGAATCATATTGAAAAGGAAGAGATCTCTGAGGGGGAACGTCTGCTGATCATGAAACAGATGCGTTTTTGAAAGATTCCGAAAAAAAGTATTGCAAAATTGCAGATTGTATTTTACAATTATATTGTATACACGATACACAGAGAAATACATAAGATGGGAGTTGAAACCACCTCTAAGGGGAATACAGGGGGAATCATTATGGATACGATCAGACTAAAAGCCAGAGCGAAGATCAATCTTGGATTAGATGTAGTCAGACGCAGAGAAGACGGCTATCATGAAGTTCGAATGGTTATGCAGATGCTGAAGCTGTATGATCAGATTGATATAGAGAAAACAGAGACACCGGGCATCCGGCTGACATGCAATTTATCCTTCCTGCCGACGGATGAGCGCAATATTGCCTACAAAGCGGCGAAGGTTATGATGGAGCAGTTTGACATAAAGCAGGGTGTCTGTATCCGCATTGAGAAGCATATACCGGTGGCTGCAGGAATGGCAGGCGGAAGTACGGATTGTGCTGCTGTTTTATACGGTATGAATAAGCTCTTTGATTTGCAGCTGAGCCAGAAGAAGCTCAGGGAGATCGGCGTGAAGCTGGGGGCAGATGTTCCGTATTGTCTGATGCGCCGCACTGCATTGTCGGAAGGAATTGGTGAGATTCTGACGCCGGTGGCGCCGCTTCCGGATTGTCCGATTTTAATTGCGAAACCATCCATCAGTGTGTCCACCCGTTATGTTTATGAGCATCTGAAATTGAATGAAGAGACCCTGCATCCGGATGTGGATGGCATTGTATCAGCGCTGAAGGTGAAGGATCTTTATGGTGTCACGGATCGTCTTGGCAATGTACTTGAGACTGTGACGATTCCGGAACATCCGGTCATTGCAGATATCAAGCAGCAGATGATGCAGTCGGGGGCAGTGAATGCTTTGATGAGCGGTAGCGGACCGACTGTATTCGGTATTTTTGATGATGAAGACAAGGCGAAGAAAGCCTTTGAAGATATGAAAGCCAGCGGCTTGGCGAGACAGATTTATCTGACCAGACCATTTAATCAGAAAATAAAAGGCACACGTAAGAATCAAAGAAAGAGGTAGGCAGGATGAAGGACTTTGAAATGACAATTGATGAATATCTCCCATTAAGAGATGTTGTATTTAATACATTGAGAAGAGCGATTCTCAAAGGAGAACTGGAACCAGGAGAACGTCTGATGGAGATTGCACTGGCCAACAAGCTGGGAGTCAGCCGAACACCGATCCGTGAAGCAATTCGTAAGCTGGAGCTGGAAGGCCTTGTTGTGATGATTCCGAGAAAAGGTGCAGAGGTTGCACGGATTACAGAGAAGGATCTGAGAGATGTATTGGAAGTCCGTACCTCCCTCGAGAAATTGGCGATCGAGCTTGCCTGTGACAGAATTACAGAAGATGATATCTATGATCTGAAGCTTGCATGTAAGAATTTTGAAGAGTCTTTTGGTAAGGATGATCTGACAACCATCGCAGAGAAGGATGTGGCTTTCCATGATATTATTTTCAGATCAACGAAGAATGCCAGACTGATCCAGATTTTAAATAATCTCCGGGAACAGATGTATCGTTACCGTCTGGAATATCTGAAGGATACACAGTCCCATGACAGACTGGTGGAAGAGCATCAGAGGATTGTGGATGCCATCATTGACAAGAACAAAGAAGAGGCAGTTCGCCTGATCCAGGAACATATTTATATCCAGGAGCTGACGGTAATCAAGAAGCTTCAGGAGCAGGAAGCATAAAAAAGCAGCATTTGCAGAGAATAAAGATATTGCAGCAGACAATGGTCTGCTTGCGGTATCTTTATTTTTTTAGGAGGCTTTGGAATGCACAATAAGATTGAAACTGAGCTGGAAATAAATATCCGGTATATAGAATCCCGTTTTGAAGGCTGTGCCGATGCCGTCATGCGCCGGATTCTGGTGGGTGATGAAAAGCTGGGAATGTATGTTGTTTATATGGATTCCATGTATGACCGGGATTTTATAGATGGTGTTGTGCTGAAAAGTCTCCTTTTTGATCGGATACAGCTGCCAGATCAAAATGCCGGGCAGGTTATTTTTAATAAATATCTGGCGACAGCAGATGTGAAGGAAACCAATCAGATGGAGATGCTGATTGATGAGGTCCTCAAAGGCAATACGGCGATTCTCATTGACGGCATGGCAAAGGCCATGATTGTTTCCAGTAAGAATCTGCCGGGGCGCGGGGTATCAGAGGCGGAAACAGAAGTGTCTGTCAGAGGTTCCAAGGAAAGCTTTACGGAATCTTTCAGGGTGAATACCGTGCTGATTCGGCGGCGGATCAGAGATACACGGCTGAAGAGCCGGCAGATGACCATCGGTGTCCGTTCAAAAACAGATGTGGCGTTGATGTATATGGAGGATCTTGTACGGCCGGAAATGCTTAAGCAGGTTATCAGAAAGCTGGAGAGTTTCAAAATTGATGCGATCCTTGACAGCAGTTATCTGGAATCCCTGACGGAAGAAAAATGGTACTCGCCGTTCCCTCAGTATCAGGCCACAGAACGGCCGGATAAGGCGGCCTCAGCCATTTTAGAGGGCCGTATTGTGTTGGTTGTGGACAATTCCCCCATGGTTCTTTTGCTGCCGACTGTGTTTGCATGCTTTTTTCAGGCATCGGATGACTACTATGACCGTTGGGATGCAGCGAATTTCGTACGGATACTGCGTTATGCGGCGGCATTTTTTGCAGTTCTTTTGCCGGGAATGTATATTGCACTGGCAGGCTTTCATCCGGAGGCACTGCCGCTGAGTTTTGCACTGAGTTTTGCGGCTTCCAGGGAGGGTGTTCCGTTTACGCTGCCGGTGGAGGTGGTTGTGATGGAACTGGCATTTGAATTGCTGCGGGAGGCAGGCATCAGGCTGCCGGGACCTATGGGGAGTACTTTGGGGATTGTCGGCGGTCTGATTATCGGTCAGGCGGCGGTTGATGCGCATATTGTCAGTCCGGTGGTTGTTATTCTTGTGGCTCTGACTGCGTTGTCTGCTTTTACTATTCCGAATGATCTGTTTGCATCTGCATTTCGGATGATTAAATTTTATTTTATTGCTGCAGCATCCATAGGCGGTTTTGTGGGACTGACAGCGGCCGTACTGACCGTATTGACCCATCTGTCCGGCCTAAAAAGTTTTGGTATTCCCTATATGCTGCCCTTTGTTTCGGCAGAGATGGCTCCGAAAGGCAAGTGGCAGGACAATATCTGGCGTATGCCATTAGGAAAAATGTATGAGCGGCCGTATTTTACACGGAAAGGACACAGACGCAGACTGAGAAAGGAGAAGAAAAATGATATCAGATAATCAGATGATCTCCGGGCGTCAGGCATCCTGGATCTTTATGCTGGATATGCTGGCAGCGGGGCTTTTTTCACTGACAGCAGCAAAGGAACAAGCTTCATCGCTGACAATGCTTGTGGGCAGTCTGCTGACAATTGGTCTCGTGCTGATTTATTATAAGGCATCTTTTTGTATGTTTGATCAGTATGAAAAAAAGACAGGCATCAGACTCTCAGAACAAAAGCTGCCGGGAATACTCTGCCTGCTGTGGCTGATTTTTTATCTGGCAGGACTGATATGGGCTTTGCGTTTTTATTGCGCTGTGATCGCAGACAGAATACCGGTTGCGTATGGCCGTGTGCTGCCCATCATTTTTCTGATGGCAGCGTTGATTTATGGCGCCGGAAAAGGTATGGAGGTGCGGGGGAGAATGTCAGAACTCATGGGATGGCTGATCTGTCTGCCGTTGATTCTTCTTTTTATATTTGGTCTGCAGCAGGTGATCCAAAGCGGCTGCTGGCGGTATCTGATGGTTGAAAGCGTGAAGCAGGAAGGTGGCATCAGCCTGCTTCTGATGCTGAAAAACGGTTTGGCCGGTGCGGCCTTTTTTATGCTGAGTGACCAGCCGCTGCTGTTGTGGCGGTGCATTCAAAGACAGAATCGGCGAAAAGGCATCTATCCGGTGGCCTTTGCCGGTGCAGGACTCATGCTGTTGTTTAGTACAGGGCTGACAGTCTGTCTGCTGAGTCCGGAGGGCATTGCGGGTGAGCGGTATCCATTTGGGGTGGTGCTGCAGCTGATCCGATTTCCAGGAAACTTCATCTCACGTTATGATATCTTCTTTGTCATGCTGTGGATGATGAGTTTTTTTGTTTTTGCCGGCGGCATGCTGATACATCTGACAGTGGCTGCAAAAGGACTGATCCGGACAGAAAATAAAGATGCAAAAATGGATAGAAAACTGGCACTGCTTTTTGGAATATTGATCACAGCGGGGCTTCTATGCGGCTGTTATGCAGAGCGAGAGCCTCAAAACCGCAATTATATTATGTGTATGGGCATAGACAGTGATCCGGAGGGCGGTTTAAAAATCAGTTATGGTTTTCCGGATCTTTCTGCTCTGACAGGGACGGATGCAGGGGAGGCTGAGCCGATGCGGGTAATTGCGGCAGCATCTGTTTCAGAAGCATCGGAACTTCTGAATGCATCCTCGGATAAAACAACGGATTACAGCCAGATGCCTGTTATTTTGATGGGAAAAGATTTATTTGAGGATCAGGAAAAAAGAAGCCAGGTGATGAATGAACTGGCAGATGAAAAGACCATACGAAGAACGGCACTTATTGCTCGTGCCGAACATACTGCAGAAGATATTTTACAGCTGGATGACGATGTGCATGGCTCTGTTGGGGTTTTTATCTATGAACTCTGCCAGAATAATTATGAAAATAAAGGCTGTACCATGAGTATTCTGGAAAATTTTATCGGCGGCAGGGCAGGAGATGAAACCGTGATCCCTGTGTTTGAAAATAACAGCGGTATTCCGGAAATAATCGAGCTAATTAGCTATAAATAATTCAAAAACAGAGAAAGATATGGTATAATTTCGATATAGGCTTTTATTTCCATGTGTCATTTCCGACATGATGCAGTCTGTGAAAATTGTACGCAGAGTGAATGAAATAGCCGGGAGAGAATAACGTCTGAAAGAGAAAGGAATTGATATGACAGAGAACGTCATTTTGACAGTCAGAGGCCACCAGACAGATCTTGGTGAAGATGCAACTACCGAGCTGATCGCCGGGGCGGCTTATTACTATAGAAACGGCAAACATTATATTCTGTATGATGAGATTGATCCTGAAAGCGGTGAGCAGTCAGGCAATACGATCAAGATCGGCGAGGATAGAGTAGATGTGATCCGACGCGGTGCGGGCAAGGTCCATATGGTATTTGAGAAGGAGAAGCAGATTTCTTCCCAGTACCATACACCGGCCGGAGTCATCCAGATGGAGATATTTACATCCAGACTGCGGACAAGGCAGGAAGGGGAGAACATTGAGACAGAGATTGTCTATGATCTTCATATGAATGATGTATTTATTTCAGAATGTCGTGTTGTGATCAGGGTTGCGTCTAAAGAGAAGGCCGAGCTGCATATAATATAATTATAATATAGGAGTAACAGAAGATGAAACAGAATGGAGCCGTTTATTTTTATAATTTGAATTCGGAAAGAGGGCGGCAGATCCGCATGTTGTGTCTGACACTGGGATTGAAGATCCGTGTTGTGGACCGGGCGCAGTACACAGAAGCCATCGGTGCGATTGCCGGTGTGCCGGGATATTCCCTCAGCGGAGAGACTTATAAAGGCGAAGGTTTTGAAGATGAGATGCTGATCCTGAAGGGATTTACCGGCGGTATGCTGGATAGTTTTCTTCACGGCTTCAGAAAGATGAAGATTCAGCCGGTTGCGTTGAAGGCGGTTTTGACAGAGGCGAATTGCGGCTGGAATTCACTGGAACTTCATGATGAGCTTGTGAAAGAGCATGAGAGTATGCACAGTCAGACACCGTCCGAAGTGACAGACAATAAAGAGACAGAATAGGGGGAGTTAAGATGTCGGATCATTTAATTATTGCTTTAAACAGAGAGTACGGCAGCGGCGGTAAGGAGATTGCCGAGAAGCTTGGCAAACGTCTTGGCCTTAAGGTCTATGATGAAGATATTGCGGATCTTGCGGCAAGACGAAGCGGTATCAGGAAAGATTATTTCGAGAAAGTCGATGAGAAGCCGACAGACAGTTTTCTGTATATGCTGGCGATGAATACTTTTACGATGAATACATCCATGAATCCTTTTGAGAATACTTTGTCCAGTGACAAATTGTTCAACAAGCAGGCAGAGGTTATTCAGGAGATCGCTGACAAGGATGACTGCATTATTGTCGGACGATGCGCAGGCTATATTTTGCGTGATGAACCGAAGTGCGTCAGGATCTACATCAGTGCAGACAAGGATTTCAGAACGAAGCGCATCATGGCTTCGGATCATCTGGATGAGAAGGAAGCACAGAAGAAGATTCATTCCATGGACAAGAAGCGTGACAGCTATTTTGGCTATTATGCAGGACAGGATTGGAAGGCGTGCCATACATATGATCTGTCGATCAGCACCAGTTCCCTTGGCATTGACAAGGCAGTGGATCTGATCTGTCAGTACATTGATATCAAGTTTAAGTAAATTACCATTTACTTTTTATGAAAAAAGGGCTATAATAACATTGTCATGACCGATATTGACTGGTTGTGACCGACAATGATCGATAATGATCGACACAATCTATGGAGGAATTTTTTATGTTAGTATCAGCAAAGGAAATGCTTCAGAAAGCGAAAGCAGGTCATTATGCAGTAGGACAGTTCAACATCAACAACCTTGAGTGGACAAAGTCTATTCTGCTGACAGCTCAGGAGATGGATTCACCGGTTATTCTCGGTGTGTCAGAAGGTGCAGGCAAGTACATGTGTGGATTTAAGACTGTATCTGCTATGGTGAAGGCAATGATAGAAGAACTGAATATTACAGTTCCGGTAGCTCTTCATCTTGACCATGGCACTTATGAAGGCTGCTATAAATGTATCGAAGCCGGTTTTTCATCTATCATGTTTGATGGTTCAAGCTACCCAATCGATGAGAATGTTGCCAAGACAAAGGAATTAGTCAAGATTTGTGCTGAAAAGGGTATGTCTCTGGAAGCAGAAGTTGGTTCCATCGGCGGCGAAGAAGACGGTGTTGTTGGTATGGGCGAATGCGCAGACCCTGATGAGTGCAAGGCGATTGCAGATCTTGGTGTGGACATGCTGGCTGCAGGTATCGGCAATATCCATGGCAAGTATCCGGCTAACTGGCCTGGACTCAGCTTTGAGACACTGGCAGCTGTACAGGAGAAGACAGGTGCGATGCCTCTCGTTCTTCATGGCGGTACAGGTATTCCTGATGATATGATCAAGAAAGCCATCAATCTTGGCGTAGCAAAGATCAATGTTAACACAGAGTGTCAGCTTTCATTTGCTGCTGCTACAAGAAAATATATCGAAGAAGGCAAGGACCTTCAGGGCAAGGGTTACGATCCTCGTAAGCTGCTTGCGCCGGGTGCTGAAGCAATCAAAGCAACTGTCAGAGAGAAGATTGAATTATTCGGTTCTGCAGGCAAGGCATCTGAATAACACAAATAATAAAGGCGGTTTAGAAGCATCGCAATAGAGAAATCCCAATCGATTATTCGGTACATGTGTGTCCGGATGATCGATTGGGATTTTTAGCTTTTCAGGATAATTTGAATGCCGCTTACATATGATGGATATGTATAGAGCGGGAAGTGACATTTGAAATGAGACGTAAGACAGGTCTTCTGTTTTTTATTTACGCGAGCAACGAGCCAAAGTCCGTGCTTGCACGAGACTTAGGCGACCGCCGCGATAACTTGAGAAACTCGCGGAGCGTGTTCCTCATAGTTGTATTGACAGCAACAGTGATCATAACATGTGCGGGCTGTTTGGGCGGACAGCAAAAATACAATGGTCATTCAGTTTTAGGCGGATTTTCAAAAGTGTCTCAAAAAGCATTTTCAAAAGTTCTTTTTCATCCGGATTTACAGAAAAAACCAATGATCGCCCTGACTTTTGATGACGGACCAAAAGCCGGAGTGACAGATTGGCTTCTGGATGAATTGGAGAAACGAAATGTGAAAGTGACATTTTTTCTCATCGGCAGTCAGGCAGATCTTCCGGAAAACAGGGAGACTATCCGGCGGATGGCAGAAGACGGACATCAGATCGGGTGTCATACCTATCACCATGTGCAGATGACTACATTGTCTGAAAATCAGCAGAAACAGGAAATCCTGCAGTGGTATCAGGCTGTTTCGAGCATTATCGGAGATTTCAGTTATGCAGTCCGTCCGCCCTATGGCTGTGTCAATAATGCTGTCTGCAGAAGTCTGAATGTGCCGGTGATCCTGTGGTCGGTGGATACCGAGGACTGGACGGGAAAAAGTGCCGGTGAGATCGCAGATTATGTGATTTCCGAAGCAAAGGACGGCGACATTATCCTGCTGCATGATATCTTTGAAGAAAGTGTTCAGGGGGCGGTGATGGCGCTTGACGATTTAATGCGCAGAGGCTATACTTTTGTTACAGTGAATGATTTGCTGGCTGACAGGGATATTGCCATTCAGAGCGGAAAGGTCTATCGTCAGGCGGCACAAGGAGGAAAATGATGAAGATTGGTTCACATGTGGGAATGAGCGGCAAGGAGATGTTTCTTGGTTCTGTGAAGGAGGCATTGTCTTACGGGGCGGATACATTGATGGTTTATACAGGTGCACCGCAGAATACAAGGCGCAAAGCGATAGAGGAACTCCGGGTGGAGGAGGGCTGGAATCTGATGAAAGAGAAGGGAATGGATGAGATTGTCATCCATGCACCGTATATTATTAATCTAGCCAATACAGTGAAGCCGGAGACCTATGAACTGGCGGTAGAGTTTCTTGCCAAAGAGATTGAGCGGACGGCTGCCATGGGGAGCAAGGTACTGATCCTGCATCCCGGGGCTCATGTGGGGGCCGGTGAGGAAGCAGGCATCAGGCGGATCATTGAAGGACTGAATACCGTGCTGACGGCCGATACGCCGGTGAATATTGCGCTGGAGACCATGGCGGGAAAGGGCAGTGAGATTGGACGGAATTTTGAAGAACTGGCAGCCATTTATGAAGGTGTTCGATACAATGATAAGTTAAGAGTATGTTTCGATACCTGTCATGTTCATGATGCTGGCTATGATATTGTGCATGATTTTTCAGGTGTGATGTCGCAGTTTGACAAGGTGATCGGGCAGGATCAGATTGCGGTTTTCCATGTCAATGACAGCAAGAATCCATGCGGCGCCCATAAGGACCGTCATGAGAATTTTGGTTTTGGAGAGATTGGTTTTGAGGCACTGATGCAGGTAGTGAACTGTCCGGATTTTGAGCAGATACCGAAGATACTGGAGACACCGTATATTCCGGATGCTGAGAACAAGAAGAAAAGTTACGCACCGTATAAGTTTGAAATCGAGATGATTCGAAAGGGACTCTTTGATGCACAGCTCAAAGAGAAAATCCTTCAGGCAGCGAAGTAGGAAGGTAAATGTTAGATGCATCAGATGAGGGAGAGAATTTTATGGAGAGATTATCGATGAGAATTCCTGAGAATGCCGCAGTAATTTTAAAGGGATTATCTGAGGCGGGATATGAAGCCTATGTGGTAGGAGGCTGCGTAAGGGACAGTCTGCTTGGTCGTGAACCGAAAGATTGGGATATTACCACATCCGCAAGACCGGAACAGGTAAAGGCCGTATTTGCGCATACCATTGATACAGGAATTGAGCATGGTACAGTGACAGTGATGATAGGCAAAGAAGGTTATGAAGTTACGACGTACCGTATTGACGGAGAGTATGAGGACAGCCGTCATCCGAAAGAAGTCCAGTTTACCAGTCAGCTTTTAGAGGATTTAAAGCGTCGCGATTTTACGATTAATGCCATGGCGTACAATCCGGATAGAGGAATTGTGGATGCCTTTGATGGTATCGGCGATTTGGAACGAAAGATCATCCGCTGTGTCGGTGTGCCTCAGGAACGTTTTGATGAGGATGCATTGCGTATCATGCGTGCAGTGCGCTTCTCTGCACAGCTTGGTTTTGAAATTGATGGACCGACAAAAGAAGCGATTACAGAGAAGGTACAGCAGCTTGAGAATATCAGCGCGGAGCGTATACAGATGGAACTGGTGAAGATTCTTGTGTCGGACCATCCCGAATACATGCGCCTGGCCTGTGATCTTGGCATTACAGCGGTTGTTCTGCCGGAATATGACAGAATCAGGGGTGTCAGCCAGCATACGCCGAACCATATCTATGATGTGGAAGAACATACCCTTCGGACGATGATGAATATTGTGCCGGACAAGGTTCTGCGTTTGACCATGCTGATGCATGATTTTGGCAAGCCAGATGTGAAAAAGGTGGTTGAAGGCGGTCGTGAGATTTTTTATAAGCATCCGGAGGTTAGTGCCGCCTATGCAGAGAAAATCATGCGCAGACTTAAATTTGACAACGATACCCGGACAAAAGTTGTACGACTTGTCAAGTGGCATGGCTTGAAATACGATGCTTCCGAAGTCAGTGTCAGAAGGGCACTAAACAGAGTCGGACAGGATATCTTTGAGGATTTCATCAAAGTCCAGCATGCAGATATTGAGGCAAAGAATCCGGCAGTTATTCCGGGCAAACTGGCTTTACTGGCAGAGAAGGAGAAAACATATCACAAAGTGATCGCGGAAGGACAGTGCTTTACCGTGCGTCAGTTAGCCATCGGTGGATTGGACCTGATCAGGGCCGGCATCGAACCGGGACCGTTGCTTGGAGCAGTACTGGACAAACTGACAGAGGCTGTCATCGATGACCAGAGGATGAACAACAAAGAAAAACTGTTGGAATTGGCCGAAAAGCTTAAAGATGATCCGGCCGTATTTACTCCAAAAGAGGATTTCTTTATGTAAAAATGCGCGCGGTTCAGAGGTATTGAGTTGCGAAGCGTCTGACATAAAAAAACTGTCGGATTTCGAAAAATCCGACAGTTTTTTTATTCGGCTTTGCTGAATTTACCTTTGACTTTCTGCCAGAAAGTCTTCTTAGGTGGTGTTACCAGTGCAGGGCCTCTTAAGCTCTTCACACTGAGAATGTAGATACCGCCGACCATGGCTCTGATCTCCTGTTTCACAGGAATCATATCAAAAACCTTCTCATCACACATGAATGTCATGATACGCGGACCGACCTTAGCTTTAACAATCGGGACCTTGGAACGGCGCATCATCTTCGGTACGTTGTCGATGACAACCTTCGGAAGATTGGCCTCACTGATCTTCATGCGCTTTTTATCAATAACCAGTAATGTCATTGGCTGGGCAGCGTCCTGAAGCTGCTGCTGGGCATCTGCTGATTTCTTCTGCTGCTTGTTTCCCCATACACCAACAATTACAAGTGCGATAATCAGAATGGCAAGAATAACCAGAGTGACGATCCATGCGGTGCCAAGGGCTGCAATAGGTGCTATTGTCACGTTACTTCCTCCTTTAATACATTTCAAATCAATCGAATTTAAGTGTAGCATTTTTTCGCCAAAAAAGAAATAGTTTTTTGAGAAAAAAATAAGTTATTGTCAGGATTCGACATTGGCAAGGCTGTTTTCTTTCAGCATACCGCCGATGATGCCCTGAACCTGACTGCCGATATGGCGGCGTTCCTCCTTCGGCATGGCATTGAGATCGATCGGGTCACCAAATTCAATGATAACAGTGGAAGCCTTGATAAAAGGAATATGGTTCTCAAAAACATTTTCCGTATTGGTAATGGCTACCGGGATGATCAGACAGCCGGATTTCTCGGCAATCTTGAAGCTGCCTTCCTTAAATTCCAGCATGTCATCCCCCGGGGTACGTGTACCTTCCGGGAAAATGCAGACGGAACAGCCGCCTTTGACGGTGGCAATACAGTTGAGGATCGTCTTTAACCCTTCTTTGATATTCTCACGGTCAAGGAACTGACAGTTCATATAGCGCATCCAGCGTCGGATAAAAGGAATCCGTTCCAGCTCTTTCTTGGCAACAAAACCGGTGGTATTGTTGGTCAGGGGGTACAATGTTACGATATCGAAATAGCTTCGATGATTGGAAACATAGAGGACCGCCTGATCCTTTGGGACTTTTTCCTGGCCTTTAACAATCAGATGAATACCGGAGAGCCAGATAATGATCTTCAGTGCCGTTGTGACAATGACAAAAGAACTGCGTTCTTTCTTATGGATGTCGAAATGTCCGATGATGGCTTCAATCAGGTACAGCGGGATGCTGATAATGAAGAAGCAGAGCAGGAACAAAAGGACAAGGATTGTACGAATCATGCGTGGACCTCCATACGTGCGCGGTCACGGCCGTAAACTTCGCTGATGGTCTTCAGTGCTTCTGCCAGTTCCGGTGAGAGTCTGTCTGCTGTGTAGCGCCATGCCCAGTTGCCTGAAGCAGCACCCGGTGTATTCATACGGCAGTCGCTTCCGAAACCGAAGAGATCCTGAAGTGGGAAAATCGCGTAGCGGGCAGTGGAGCCAAGGGCTGTACGGATGAAATCCCAGTGGATGTTGCTGCCGTCACAGTTCATATAGCGGCGGACCTTGTCACGGTATTTCTCATCCAGTTCAAGATACCAGCCAACCGTTGTATCATTGTCATGGGTACCTGTGTAGCAGATGCAGTTTTCAGGGTAGAGATAAGGCAGAAAATCGCTTTCTGCGGTGTCATTGAAGGCAAACTGAAGCACCTTCATACCCGGGAAATGGAAGGTATCACGGAGCTTCTCAACCTGCGGGGTGATCACACCGAGATCTTCTGCAAAAATCGGCAGGTCTTTGCCGAGTTCCTTTTCGATTGCACGGAAAAGGGAAGCTCCCGGGCCCTTGATCCATTTGCCGTTGATAGCTGTTTCGTCGCCGTACGGTACGGACCAGTAAGCTTCAAAACCACGGAAATGATCAATACGCAGATAGTCCACAAGCTGCAGCTGCTGACGGATACGGGAGATCCACCATGCATATCCGGTTTTCTTGTGTTCTGTCCAATTGTAGAGTGGATTGCCCCACAGCTGACCGGTTTTTGAAAAATAATCCGGTGGTACACCGGCAACGGCTGTCGGGAAGCCTTTGCTGTCAAGTTTGAACAGAGACTGGTTCGCCCAGACATCGGCACTGTCCGGTGAAACAAAGATTGGAATATCACCGATGACGGAGATTCCCTTCTTGTTGGCATAAAGTTTCAGTTCATGCCACTGTTTGAAGAAAATAAACTGAATAAACTGATAGTAAGTGATGCTGTCGGCCAGTTCGGTCAGTGCGGCCTTCCGGGTCCTGGTATCCAGAACCTGATACTGAGGCGACCATTCATGCCAGGAACGACCCTGATGCAGATCTTTGAGAGACATAAACAGAGCATAGTCTTCCAGCCAATCCTTCTCGGTTCGGCAGAAGTGGTTGAAAGCTTTATGCAGGGCTTTGTCCTCCGATGCAGTAAAATGTGCACAGGCTTTGCGGAGCAGAGCAGCCTTATAAGTGATCACATTGCCGTATTCAACAGAATAATCGTTGAAATCTGGTACATCGGCCAGGTCATCCTTCTCAAGAAGACCGTCCTTCAGCAGCAGATCCGGGCTGATGAGCAGCGGTTGACCGGCAAAAGCTGAAAAAGCCTGATAGGGTGAATCGCCGAAACCTGTCGGACCAAGGGGCAGACACTGCCAGAGGGTCTGTCCGGCGTCATATAAAAAGTCGATAAAAGCATAGGCACCATCACCGAGATCACCGATTCCATAAGGGCTCGGGAAAGAAGTCGGGTGAACAAGGATACCGCAGTAGCGTGGACGCGGTGTTTTTTTTATTTCCTGAACATTCATTCTATATTACCTCCAAATTCAAATTCCTGCACCTATTATACACGATAAACGAATAAATGCATAGTCTATAATCAGAAGCCTATCAGCAGGGGGAAAAACAGATGGCATACAACTATCAACGAAATTGTCCGCCATGCGGCGGGCGACCGCCGTACAGGGATCCATGGGGATCGCCACCGCCGGGGGCTGGCCGACCGCCTCATCAGGGACCATGGGGACCGCCACCGCCGGGGGCTGGCCGACCGCCTTATCAGGGACCATGGGGACCGCCGCCACCGGGGCCTGGCCGACCGCCTCATCAGGGACCATGGGGACCGCCGCCGGGGCCTGGCCGACCGCCTTACAGGGGATCATGGGGAACTGCGGGAAAAAATAACAGACTTCAGTCTCAGTCATGTGCGCAGGAGGAAGAACAGGAAGCGGATGATCTGTACATGACTGATATGCCGGAGCCGGGGCAGATGGAAGAAGACTGGCTGTATATGCAACAGCTTTACCCGAATACGGCCCGCAAACTGGTGTATTATATTGAGGATGCGGCCGACCGGCTGGAATATGAGAACAGCATGATGTTTGACAATTACCCGGACCGGATCGCGGTGGAGCAGGTTGTCAAAGAGATTATTGCGGTCATTCAGGAAAATGACCCGGCGCTTATAACGATGCCTGAAGATACGGCTGTATCAGAAAGAAAGGGGGATCAGACCTGGGATAGCTGCATGGAAGAAATGATACAGATCATGCTGCTGGGTGAGATGCATCACAGGAGATGGCGTTATCAGCAGATGAATCGCAGAAATTATTGAAAAATACCTGTGAATCGTTATAAAAATGGTTTACCGCAATTTACAGACAGAAAATGTTATGTTAAACTATAGAATTGAATAATAATCATTGCGCCGGCGCTCTGAGGAACTCCGGCGTTTCTTATAAAACATAGATAAGGTGTTTAGATGAATCAGATAGAAGAATTATTGAAGCGTGTGCTGACATCGCTTCTGGTAGATATGGTCATTAGCGGTGCAAGAGGCGGCGGTGACTTTATAAAGATAAAGGTACGGCCTGTTATGATCCGGGATAGTCTGTATTTTCAGGTATCCAGGTATACGGACAAGCAGGTTTTTCATGAGAATATGACGGCGGAGAATGCTTTGGAGACATTGTCTGGATGGATACTGCATGATTTCCGACAGGCGCAGATCCGGATGCAGGATGAAATGGTGACGGTGCTTGTCAGCAAGAAGGGCAAGGCAACAGTAAAGAGCAAAAAAGCAGCCTGCATTGAGACACAGAATCTGGAGCATAATCGCAAGAAGCAATATATCATCGAAGAAGGAACGGCAGTGCCTTTTATGATTGATCTGGGCGTTATGACAGAAAGCGGGAAGATTATCCGTACACGTTATGACAAGTATCGACAGATCAATCGCTTCCTGGAGTTTATTGAAGATATTCTGCCGGAACTGCCAACCGACAGAACCGTGCATATCATTGATTTCGGATGCGGCAAGTCTTACCTGACATTTGCCATGTATTATTACCTGAAGGTGCTGAAGCATTATGACATCCGGATCACGGGACTGGATCTGAAGCAGAAGGTTATCGAAGACTGTCAGGCATTGGCCGACCGGTATGGTTATGATGGGCTTCAGTTTTTATGCGGAGATATTGCGGATTATAACGACACAGATGAAGTGGATATGGTTGTGACGCTTCATGCCTGTGATACTGCAACCGATTATGCCTTATATAAGGCTGTTAAATGGCATGCATCGGTGATTTTATCCGTGCCGTGCTGTCAGCACGAACTGAACCGAAAGATGCAGTGTGAAACTTTGTCCGGGGCTTTTCAGTACGGGCTCATCAAAGAGCGGACAGCTGCCCTGATGACAGATGCCATGCGTGGACAGCTGTTGGAAATGAAAGGCTATAAGACGCAGCTTCTTGAATTTATCGATATGGAACATACACCGAAGAACATTCTGATCCGTGGGGTGAAGTCCAAGGGACTTTTGCCGAAGGCGGCCAGAAAGCAGCAGATGGAGAATTATCAGAAGTGCAGAGATTTCTTTGGTGCAGAGCTGACCCTGGAGAAACTTTTTAAGGAGATGGAAGGGGAGATGGCGTATGAGCAGAACTAAGAAGATACTATTGACGCTCCTGGCCTATCTTACCGCTTTTATTGCAGCAGTCTGTGTCAGCAGCTTTGTGCTTAATCAGGGGAAGGTCAGCGGTGAGCAGCAGCGTTCAAGCGCGGATCTGCCGCTTTTGTATGTGCGTACCGGCGGTGAACTCATGAATGAAATGCATGGGTATACAGAGCCGGTAGACGGCGGTTACTACAGAGATACGCTAACACCTGTAGGTGAGAGCAAGACCATCAATCTGAGTATGGATACCTATGGACACAACATTTCCTCTGTCAGTTTTGAGCTGTACAATGATCAGTATACAGATCTGATCGAAAGCGGAGACTGTACCGACATGGAAAAGGTCAATGCTATGGTTCAAATGCAGCTCCAATTCAAAAACACACTGTATTCCAACAGGGAGTATTGTCTGCATCTGATGCTGAAAAACGATCAGGATCAGGTTTATCATTATTATACAAGAGTCCGTTACGGATCGGATCTGAAGGTAGCTGAGAAACTCAAGTTTGTCCTGGATTTCAATGAAACGACTTTCAATAAGGACAGTGCAGATGCTTTGAGCAGTTATCTTGAATCAACATCCTCTTCCTCGAGTTCAGACAAGAGTTTGGTGACGCTGTATTCATCATCGGATACGGTGACATGGGGAAGTATGGCGCCATACCGAACAAGCGAGATCGCTATTCGTCTGAAGGAGATTAATACGGAGACGGCGGCTTTTACCTTGTCCTATACGATAGAATCTTCAGCCGGAGATATTAATACATTTTATAATGTCAATGAGTATTACAGGCTGCGATGGACAGATTCAAAGATCTATCTTCTGGATTTTGAACGGCGGATGGCAGAGAATATCGGACTGGCAGATATAACTGTTTCTTCAGGAGCACTCAGGCTTGGTATCGGAGACGCTTCAGATATCGACTATGCCTCCTATGGAACAGACCAGCAGCAGTATATCTGGGTAACAGGCGATCAGCAGCTGTGGCTTTATGACAATACCAACCGTATTATGACCAAGGTTTATACGGAGGAGGATGACAATCACAATTGCGGACGACAGGATGAAGCCGGCATAAAGGTTGTTCATGCGGATCCTGAAACCGGAGATTTGTATTTTATTGTGTATGGTTATATGCATTCCGGTAATTACGAAGGCCGGGAAGGCGTGATGGTTTATCATTTCAGCCATGAAGATGTTCTTCTGGAAGATCTTGTTTTTATTCCTTTTAATAAAGGTTTTGAGCAAATGCGGTCAGGCCTGGAGGAACTGGCTTATATGAATGATGACGGCACACTGTATCTTTTGCTGGAAGATACCGTTTATGCCATCGATGTCAATATGGGCAAAATGGATGTGGCCTACAAAGACCTCAACAGCAGCAATTGTACAGCATCGGGAGACGGCATTTTTGTTATGTGTGACGGCGGTGATGAAAATGCCGGAGAACGGCTGAAGATCGTTGATCTGAATTCCGGAAAGGAAAGAACCATTGAAGGCGGCGACTGGCGGATTGTTCCTCTTGGCTATGCGGGAAAGGATCTGATCTATGGTCTGATCGATCCACAGATGTTGACAGAGGATTCCTCCGGTGTCATTCGCACACCGATCAGCGAAGTGCACATTATGGATGAGAATTATAATGAGGTCAAGACGTATCAGAAGAGCGGTGACTATGTGATGCGGCTGACCATCAGTGACGGCAATATATCCATGAAGCTGGCCAAGGCTGTAAAGAACGGCAATTATACGGATTATCAGGATGCTGGTGAAGATTATATCATCCGTAATATCGAAAATGATGACCAGAAAATTTATGTGGATAAACAAAAAGACAGTATCAGAGGACAGCAGAACTGGCTGCATCTGAATACATCCGACAGTTTTGTGCCGATTTCACAGAGTGCCCGTTACCTGGATCCGGGTTATGATATTTCAAGGGAATACGAAGATACGGATCAGGTGGAAATGCAGTATTATGTTTATACAAAGGGACGCATGGATGCGGCATTTGCGACGATCCAGGAGGCTGTGGATTATGGTACGACCTACGCCGGCACGATTATGACCAGCCACAAGCAGGTGATCTGGCAGAAAGCCGGAAGAGCTTATATCTGGGATCTGAATATTGACAGTATTGACAAGACCAGCAATACACAGAGCATGAACAGCATTTTGATCAAGACGATTGCAGATTACGAAGGTTGGGAATTAAATGGCACGATCGATGATGCAGAGCCGTTATTTGCGGCGATGACAGCGGTACTTCCGGCGGAGACGATTGATCTGAGCGGCCTGAATCTGGATGATGTGCTTCATTTTGTTTACCGCGACCGTGTTGTGGCTGTCAAACTTTCAAACAACAATTACGGTCTGATCACGGCTTATGATAATGATTATGTCTGGATTGCGGATCCTGCAAAGGGAGAAGTATATTCCATGACACAGACAGCAGCAGAAAAGCTTTTTGAGCAGAATGGAAAAGTCTACTATAGCTATATGGATTAACTTTAAAAAGTCATATGGACAGACAGAGTGCCCTGTGCAGTTGCTGTAAGGAGATGG
This sequence comes from Coprococcus intestinalis, assembly GCF_023656595.1. Classification (NCBI taxonomy): domain Bacteria; kingdom Bacillati; phylum Bacillota; class Clostridia; order Lachnospirales; family Lachnospiraceae; genus Coprococcus; species Coprococcus intestinalis. The sequence goes on along the minus strand of NZ_JAMOKJ010000001.1, from coordinate 5,048 downwards.
AGCAGGGAGAATAAAGGAGGAGATATCAAATGGGTGAGATTAAGACAATTGGCGTTTTGACCAGCGGCGGAGATGCACCGGGGATGAATGCGGCTATTCGTGCGATCGTGCGTACAGCTATCGCCAGCGGCCTGAATGTGAAAGGTATCATGCGCGGTTATGCCGGCCTTTTGAATGAAGAGATCATTGATATGGACAAGCAGAGCGTTTCAGAAATTATGCGGCGCGGCGGTACAATTCTGTATACTGCCAGATGCAAAGAATTTATGACTGAGGAAGGACAGCAGAAAGCGGCAGAGATCCTTACGAAGCATGGCATTGACGGACTGATCGTCATCGGCGGTGATGGCTCCTTCAGAGGAGCACAGAAGCTGTCAGCTCTGGGCATCAATACCATTGGTATCCCAGGAACCATCGATCTGGATATTGCATGTACGGATTATACCATCGGTTTTGATACGGCGGTCAATACGGCTGTGGAAGCCATTGACAAGATCAAAGATACATCCATGTCCCATGAGCGATGCAGCATCATTGAAGTTATGGGCAGAAATGCAGGTTATATTGCCCTTTGGTGCGAAATTGCCAACGGTGCGGACGGCATTCTGATACCTGAAAAGGAACAGTTCGATGAGCAGGATCTGATCGAGACAATCCTCTCAAACCGTTTGAAAGGCAAGAAACATCATGTTGTCATCAATGCGGAAGGTATCGGGGATTCGAATCGACTGGCCAAACGTATAGAAACGGCCACAGGTATTGAGACAAGAGCCACGATTCTTGGTCATATTCAGAGAGGCGGTTCGCCGACAGCTAAAGACAGGGTATACGCATCCACAATGGGTGCTTATGCCGTTGACCTGTTGTCCGGCGGTGCGACCAACAGAGTCATTGCCTATAAAGCCGGTCAGTTCACGGACTTTGACATTGACGAGGCATTGGCAATGAAAAAGACCATCGACGAGTATCAGTTCCTGATTAGCCGTCTGATGGTCATGTATTAAATATATTTAAGCTCTTTGGGGTTCAGATAAAACCTCAAAGAGCTCTTTTTATATTGATGGATAGGGAATGAGATGAATAATGCTGTTGATGAGTTCTTCACGGTCCATGCCCCATGCAAGGCAGCTGTCCAGGTTCTCAAGAAGCTGATGACTGTTCTGAAGTGCCTGTTCAAAGATCTCTTCAAAGGAGAGATAGGAAGCTTCCGGGCAGCCGGGATAGGTGTACCACGGCTTTTTGTCAGTGTTCATATAATCATGTTCATCAGACAGATAATCCTGATAGACCTTCTTCTTCTGAGCAGGGAGGATTGGCAGAGTGCCTTCAATCCGGTATCTCAGCAAATGATAAAAACGGTTGTTCGGGCGTAAATGAATGTTCTGACGCTGCATATTGCGGACGCCTGTACTGATTTCATTCGCGGAGATCCGGTACTTGTAAGTGGTCTGGATCGTCTGACGCATCAGATAGGCAATGGCTGACAGGTCTTTGCGGCTGACAAAGGTCAGTGCTTCAAAATTCAGCTGGGAAGGTTCCATATGGCAGCGACTCCGAAGCAGCACTGTGTCAATGGTTGTCTCAACCTTCCGACGGTGACATGTCATGCGGGATGAACTGCACTTGGCCGGAAGATCCTGCCAGACCCTGAAAAGAATATAGGGTGAAGCAGACTGATCAATGGTAAAAAAGCAGAGATAGCCTGCCATATAGGCGATGCAGACATCGCGCTCCTGATCGGCCATGCCACTTAATGTATCCAGCATATTATTAAAAAACGCAGCGTATTCCTGGTTGCGCAGCGTCAGGGAAGCTGTACGATAGGACAGTCCACGCTTGGATAAAGTATGAGGATTAAAGGAGAGCAGATTGTTCCCTTGAAGACCCAGAAGAAAAGCATGGTTATTCTTTTTAATGACTTCATGGATATAGTTGTCGGAAAGCATATCACAGGATTCCATTCCAAACAGATAATATGTTAAAAATCCAGCCATAGGGTTTCGTCCTTTCTAATAAGCGTTGTACATACGGATATCAGTATATACAATAGATATCATACATGATTGGGACTGGATGTTCAATGAATTGAGTGTAAACTTTTCTAAAAGGTTTATAAACTTGAAAAATAATAAAAACAGAACACTTGTTTCTTTTCGCTATATGTGGTAAGATTTTGCTATATGGAGGTTGTGACAGTGGATTTATTTGATTATATGAGAGAAGACAAAATGGAGAAAGAGTCGCCCCTGGCTTCAAGGCTTCGTCCGAGAACGCTGGATGAGATTGTAGGACAGCAGCATATTCTCGGACGGGACAAGATGCTGTATCGGGCGATCAAGGCTGATAAGCTCAGCTCGATTATTTTATATGGGCCGCCGGGAACAGGCAAGACAACGATAGCGAAGGTGATCGCCAACACTACCAGCGCGGCATTTACACAGATCAATGCGACTGTAGCCGGCAAGAAGGATATGGAGCAGGTTGTTCAGGAAGCGAAGGACCGTATGGGAATGTACGGCAAACGGACCATCCTTTTTGTTGATGAGATCCACCGTTTTAATAAGGGTCAGCAGGATTATCTGCTGCCTTTTGTGGAGGACGGCACGCTGATCCTGATCGGCGCAACAACGGAGAATCCGTATTTCGAGGTGAATGGCGCTTTGATATCCAGATCGGTTATTTTTGAACTGAAACCGCTGTCAGCGGAGGATATCGGGGTGCTGATCAGGCGTGCGGTTTATGACACAGAGCGCGGTATGGGCAGTTATGGAGCTGAGATCTCAGATGATGCGGTTGATTTTCTGGCGGATATATCCGGCGGTGATGCACGCATGGCATTGAATGCGGTGGAATTGGGTGTTTTGACAACAGAACCGTCAGCGGATGGGAAGATTCACATTACGGTTGATGTGGCATCAGAATGTATTCAGCGCCGTGTGATGCGTTATGACAAGAACGGAGACAATCATTACGATACGATCTCAGCTTTTATTAAGAGCATGCGGGGATCGGACCCGGATGCCGCTATTTATTACCTTGCAAGAATGCTGTATGCGGGGGAGGAGCCGGCTTTTATTGCCAGAAGAATTATGATCTGTGCATCAGAGGATGTGGGCAATGCAGATCCTCAGGCACTGCAGGTGGCTGTTGCCGCATCCCAGGCGGTTGAAAGACTGGGAATGCCTGAAGCCCGGATCACATTGGCCCAGGCAGCAGCCTATGTGGCCTGTGCACCGAAGAGCAACGCAGCAATCATGGCAATCGATGAGGCGATGGCCCTGGTGCGTTCAACCCAGGCAGCTCCGGTACCGCCTTATCTGCAGGATGCCCATTACGGCGGGGCAGCGAAGCTTGGACATGGCATTGGCTATAAGTATGCCCACGACTATCCGAATCATTATGTCAGACAGCAGTACCTTCCGGATGCTTTTAAGGATCAGAAGTTCTATCACATGGGAGATCTGGGCTATGAGAAAGAGATGAAGGAACATATGCGGCGTATCAGAGGAGATGAATCGGATGAAGAGTAAGCGATTGATCGTTATTTCACTGGATGCCTTGGGCAGCACGGACTTTGAGATGTTTTCGCAGCTGCCGAACTTTAAGAAGTTTATTGACCATGCGGCTTTTTGCAGGCAAGTCCGTTCGGTGTACCCGTCACTGACCTATCCGGCCCATACGACGATCGTGACCGGCAGGCCGCCGGCAGAACACGGAATTGTGAACAATATTCTGATTCAGCCGGAACGCTCATCGCCGGATTGGTTCTGGCAGCGGAAGTATATTCAGGGGACGACATTGTATGATGAGGCATTGAAGAAGGGCATGCAGGTGGCGGCCCTTTTATGGCCGGTGACGGCGAAGTCTGATATTACATGGAATCTTCCGGAAATTTTTGCCAACCACAGGTGGTCGAATCAGATCATGACATCGGCGGCCAATGGCACATTGGGGTATCAGTTGACCTTGAACCGGAAGTTCGGCAGCCTCAGAGACGGTATTCGACAGCCGGCCCTGGACAATTTTGTACAGGCTTCCATGAATTATACGATCAGGACTTACAGACCGGATATGATGTTTGTACATCTGACAGATCTGGATACACAGCGGCATCATTTTGGTGTGCATTCGAAGGAAGCCCATGCGGCGATAGAGCGACATGACCGGAGAGTCGGAGAACTGATGCATTTGCTGCACAGGTGCGGAATGTCCGTGAAGCGGGATACAACGGTAGTGCTTCTCGGTGATCACAGTCAGCTGGATGTTCAGAATATTATATTGATCAACCGATTTTTGCGTGAGCAGGGATATATCAGGGTACAGCATGGGAGAATTACAGACTGGAAGGCTTACTGTCAGAATTGTGATGGTTCAGCTTATATTTATATCAGGAAGAACGGACTGGAGAAGTCTGAGCAGATTCGGATCAAGAATGAAATCTATGATTGGCTGTGTGCCATGAAGAATGATCCGGATAATGGCATTGCGGCCATTTATTCATCGAAGAAGGCGAAGGAATTGGGGGCAGACCCGGAATGTACTTTTATGTTGGAAGCACGGCGCGGATTTTATTTTCAGAATGAGCTGGATATGGGAGAGATTCCTGAGGTGCAGCGGGCAACCCACGGTTTTCACCCGGGAAGGAAAGACTATCAGACTGTTTTCATGGCTGTTGGACCGGATATTATGCCGGGAGTGGAGATTGAAGAGATGTCTCTGATGGATGAGGGCCCGACCATGGCCGAGATCATGGGACTGGAGCTTCCGGGGGCAAAGGGAAAGGTTCTGCGGGAGATTTTCCGGTAGTTTGATCCGGCGGCAGACAGAAGGACCGACGGAGCGGCCAATGTATTTTTCAAATTAGTAGTTGACATTTCAGAAATATCATTGTATCATTCCTTAATGAAACTTGGTTCCATTAAGGAAAGACTAACTATTAAAAGTCAAGTCTAAAATGAAAATTTTTTGAATGAATTGCAGAAATGCATTTCAGATATATTTGAACCTTGAAAACTGTATGACGAAAAGAGCATCATTATTGGTGCTCA